>JASLZG010000011.1:0-8808 GCA_030754995.1 Lentisphaeria bacterium
GGCCGCGACATCAACGGCGACAACGACGGCATCAAGCTGTTCGGCGCGAGCGACGTTGTTATCAGGAACTGCCGTGTCCGCAGTCGCATGGCAAACGGCATCATGGCGTGGCAGTCCAGCAAGGTCGACATCCGGAACACTGTCGTATACGAGAGCTTCAACGGCATCCAGGCAGCCGGCAACCGGTTCCCGGCCCATCTGACCGTCGATCATTGCACGGTCTATGCAATCAACACATATGGCGCGATCAATGCCGAAAGTGAGGGGACCGTCACCGTCACCAACAGCATCATTACGCAGGTCCCCTCCACCGTGACGCCGGCGATGCGCGGCGACTGCACCGGTGACTACAACAACCTCTGGCACGTCGGGCTGCAGTACGGTAACGGATGGAACGGCAAGGAAACGGGCATTGGCGGGGCACACGATATTCAGACCGACCCGCAGTTTATCTCGCGCAACCCGTACAACCCGTACTTCCTGCGAATTCCGCACAACTCAGCAGCCGCCAGGGCCGGTCACGACGGCACCTATATCGGGGCGTTCCCACCGGTCGCACGGCCGGCGCCGCCAAAGATAGTCGAATACAACGTGCAGGATTTCGGCGCGGTCGGGGACGGTGTGACGGACGATTTGGCGGCGATCAACGCCGCGCTGGCGAAGGTTAAGGACGACGGCGGCGGTAAGATCATTTTCCCGCCGACCAATAAATTCTACCTCGTTTCGGATACCATCCACGTGCGCTCAGATTGGGCCCATCTTTACGGCCCTGGTGCAACGATCAAGCTGAAAAATGGCGCCGGGCGCATGGATGTAATCACCGTCGGCGTTCACGTTCCGGGGATTGGCGCCGGCCCCGTCAAGCCGGTCGTCGAGCATATTAAAGTCGAGGGTTTTGTCGTCGACGGCAGCTACCGAACCCAGCTGCAGGCGCGCCGGGGCAATAATCCCCGCGGCTTGTGGTCCGGCCATGCGCACTTTGTCATGCTGAAGGATCTGCGGTTTGAAGACACGTTCTGCGGCATGACCTTCGGTCCGGGCAGCCGTGACTGCGAGGCGCTCGGCCTCACCGTCACGGATTGGGACCACGATGCCTACGGCGCCTCCGGCCGTGGCGTCGATGGCGGCTGCACCGACATTCGATTCATCAACTGTAGAGCAGTCAACGCACCCCGCTGCGTCAAGGCCTGGGAGATCGAGGAAGGCGCCGCGCGGGTGTACCTCGAGGACTGTGAAATTACCAATATCGGCGGCGCCGGCACCGGATATTACGTGCGCCATCACGAATACCACTGGCCGCTGCACGTCGACGACGTGACCTTTGTACGATGCACGGCCAACAACCTTACGGGCAACGGCTTCATAGTGACCACGACGCCCGGCACCATTGATCGTTCGGTAAAGCCGAACCTGCGCACCCGCAACGTGCGGCTCATCGACTGCCAGACCAACGCACCGGTGATCATTGCCTGTGGGGTCGAGGACGTGCTGGTCCAGGGCAGCAAGTTCGAGAACCTGGTGTCCGTCGGCTTCGAGACCGATGCCGTCACCGAACGCGACGCCCGGTTGCCGGTGCGGTCAGTGACGATCAAGGATTCCACAATTCAGCGCCTCAAGATCAATGCCCGGACCGGCAATGCGAACGCCAAGCTCGGAGCCAAGTATCACCCCGATTACGAGCCTCGCATCCGCCTTGAAAACGTTCGCACATCCGAGCCGCCGGAGATCATCGGCACACCCGAAAACGTCACGGTAGTCGAGATAAAAAAAAAAGTGATGGACACACCCGGAAATAATCCGCTCGAGCTGGTCGTCGACAATCAGCCACGCAGTACAATTGTCGTCGCCGACGACGCCGACTGGTGGCAGCGCATGGCCGCCGGTTGGCTGCAGGAGTATGTCGACAAGGCAACCGGCGCCGAGCTGCCGATCGTCAAGGAAGGCGAGGCGCCGGGAGGCACGCTGATATCGGTCGGCCACACGAAGCTGGCGCAGGCCGCCGGCATCACGACCGACGACTTGAAGTGGGATGGCTGTCACATCCGGGCGAAAGGCAACGTGCTGTTCCTCATCGGCCGCGACAGCGAAGGCATCGGCCGTGAGGACCCGTCGCCGGAGCAATTGAAGGACTGGTCCGGAGGCGACCCGTGGCGACCCGATCGAATCCACGCCAACGAGAAAGCAGACCGGGCCGGTGCCAACGGTACATGCAAGGCCGTCGTGACCTTCCTCGAGGACGTTTGCGGGGTCCGCTGGTTCATGCCGATGAAGCAGGGGATCGTCGTGCCGCAGGCCGCTACCCTGAGTGTTTCCGGATCGTTTGAAAAGACGGTCACGCCGCCGTTTGCATACGCCGTCGGATCCTTTCTCTACGGCAGCCCGCGGCTGAATCCGGCCGCCTTCGCCAACAATTTCCGGTACGGCATCCGGCTCAAGACCTTCGGCGGCCACTCCTGGTATCACTGGGTCAATGCCGGGTACTTCAAAGAGCACCCGGAGTACTTTGCAATGCGCGACGGCAAGCGAACGGCGGAGGGCAACCATCTTTGCACGTCGAACCCCAAGGTGCAGCAGCTTCTGCTCGAAGGTATCCGCTCTGAATTCGACAACGGCTTCGACTGGGTGCAGCTCGGCCAGAGCGACGGCTGGGAACGCTGCGAATGCGAGGCATGCGAAGCGATGGACAAGTTCAAGCCGTGGGACAAGGACGTCGACGGCCCGGACTGGTACAAATGGCTGCACACAACAAACCGCAACAACCCCGTCGAACGCATCCATACCGTGCACAACTGGATCGCCGAGCAGTGCGCCATTTCGCACCCGGGCAAAATGGTCCACTACCTCGCCTACATCCCGACCCGTTGGCCGTCGAAGCAGATCGACAAATACAGTCCGAATGTCGTCGCCGAGTTGTGCCACGACATTCCGGAAATGCTGGGCGCCTGGTCGGAGAAGGTGTCGGCGATGACCTCGTACAAGATCTGGTGGGACATGTCCTGGGTGTACGGGCACGCTCCCGATGCCACGCCCAAGGAAGTGGCAGACGAGATTCGCAAGCTGCGGAACCATGGTGTGATCGGTTTTTTCAATGGCGGTGACGGGCACAACTGGGGGCTCAACGGCCCGGTGTACTATGTTCTGGGCCGCTTGCTTGGTGATCCCGACCTCGAGGAGGATGAACTGTTGCGCGACTACTGCCACGGTGTCTACGGCGAGGCCGGCACAGCGATGATCGACTTTTTCCACTACCTGTACGGGCCCATCGAAGGCGGCGCCCGGCCGTTACGGCAAAACAAATTATCGCCCGGCTCTCCGCATGCGCGGGATTTGCGCGACCGCTTTCCACCGTTCATAACGCAGCACCTCAACACACTGCTGACCCGGGCCGAGGCTGTCGGGGTGACCGGTGCAGCAGCAGACAACCTGCGGATGACACGGCTGCAGTTCGACTATTTGCAGCTGGTATCGAACATGTGGACGATGTACGAGGCGTACCTCATTGCCGGCAGCCGCGAGTCGAAAATCGAACTCAAGAAGCACGTCGACGCCTTTGAAGATTATCGACGCATGATCCTGGACATGGACCCGGACGACGCAGCGCAGCGCTTCCCGGACTGGGGGCAACTCTGCAAGTGGCTGGTCACCGCCAGTTACTGGCATTCCTGGTACTACTCCAGGGACAAAAGGGATGTCACCAACGTACGCGGCCGGCCGGCCGGGTACTATGCCAAAATCCGTAAACCGCTGACCCTGGATTTCTCGGACCTGGAAGAAACCGAACCGTGAACACGTTCCACAGTGATCCCATGGGCATGATGAAATCGTGGCGCACGAGTGAAGAAGGAACGGCTTCGTATTTTTCCGGGGGCGCGAAAGCGCCAAATCGCATTTTCATTCCGGCACCCCAACTCTCCAATATCCCGGGCCCCCGACACTCCGCAGGATGTCAGTGAACACATTCAACCTGCCGCCGGTCATCCGCGGCAACCCATTCGCCGCGACAGGTGAGTGGCTGCGCGGCAACCCGCACACCCACTCAACCGCTTCCGATGGACAGATGACAGTCATCGAGGTGGCTGCCTGGTACGAGGCGCATGGCTACGATTTCCTGTGCATCACCGATCACGATGTCGTGGCCGAGCTGGACCAGGAACCGGGCTCGAAGATAGTACTGATCCCCGGTGCCGAAATCATCACCGATTGCCGCGAGGCCATGGGTGCCGAGGTCTGCGCCATCGGCATCACCGAGGTGCCGCGCGTCCGCGTGCATCCGCAACTGGTCATCGACGATGTCTTGGCACAGGGTGGCTTGCCATTCATGTCGCATCCGCACATGTGCGGTGTCTATTCCGGCCTGCTGATGACGTTCGAAGGCCTGCTCGGCATCGAGGTGTTCAACGCCCACATCTACGGCACCCGGCGACGGGCCTTTTCCGTCACCCAATGGGACGAGCTGCTGTCTGTCGGCAAGTGCGTCTGGGGTTGGGCCTCGGACGATCGGCACTCGAGGGACGGCCACGTATCGCCCGGGTTCGAGCCGGGATTCGATCGCGGCAAAGCCTGGATGATGGTGCGCACACCGGACCGTACGGCACAGGGCATTTTGAGTGCAATCCGCGACGGACTGTTCTATTCAACGACCGGACCGGAGATCAAGGACATTCAGATTGTCGATGATTACATAGAAATCCGCACGTCGCCGGTCAAATCAATCACGCTCACCTCGCTGCCGTGGTGCGGCTCGCGCAAAGACGCACCGCCGGGAGAGCTGATTACCGAGACGCGCATTCACGTCGGCGCCGCCGCGGAGCCGGGGCGGGCAAAACAGATGCTGCAGAACTTTGCGCGCGACTACACGGTCGACAATCCTAAGACGGTTCCATGCTATTTCCGGATCGATTGCTGGGATGGCAAGGAGGGGTGGGCCTGGGCGAACCCGTGGATCTGGGGATCCGTCACCTGGCCGCTGGCAGAGTGAAGAAGGGTAAACAGGTTTCAGGTATTCCCTGGCACCTGAAACCGGAAAAATCTAACACAGGATGATGCAATGCTGAGAATCGGAATCATTGGCGTTGGCGGTCTGGGCACGCGCCACGCCCAATATGTTGTGGACACCGGCAAGGGCCGGCCGGTGGCATTTGCGGACACGGAGGTGGCCAAGGCCGAGGCAGCTGCCGAGGAGCATGGCGGTAATGCCTATGGGGACTTCGCCCAGATGCTCGAGCGTGAACAGCTCGACGCGGTTTTTGTCTGCACGCCGGCACAGGTCCGGGTCGGGCCGATCCAGGCGATCGCCGAACACAAGCTGCCGTTCTTCTGCGAGAAACCTCCGGCAGCCACGATGGCGGATGCCCGTGCCTGTATCGACGCAATCGAGCAGGCCGGGATCATCAACTCGATCGGCTTCATGTACCGCTGGTCACAAGTCACCGACCGCATGCGCGAACTGCTGGACGGCCGCAGCATCGGCTCCTGCATGATCCGCGGCGTCTGGGCCTGCGCCTTCTGGGAGATACCGGGTTATTACTTCATCCAGGAGAAGTCGGGCGGACCGATCGGCGATCAGGGCGTCCATCTGATCGATGCGGCACGCTACATGATGCAGGACGAGATCACCGCCGTGCATGCGTTCGGCAGCAACACGATCATTCCGAAAACCGATGCGTTCACCGTCGAGGACACGATCAGCACGAACCTGCAATTCCGCTCGGGTGCCATCGGGACCTACCTGCATTCCTGGTCGCACCGCGGCTGGGTGTGGGAGATCGATTGCATCGGTGAGGATTTCCGGCTGGTCTGGGATCTGTCGGAAAGGAATCGGCTGTGGGGCACGGTCGACGGGGAAGAAGTGTCCTTCGAGGCGACAGACGATTGTTACATCACCGAAGTAAACGGCTTCCTCGACGCGGTCGCCGGCGGTGGCCAGTCAATGATTCGCTCGAGTTTCGCGGACGCGGCAAGGACCCTGGCGACGACGTTGAAGATCAACGAATCGGTCACCTGTGGCAAGCCGTTGGAAGTGGAGGCACCATAACCTCATGTTCGTCAATCACGTCCATCTGCTGCCCGCGGCAACCCGCGACGATGCAACACCAGACGCGTTCCTGCGTATGGCGGACACCCTCGGCATCGAGGGGGCCGTCTGTTTTGCACCGTTTACGAAACAGCTGCCGGACAGCATCGCGAATCAGAATCAGTGGCTGGCGAACGAATTGTCCAGCCGGCCGCACCTCGTCGGGTACGGCACCCTGGATCCAGATAAACCGCCACGCGACCAGGTCAAGGAGATCACCGACCTCGGCTTTCGCGGCATCAAGCTGCATGGCCCGGCACAGAAGTTTCACCTGTTCGGGGACTGGGCACGTGAGGTTTACGCACTGATGGCAGAGGCCGGGCTGGTCGCTGACTTTCACCTCGGCGTTCACTGGCATCGACTGCAGGAATACAATCCGTTGCTGTGCGACGAAATCGCCCACGAGAACCCGGAGCTGCGGATGGTGTTCGAGCACGTCGGCGGCTGGGCATGGTACCGCCAGGTACTGGCAATCGTGGTCAACAACTCGCACTACGGCAATCACCTGTACGGCGGCATCGCCAGCGTGCTCGACGCCGAGAATCAAAAATTCTGGTACCTCGGGCCGGAAGGCGTCGCTGATTGCCGTTGGCAAATCGGTGCCGACCGGCTGATCTATGGTTTGGATTTCCCGTACAATCAGCAGTCACAGACCGAACAGGAACTGCGGATTATCCGGAACCTGGACTGGCCGGCCGAAGATATCGACCTCTTGCTGGGCGGCAATCTGAAAAACCTCCTGGGGCTGCCCCAAGATCACCCGGCTCAACAACAGAACGACCGGGAAACGCCATGAGGCTGGCCGGGAAAGTTGCCATCATTACCGGCGCCGCATCCGGGCTGGGCCGGGCATCGGCAACGCTGTTCGCCGAGCAGGGCGCCGCCGTCGTTGTTGCCGATTGCAACGCCGCCGGCGCCCAGGAAACGGTCACCCAGATCCGCGATACGGGCGGGCGCGCGGAGTTCATCGAGATCGATGTTGCGGTCGCCGATGACGCTGCCGCAATGGTCGCGAAAGCGGTTGCGTGTTTCGGCAAACTCGACGTGCTCTTCAACAACGCCGGAATCGCCATCCGCAAACCGGTCGCGGACCTCGACGAAGACGACTGGGACCGCTGCATCGACATCAATCTGAAAGGCGTCTTCCTCGGTTCGAAATATGCCATCCCCGAAATGATGCGCGGCGGCGGCGGCTCGATCATCAACACCGCATCGATCTACGGCGTTGTCGCCGGTAGAACACGGGCCGCCTATTCGGCATCCAAGGGCGGCATCGTCAACCTCACCCGCAGCATGGCGTTGGACTATGCGTCGCACAATATTCGGGTGAACTGCATCTGCCCGGGGTTTGTCGAGACCCCGCTGTTGAAGAAAATCCTCGGAACGAAAGAAGAGTTTCAGGCCCTGGTGGACATGCACCCGATGGGACGCCTGGGCCGCCCCATCGAGACGGCGTACGCCGCGGTCTACCTGGCATCCGACGAAGCGGCCTTCACTACAGGGATTGCCCTGCCGGTGGATGGCGGGTATACTGCCGGGTGACCCCATCAGTGAAATCAACGACCGCCCTCGACGGTGTCCTCGATGCCCTCGACCGCAAGGTTGAAGAGCTGCGCCGTGGCATCGAGCCGGTGTGGCGATGCCCGCCAAAGGCGCCGCGGCGCGGCCCGGTCGAGCCTCCCGCCCCAACCTGGGCGGTGTATGAACCGCGCCGCGAGTTCTGGACGAAAAACCGCAAGCACTGGTTTTACACCGACCTCGAATTGCCGCAGCGCCGCACCGGCTTGAAGCTCGCCGGGACAGCGGCGAACATTTTCATTCTGGGGTGGGCCCCGTTCACCGTCTGGATCGACGGCGAAAAACTGTTCCAGGAGACACGGGCATGGGCCGCAACCGGTCCCATCTCGGAGCCTTTTCCAGTCCCGATCGAACCCGGACGAACCTATCGCATCGCGGCCTGTGTAGAACCCACAGAGGTCCTGGATCCGCCAAAATCATTTCAGATCGATATCGAACTCGCGGCCTGCACCGAGCTGGCCGTCGATCTCGACGCGGCCGCAATGCAACTGAAGATGGCGGCGGCGCTCGCCTCGTCGGATCGCGATCGGCAGGTCGTGGAACGCGCCGCCGCGGCGGTCGACCTGGCCGCGGTCAAGAGCAACCGCTGGGCTGCCGTCCGTGCATCCATCGACCGTATGGAGTCGGTGTTGATGCCGCTGTCGGCGCGGGCCAAGGCGATCACGGTTCATCTGCTCGGTCATGCACATATCGATATGGACTGGATGTGGACCTGGGACGACACCGTCAAGTGCATTCGCCGGGATTTCAAAATCGCCACCGACCTGATGGACGAGTATCCCGACCTGACCTTTGTCCACAGCCAGGTCCCGACATACGACCTGGTGCGCCGCCACGATCCGCATGTGTTCGCCAAGGTGAAGAAGCGAATTCGCGAAGGCCGCTGGGAGAACGCCGCCGGCACCTGGGTCGAAGGCGACCTGAACATGGCGGACGGCGAATCGATCGCCAGGCACATGTTGTACGCCAAGCAGTGGACCCGGAAACATTTCGATTCGGAAGCAACCGTGTTCTGGGAGCCCGACACCTTCGGGCATCCGGGCAACATCCCGCAGCTCGCGGCGCTCGGCGAGTTCAATTCGTACTTCCACATGCGCTGCAACCCCGGGCTCTGGGACAACTGGCCAATCCGTAATTGGACCGGCGTCGACGGCAGC
>JASLZG010000011.1:8818-32939 GCA_030754995.1 Lentisphaeria bacterium
TTCTCGAAGGTTTACAACGACACGCTGGTGCCGGGCACAGTCGTCGAAACCGCCATCCTGAACTACCGCAAAGGCATTCGCAATGCACTGCACATCTGGGGCATCGGCAACCACGGCGGCGGCATGGCGCGGCACCAGATCGAGATCATGCAGCGCTATCACGATCGACCGCTCATCCCGACAATCCGTTTCAGCAGCATGAAAGACGTCGTTGCAGCAGTCCGCAAAGAGAATCCCGAACTGCCCGCCAACACCGGCGAAACATACACGGTGTTCGAGGGCTGTTTCACTACCCACGCCTTGATCAAGCGCTACAACCGTGAGTGTGAAGGTGCGTTGATCACCGCCGAAACCCTCTGTGCCCTTGGCGGTGTCGATCGCCGGCGGACGCTGGCCAACGCCTGGACGCCGGTGCTCTTCAACCACTTTCACGATATTTTCGACGGCGCTTCCGTTCACGACACCTATATAGACGCCCATCAACGCTCCGAGAAATCATTCAAGACCGCCCGCAAGGTGACGACGGAAGCGTTGGCTGTACTCGTAAAGCCCTGGCGCGGCGGCAAGACGGTCACCGTCTTCAATCCGTGCGGCTTTGCCTGCACGGAAGTGGTGCGCACAAAACTACCGCGAGGAACCGTGGCACTCGCGGACGAAACAGGCGCCATCACCCCGGTCCAGAAATTGGGTGCCGAACACGCCTTTATCGCGCCAGCGATCCCGGCATTTTCGTGCCGCCATTTTCGTATCCTCACGACGGTACCGCGCCGCACGGATTTGGCCGCAGTGCCGGTTACGCTGCTGGCCGAACACGCGACCGGCGGCTATTACCAGGTCGATACAGCAACCGCGATCCTGAAAATCAGTCGCGACTCCGGCGCGATCGCATCGTACTTCGACAAACGATTGGCACGTGACCTCATCGCCTTCGGCGCGGCCCGGCATATCGGCCACGCCGTGGGCACTCCATCAAGCCGCGCAGAGTTGGCACTCAATGTCTTCCAGTTGGTGTTCGAGGCGCCCAACCCGATGTCCGCCTGGCTGATCAACGACATCCAGCGCGAGGAATACCTGCTGCGCAACGCCCGGGTGGAACTGGTGGAGACCGGGCCGGTGTTCGCCCGATTCCAGGTGACCCACCGCTTTCATTCCTCGCAGATTGATGAGGAAATCCTCGTCTACAAGGATTTTCCGCGGGTTGATTTCGACGCCGAAATCGATTGGCAGGAGAAAGGTTCCGCCGACACGGCGATCCCACAGTTGAAGATCTCCTTCGCCACCGGCATGACAGCGGCACGCGTTCGCAGCGAAGGGCCGTTCTTGGTTTCCGAACGCGCTGCAGACGGCATCGAATACTCGACCCAGAAATTCTGCGACCTTAGCGGCGACGAGTTCGGTTTTTCCCTGTACAACGATTCGAAGTACGGCTATGACGCGCTCGGCGGGCGGCTGCGCATGACCTTGCTGCGCAGCAGTTATGCCCCCGACCCGGACCCCGACAGCGGCCGGCACCGGGTGCGATTTGCCTTTGCTCCGCACGGCGGCAGGTCAAACGCCGAACTGGTCAGGGCCGGCATGGCATACAATCGCCGGCCGATCGCCGCAACGACAAAGGCCCGGGTACGTCCTGCACCTCCAGCGATGGCGATCAAAGGCGGCTCGGTCGTCTGCACATCACTGCGCCTGGCCGAAGGCCGGGAAGGATTGGTCATGCGCCTGTTCGAGACCGACGGCAAGCGGTGCCGTGCCCGGCTGCGTGTGGACAGTGGAACAACAGCAGCCATCCCGGTGAATTTGCTCGAGCGCCCGGTCGGCAGGCCGCTGAAGATTGCCAACGGGACTGTGAGCCTGAACTTTCGCCCGCACGAAGTGAAGACGCTGCTGCTGACGACGTGAGACGGTTGGCACGGCCGCACAGTACGCGCCCGATCAGATGTTCTCCCGCATCCGGCAGCTGCGCACGTAGGTCACAGATTCCTCGGTGACATAGTACGCGACCACAATCGTCCCGTCCGACAACTGCGCTATCGACGGCGTACCGAACGTGAAAAAGTGCCAGGACGTCAGCACTTCCTGCTCGACATCATGTTTCGCGGCCAGCACCGGTGCCGTGCGGACGGTCGCCGGCTCGACGCCCCAGATCTCGACGTGGTCCGGTTCACTGAATGTCGTGCCGTCGACACCCGACAAGTGGGCGCGAATCCCGAATGGCGCCCGCCGGTGGTTGGTCACCGCCAGCACCCGGCCGCTTCGTAATGCACACACGGCCGTACGCTGCCCCCAGAAACCGCTGTCCCGGGTTGCCGTCCAGCTCCGCCCGAGGTCGCTTGAACTGGACATGTGCACATTGAGACCACGGTCCGTCTCCATGTCATGGGTCCAGTAGGCCGCGAGCAGTTGGCCGTTTGCCAGCTGGGTGATGTCGATGTCGAAATGAAACGGGTTCTTGCTCACCAGCGTCGGCAGCACGGGGTCCCAGGTCCGCCCGCCGTCCATCGAGCGTGAAATCAGATTCACCATGGTGCCCGCGGGTGCCACATCGCCGTCGCCTCTGCCCTCGCCGGTCGCGATGATGGTACCGTCCGCCAGCCCGGTTATCTGGCTGGCACCGGCAACTGCGCCGAACGGTTCGGGAGCGTAAACCTCCGCCTCGGACCAGGACAGGCCACCATCATGGGAACGTACCTGGAAGTTGAAGCCGTGTTCCTCGATTCGTTCACGAACCGCGACCCCCGCCACGACCTCGCCGTCGGGCAGCACCGCGAAGCCCCGCGCCCATTGAGCACCGGCGGCAATCCCGTCCGCTTCGAGAAGGACACCCGTGCAGTGCCAGGTCATGCCGCCGTCGGTGGAGCGGTGCAGCTTGACAATGCCGTCGGCGCTCTCGCGCGCCGTACCGTGACGGCATGCACAAAGAAGCGTGTCGTCCGGCAAAGCGACAACATACGGCAACGCAACATATTCACTGACCCGGTGTGGTTCCGCATTGACATGAACAACGCTGTGGTCGAGAATGTCCAGAACAGCCATGCGTCCTTCCTCACGGAACCGGCGCTTCGGTGATCTCCTTGTACACGTCTTTCCCGACCAGCCCACTCCAGTGGTCGAGAATACGGCGCCACATCGGTCCCGGTTTACCACTGCCGATCTCGGTACCGTTGAGCCTGGACACCGGCGCCAGGCAATACGGCGAGCTCGGCAGCCACGCCTCGTCGGCGTTGACCACGTCGTAGGTCTGGATATCCTCTTCGATGAACGGCACGTCGAGCTCGGCAAGAATCTCCGTGACCGTCTGCAGGCTGATGCCCCACAACATGTTCGGGCGCCGTGGGGAAACCACCGTGCCGTCGCGGTAGATCAGGAAGTTCGAGCCGGACGCCTCGGCGATGTTGCCGTCGACATCCATGTAAAGCGGCACCGCCTTGGGGTCGGCCTGCTGGGCCTGCTTGTCGCCGATCCACATGTGCAGGCGATTGCGGTGTTTGATCTTGCTGCTCAACACTTGTGGCGGCACATGCCGGACCGGCGGCGTGACGCAGTGGGCGCCGTCGGTAAAGAAGTGTGACCACGCGTGGAACAGCAGCGGGAACGTGTGTTGCACGTAGGTCGGCGTCAGTCGATCGGCGCCGGCCGCGGCGCCGGCATATGCCGAATTGACACCGGCCGTCATGTAATAGACGACCGCCAGCTCGCGATTGTCGTAGACCGGCTGGTTGCGCTCGACCAGTTCCTCGGTGATCTTCATCGACTCTTCCAGTGACGCCGGCGGCTCGATGCAGGCGTACTTGCAGGACCGGTAGAAACGCCGGATATGGTCCTCGAGCCGATACGGTTTGCCGTTGAAGGTGCGCACCAGGTCGGTAACCGCGGCGCCAATCACGATACCGAGATCGAACATCGGCAGCTTGCAGTCGTCGGCATGAACGAATTCGCCGTTCAGATAGGCTGTAGGTTGATCAGGCATGATGGGTTCCCATGTTTCAGGTTTCAGGTTTCAGGTTTCAGGTTTCAGGAGGCGCGGGGCGGTTCCACCCCGAACAGCTCGGCGGCGTTGTTCCAGAAGATGTCTTCAATGTCACTGTCCGACAAACGGGCGGACCAGCAGGCCAGCTTCAGCGAGCGCAGGTGTTCGTGACCGATCAGCGACGGTTGAAAGGCCAACTGCTTCTGATTCCATACCGGTGAATCCTCCTCGACCCAGACGAACGAGTCGCTGGCACCGAAGGTGCGCCCGCGCAGATGGCTGAGGTAAAAATCTGACCCGTACATGAGCTTCCTGTGGCCGAAAAGCCGGATGATCACCTCGTGGGCGTGCGGTTCGCAATTGGTACTGGTGTCGAAGTAAAGATTGTCGAGCCCCTGTAACGCCGGCAGGCCCTCGAGATTGTGGCTCGGTTGAAATCCCCGGGCGCTGTGGGCCAGGATGAGTTTCATGTTCGGATAGGTCTCGCAGTAGTGACGAATCCAATACTGGTTGCCCGGGTCCGCGATGCAACGGGCCTTGACCAAGTGCAGGGTGATCGTCCACCCCTCGTCATCAGCGACTTTTACCAGGCGCTCCGGCAGGTAGTCGGGGATGTCCGCCTCCCAGGTTGATGAAGCGTAAGTGAAGTAACACTTGAGACCATGCAGCCCGAGGCGGCGAACCTCCTGCTGCACCCAGTCGGGGTCGTCGTCGGGCTCGACAAAAAAATGACCGCGGCAGGTCGTGTCCCGGGCGATATTTCGGGCAATCCATTCATTCGTCTCGTGGCGCCGGTCTTTATTCCAGGGCAGGCTCAGAAACAGGGCGGACACCGGCCGGGCCGGGTGCAGGCAATCAACGAACTGGCGGTAAAGATCCAGGCCCACATCGGAAGGGAACCCGTCGGCCCATACGACCTGCTCGCCGTGGTCCGAGTCCCAGATGTGGGCATGCGCGTCGAATATACGATCAGGCACGAAGGAGGCCAGCTCACGCTCGAAAAATTCGCAGTCCCCGGCGCGGATATACTCTTCGGGCTGTTTGGCGGACATTACGAATCTTTCCTTCAAAGTGATGGAGCAACGGAGTTGTGGAGCGCTGGTTTATGGAATTCGTTGCGGCGCGAAAAGGCAGTTTTATTTTTTTTCCCCCGGCGCCGCGCAAACGCCACCGGTCTTTGTTTTGCAACACTCCAAGACACGGCATTGATCCCGCATTCCTGTTCTTCACTATGCTGTTTCCCGGCCTGATGCCGACCGGCGCCCTGGTACCATTCCCCCTCAACCCGGGCTTTCAGGATCAGGCGTCCACTCAAACTGCGAAGCTGCGACTCGTGCGACTTCGCCCAGGACCCGATCTTCGTTACCTTCGCACGCAGCTACTTCAATGGTCCGCGGCCCGGCAAACTCGAGCTCGTCCAGCCGCCTGATGAATGGCTGCCAATCGATGATGCCGCGACCGGGCACCCAATGGCAGTCACCTTCTCCATCCGAGTCATGCAGGTGCAGTGCAAACAGCCGGTCCGCCGCAATGTTCAGCTGCCCCAGGGGATCGTGGCCGGCAATCAATGCATGGGTCGTGTCGAGACAGAGGCCGACATGGTCCGGCATGTCATCGATTGCCGGGCGCAGCTCGCTCATGTCATGAAACGGCCGCAACGTCCCGCGATGCGGCAGATTCTCCCAGGCCAGGCGGATGCCGATATCGCCGGCGACAGACGCCAGCTGAAACATCGATTGGCGGGCCTGCGCGACGAAGGCCGGGCGATTGTCCTCGTCGTAGTCGGCGGCGTACCCGGTGGGATGAACGACCGCCAAGCCGGTGCCGATCGCCGCCAGCAGCTCCAGCGACGCCGCAACATCGTTGATCGCCTGTGATCGCTCAGATTCGTCGAGCGTGGCGAGATTGGGGGCGCTGAACAAGGCGTGGCCCACCGGCGCCTTGAGCCCGAGCTCGTCGAGCCAGCCGCGGACAACGGACGGCTCGTACGCGCCCGCCGTGAAGTGCGGTGGTTCACCCAGAATCTCGATCTGCTCGATGCCTTCCGCCGCCAGCCGCCGCAACGCCTGTTCGAGCGGTAAATGGCTCAGGATCGATGACGATATACCGTATGCCATGGAACTGTTCTCCTTGTTCCCGGGTTGCGACTTCCCTGGCGGGGCCGGTGCAACGGCCGTCCTCGGCCGTCGTCTCGCAATAACCTAACACAGAAACCCCCAGCGGTACGCCGTATCGAGAAAAATGGTACTGTCGGTCCCACATCAAACCGCCGGAGACAAGCGTTCCGCAAAGAGAAACAGTCAGTGCCCACGACTTTCCCCACCGCATCTTCGTGCCATTCCGCCGTAACCCAAGGTTTCGACAGCCAGGTTGCAGGATACTTTCAGCAGCCCGCGGTCCTCACCCGCCCCTCACGCCCCATAGATCACGACCAGTTCAACATTCATCAATACGGGTGTGACCGACATCTGCGGATTGAGCTTCCGGACGTCGCACGTCAATTCGTTGTCACCGCGGGCGATCATGGAATCTGCCAGTGGATACTCGAACCAGGTGTCGTTGTCCATGATAAATACGGCTCTCGAGGTTCTTGTCGAAATATCCGTCTTCCGCCCGTTGATGCTCACGTCAAACTCATCGGGCGCCGTGTAGTTGCTGATCTTCAGCCTGAGCGTCATCTGCGGGGACAGGCCCTGTTCATTGGCGCCCTCCAGGTCTTCCGCGAACGGAAGATTCACGCTGTGCGGTCCAACCGTCAACTCGATCGGCAGCTCGATCGCGTCAATGGCGCGGAATTCTCTTCGGTTCGCGCCAGCTTCTCCCGGCAGCTGCTCATGGGAAACGGATTCCAGATTATACGTCGCGTTTTCGAAAGCCATGGTCCCGGCCTCGCCGATCTGCCCCATCACCTCGTAGTAACAGGGATGCACTTCATCGTACCAGACGGTGCCGCAACCTGCGCTTGCCGGCTTGGTATCCTTGTCGAAACCGTAGAGCAGGTGCCCCCAGTTGAACAGGTACAGGCCGTGGGCACCGCGCTGGAGCATGAGCTTTGCCCAGGCCCGCGTGATCTCCGGCAGTTTCCAATGATTGTTGCACGGGTAGATCCAGCAGGGCTTGTCCCGGACCAGCTCCAGCCACGGCTCCAGGTCCTGGGTAAACGTCATGTATCCGCAGCCGGGTGAGATGGCGTCGACGAGCCCTTCCTCGACCCAGGCCTTTACGTCCATACCGCGCTGCCGGCAAATGTCCATGTCGGGGATCACGCGAACGTGCAGATACTGCGGGCGACCGCGGGCTTTGGATACGTCGTCGGCGACGGCGCGAACCCGCCGCACGAGCGCGGTCATCAATGCGACGTTGTCCTCGTTGCCGTTCTCCCTGAAGAACCAGGGATCGCGGTCGAAATCAAGGGATACGCCGTCGTTGTCCCAACGCGTCAGGAACTCCTCGATGATCGCCAGCCTGTGGTCCCGCACTTCCTGGTGTGCAAAGTCAAAGCCGCCCCAGGTGAAGGACTCTATGAACTCAGGATGGGGATGGCGCTGGGCGCCTCTTTCCCAGTCGTTGTATTTGCCATAACCCAGCAGCAGCTGCGGGTTTTCCAATTTGAAGCGGCTCACTTCATCCTTGTAAAACATATCGTGCATATCGTTCATTCGGACAACCGGTATGACCTTGAGCCCGAGACGGCCACCGTGTTCGACCGCCAGATCCGGCGGGTTGGCATCGGCGGCGATCATCTTCCTGGTATTCTCCCGGTATCGCCAGACCCAGGCATCGGTCAGCGTTTCGCAATTGTCCATGAGTATCTGGCCACTGTCCAGCTCACAGGCGTACCCGTCGCTCGAGCAGAGGTTGTAGAACAGCGTGTCCACCTGCGAATTCTCCAGCGGCCGGATACTCTCCGCCACCCATCGCTCGGGGGTCAGTGGATAGTCCGAACAGGGAACATCGTTCCACTCTGCTTCGTAGATGAAATTGAACGGTTTGCTCGCAGCAGTCATGTGAGAAGTCCTTTTGTTGAGGCGGCAGAATCCCAGTGATTTAATCTCTCAAAGACCAAATTTCGAGCGGTGCCGGGAATCTTTTCCCGTGGGCAGGGATGCCGGCGCCCGGGAAACAACGTGCTTTTCCCGGCATCGTGTGGTATTGTGACGGCATGAAGCCACGGCTCACACAGGGCGAAATCGAAACCTACTGGCAGCGCGGCTACCACCTCTATCAGCAGCAGGCGATGGCGGCCGACAAGCTGGCGGCGTTGACCGGGCTGTTCGAGCAGCTGCACACGATGCCCCTCGCCGATATGCAGGCGCAATACGCGGCTGCACCGTTCGATTCCGGCATGGACGACCGCAACCTGGCAGGGCTCAATCAATGTCATCTGTGGGAACCGCGGCTCCTGCAATGGCTGCTCGATGACGAAATACTCGACCTGGCGGAAAGCATCGTCGGCCCGAACATCGGACTCTTCAGCTCGCACTTCATCTGCAAAGACCCGGGCGACGACGTGATAACGCCATGGCACGACGACCGCTTTTACTGGCAGCCATTGATCGCGCCGATGGACAAGATCGTCACCGTCTGGCTGGCACTCGATGACTCGACCATGGAGAACGGCTGCATGCAGGTGATCCCCGGCACGCATTTCAACGATCCGGACTACGAGTTGCAGGACTACGACGGTAATAAATCACTCTTCCCGAAAGCCTTCAGGGAAGACATGTTCGACGAATCGCACGCCGTACCACTGGAAATCAAACGCGGCCAATGCTCCCTGCACGATGCCCGGATCCTCCACGGCGCCAGGGGCAACAAAAGCCCGAAACGCCGGTGCTGCTACACCATGCGCTACTTCAGCACCGAGCTGAAGCTCCTGATGCCGGTGAAGCGACATCCAACCTGGCTCGCCCGCGGCAAAGACATCGCCGGCAATAGCTACGTGAACCAATAGAATATCCCTCGTCCGACATCCCCCCCCCCATCTTAACTGGATTAGCCGCAGACAACGACGCCCCGGCAGCCGGCGCAGCCCCGCCCGCCCGACCTATATTGGAGCATGATGCACGAAACGAAAAAACCTCGCCTGATCGCCGTCGACATAGACGGTACGCTGCTCAACGATCAGAAGCTGATTCCGCCTGAGAACATCGACGCCTTGCGCGAGGCGCAGTCGAATGGCGTCGCCGTCGCCATCGCCTCCGGACGCATGCCGCCGCTGGTCGAACCGATTCAGGATCTGCTGGGCATGGACTGCGCCCTGATCAGCTACAACGGCGGTCGCGTCGTCGGCACCCGCGCCGACGGGCGCCCGGTCATCTATGACAACCCGCTGCCCGCCGATGTGGCCCGGCACCTTGTCGACTTTTCGCAGCGCCATGGGCACCTGCTGAATTTTTTCTACAACGACCGGCTGTATGCCGACGATGGCGGCGACCGCGAAACCTTCAGGACGTTGTACAGCCGCCATACCGGCGCTGAATATTACATCACCGACCTGGCCCAGTTCGATGGCTGCACCCCCAGCAAGGTGATCCTGCTGACGGCGCCGGATCTCCGTGATCAACTCTACGACCGCTTCGTCGAGGAACTGGGCGCGCGCGCCGCAATCTTCAAAACCGAACCGATGTATCTCGAAGTCATGGCGCCCGGCGTCAACAAGGGCGCGGCGCTGCCGACCCTGGCCCAGTACTGCGGCATCTCCACCGACGAGATCCTGGCGATCGGCGACGCCGACAACGACACCGCGATGATTGCCGCTGCCGGGATCGGTGTCGCGGTGGCCAATGGCAGCGTGGCCACCCGGCAGGCCGCCGATTACGTCACCGGGCGCAATAACAACGAGGGCGCCGTGGCTGAAGCAGTGCAGCGATTCGTCGGCGGATCAACCTGCCAATGCGAATCCGCGGGTGGGACATGAGCAACGCCAGTGACGGCATGGACTGCGCCCCGGCAGGCAAGCCCGACCCGGTGGTGGCGCCTGGCGACTGCGGCTGACGAAAACATATAGAACTGAACTGACAGTTCGACTATATTCAACCAAAATACAACGCGGAGAACCGACATGAAAACAATCGTTATCGCCGAGGTGGGCGAGAACCATTACGGCCGCTGGGATGTCTGCCGTGGAATGATCGAGGAAATCGCCAGACACGGTGCCACATACGCAAAGTTCCAGACGTACACAGCCGATAATTTCGGCCAGGACCACATATGGTACGACTGGTTCAAGGGCGTCGCGATGCCGGAGAAGGAGCACTTCGAAATGCAGCAGTTGTGTGCCGAGAAAAACGTCGGTTTCCTGAGCTCGACCTTCACCATCGGCACGACGCGGTTCCTGGTGGAAAAGATGAAATGCACATCACTGAAAGTAGCGTCGAGCCGCCTGGTCGATTATGACCTGCTCGATGACATCAACAACCGGGCGGACAAGGTCGAGACGGTCTACCTGTCCAGCGGCATGGGCACCATCGATGAAATTCGCACCGCCATCGGCCACCTGTCGAAAATAGAAAACCTCTATCTCCTGCACTGCACCAGTCAGTACCCGTGCGAGGACGAAAACGTCAACCTCCGCGCCATGGTCACGATGCAGGAAGCCTTTCCCGACCATCCCATCGGTTACAGTTGCCACAACCGCGGCATCGAGGCCTGCCTGGCGGCTGTCGCACTCGGCGCCACGGTCATCGAAAAGCACTTCACCTACCATGTCGACATGCCCGGCGACGATCACGCCGGCGGCATGACACCGGATCTGCTGGGGCAGATGGTTCAAAGCATCGCGCGGATCGAAACCATACTCGGCTCGGCCGAGAAAGCCCCGGTCGAGGCCGAAAAACGCGCCGTCGACAATCTGCGCGTGCCGATGCTGGATGTCGGTTTCGAGTAGAACTGCCGTCATCATAGTTGTTCGATCGTCATTCCCCCCCATCGTAATCCCACTCGCCCAGGGTGATCTTCTGCCATGACCGACGTCCAAACAGAACAACTGGCAGCGCTGCTCGGCAGCGACCGTGTATCACGGGATCCAGATGCCTTGGCGGCACACAGCTATGACGCCTGGCCGGTTGCAGTAAAGTGGCGACGGCAGAACAAGGCGCCGCTGCAGCCCGAGGCGATTGTCACGCCGGCATCGGTGGACGATGTCAGCCGGCTGCTCGCCTGGGCTTCGGCAAATAAGGTGCCGATCACCCCCTGGGGCGCCGGCTCCGCCGTCACCGGCGCGCCGCTGGCGGCGCGGGGCGGTGTTTCCCTCGACCTCGGCGGCCTGGACAAGACCATCGCGCTCAACAGGATTAATCACACCGTTCGCGTCGAGGCCGGCAAGATGGGACATGACCTCGAAGCCGAACTGTACGCTGCCGGCCTGACACTCAATCACTCACCGCAGTCCCTCGGTCGCTCGACCGTCGGCGGCTGGCTGGCGACCCGTGCGACCGGTCAATTTTCGAGCCGCTGGGGGAGCATCGAAAATCTCTGTGTGTCATTCACCGTTGTCCTGTCGGACGGACGCATCGTCGAGATGCCGGACACACCGCGCGGTGCAACCGGGCCGGACCTGCGCCATCTGTTCATCGGCTCGGAAGGCACCATGGGCGTGATCGTCGACGTAACCATGCGGGTCTTTGAACTGACCGAGCAACAACTGTACGAGACCGTTGTGTTCGATTGCCTCGACGACGGCATAGATGCGGCCCGGTGCATAATGCAGCGCGGGCTGAGGCCGTTTGTCCTGCGCCTCTACGACGAGGATGAAGCACCGCACGCGATGAAGGACGCAAGCAGCCGGCAGCCGGTGCTTTTTCTCGGCTGCGAAGGCACCTCGGCAATGGCGGCAACGGAGATGAGCGCCTGCCTGGAACTCTGCTCTGCCGCCAACGGTACGCCGGCCGGCGGCGCCGCTGTGGAAGCCTGGATGGCGCGCCGTTTCGATTTTTCCGCCGTCGAAAACGTCCTTGACCGCTCCGGTGGATTCGCCGAAACGATCGAGATAACCAGCGGCTGGGACCGGGTCGGCCAACTACACCGGGACATGAAGGCGGCGCTCGCACCGCTCGCCGATGAGGTGCTCGGACACTTCTCCCACGCGTACACCCACGGCACCTCCCTGTATCTGATCCTGATCGGGGCATGCGAGGATGACGACGCGGCCGAGCAACGGCTGCTCGAAATCTGGGATGTCGCGATGGAACAATGCCTCGCCGGTGGCGCCGCCATATCGCATCATCACGGCATCGGCTACGCCAGGCGCCAGTATCTCAAGCCCTACCTCGGGGAAGTTCACGACCTGCTCTGCAACGTGCGGTCCGCTGTGGACCCCGCCGGCATCATGAATCCCGGCAAGTTTGTTTAGTATCAATTTCAAACGCAGCTACACCGTTTCCATTACGCCACCACCCCGGCGTCCTATGCGGTGACAATGTTGCCGGTACACTACTGACTCCCAAATTCTTCTTCCATGCGCCGGCGATACTGATACGTCTCGTCGTCCTCACATATGGTGACATCGGCCCAGGTCAACAACTGCCCGGCCGCGACATCATTCGTCAACTCGATGCCGTGCGCCAGCCCGATCGGCAGCCCCCCGATCCCGATGCTTTCACCGGCGGGCAGGAGTTTGCCCCAGGCACAGGCCCCGCCCTCCCCGTCCAGCACCTCGCCGGCGGCGAGATCGCGTTTCGCGGTGGCGACGACGTCACCACGAAACCCGGTCGCCGCGCCTGTTGCTTCACCGCGCAGCGCTGCCGAAAGAATCGAGATATTCAGTTCCATGCCAATCAGGTGGTACGGCCGGTACAACGCCGCGTACCGGCCACTGGCGTCGGTCAACAGACCGTACTCACGAAAACAGGTTGTAGTGTACGAAGCCGGCGCTTCGAAAACGACATAGACACCCCACCGCAGGTCACGTTCAACGACACGGCGGTCGCGCTCGAGGCTGGAAATCACCTCGACCGTTCCCGATCGACTCAAGACGCCGCCATCCGCTTCGGGACAAAGGACCCGGGGCAGATCATCGACACTGCACGGCGGGAAGCTCAGGCCGGCGGACGGTGCAGCCAGTCCCGCG
This sequence comes from Lentisphaeria bacterium, assembly GCA_030754995.1. Taxonomy (GTDB): domain Bacteria; phylum Verrucomicrobiota; class Lentisphaeria; order JABSQK01; family CAJWLW01; genus CAJWLW01. Next base: position 21,853 of record JASLZG010000011.1, read on the forward strand.
GCATTGACAACGGCGGCCATCTCGATCGCCGACTTGGTGCCGTCGAGAAAAGAATTGAACATCTGCGCATTCATGCCGCCGGCATCAGCCTCTTCAGCGGACAAGCCATAGTAGTCCCACACCGTCTCCGGTGTCGAGCTGTGGTATTCCGGCAGGTATTTCGTGCCCTTGCCGGCGGCAACCACTTTCATGCCGCAGGCCCGCGCCCAGTCCACCAGCTCACAGATCAGCGCCGGTTGATCGCCGTAGGCCATCGAGTAGACGACTCCCGCAGCAGCTGCTTCTTTCGCCAGCAACGGTCCGGCAAGGACATCCGCCTCGACGCTGACCATCACGACGGGTTTATGTGCCGCAATTGCCGCACGGGCGTGCGCAATGCCTGCCGGCGGGCTGCCGGTCGCTTCGACGACGACATCGACATCATCCCTGGCGATGAGAACTGCCGCATCATCGCTGAAATTGACCGGGGCGATATGGTCATCGTGCCAACCAACGGTACGGCATGCCGTACGGGCCCGGTCCGGGTCGAGATCGGCGATCGCGGAGACCTCCAGGCCAGCAGAATGCGGCACCTGGGCAAGGAACATCGAGCCGAATTTGCCGGCTCCGATCAGTCCGACCCGCACCGGCCCCTGCGCTGCCGCGCGTGCCTGCAGAAGAGCGTAAAGATTCATGGGCAACTGCTGGTTTTCGGAATCGGCTAGCTGCGGTTAATGCGTCGATCGATTCCTTGCCCGGCGCATCTGTGAATTGACGTTGACAAAATTCAGAGTCGGCTCTGTGTCCGTGTCTTTGAAAACCGCTTTCAGGTGTCAGTTCTCCCGATCACGCCGGGGCCGCTCCCAGCGTCAGCAGGTCGATCAGTCCGTCGGCACACCCCAGCGAGTCGCCGCTGGCACAGAGAAATGTACAGGACGCCGGCAGCTGGTCTGCCACATACGGCGTGCCCAGGAGAGCCACGACTACGTGCTTGCCGGCGTCCGTCAGCTTGTCTATGAGCTGCACTGCACCGTCGGTGAACTTGCCGACATACGGGTCGCCCGCGTAGTTCTTGACGATCGCCACCAGCACGGCCGTCGGTCGATCGGCAGCCGCCGCCAGGAGGCGCTCCTGTTCAGCTTCCGCGCAGACGCGTGAAACAGGCACCAGCGGCGCCGTCGGGTCGTGCCGCTGCAAGGCGTGTTGCAAATGGGCCAGCACCCCGGGCTCCCGCGTAAAGAACCGGGTCTCGTCGTTGCGCCACTGCACCAGGCAGGTGTAGTCACCGGGCTGCAGCGGCAGCTGCCCGCCGCCCCGCCTTACCTGCGCCGTGCGACGACCGATCTCCCGGGCCCGCTCATTGTCAGCCGCCAGGATCTCGCCGCGCGGCTGTTCGGCCAGCCACTGGCGGGCCCGTTCGAGGCGCCCGATCGAGGCATCGATCTGGTCCATCGTAATGCGCCCGGACTCGAGGGCCTGCAACATGGCGTCGATGGTGCCGGGATCATGGCTGGCCAGCAGGACGTCGCAGCCGGCTTCGAACGCCATCACGCAGCGCTCGGGTACGGTGGTGCCCGGCGCGGCGCCTTCCATGACCAGGCTGTCGCACATGATCAGGCCGTCGAAACCGAGACGGTCGCGCAGGATCCCGGTCAGCACCGGCCGCGAAAAGGTTGCGGCGCCCTCGTGCGGGTCAAGGAACGGCGCCCACGCGTGCCCGGTCATGACCACCGGCACGCCGGCCTCAATCAGTGCGGCAAACGGCGGCAGCGTCGAGATCTCCCAGGTTTCCAGGTCCCCCAGGTCGCGGGCCGGCCCGAGATGTGTGTCCGTATCGGTGTTTCCCGTACCCGGGAAATGCTTGGCTGTACACAGCACACCGGCGTCCCGGCACCCCTGGATGAACGCCCGCCCCATCCGGGTGACCAGTGGCTCGGTATCACCGAAACCGCGGATACCGATGATCGGATTGTCGCGGCAGAGGTTGACGTCGACGCATGGCGAGTACAGCCAGTTAATGCCCATCGCCGAGGCCTGGCGCGCCGTGATCTCCGCGGCGCATCGTGTCGTCTCCGGATCGTCGATGGCGCCCAGCCCCATCAGGTACGGCAGGTGGGCGCAGCCGTCGGCACAGTTGTAGCCCGGCCCCGATTCGAAGTCGGCGGCAATGAAAAGCGGCCGCGGCGCCAGTCCCTGCAGGTGCGCCGTGATGCCGGCGGCCACCTCGGGATTTGCGAAGTGCGGATATCCCAGGTAAACACCGGTTACTTCTCCAGCAGCAATGGCGGCACAGGTGTCCTCGTCCTCCGCACCGATGCCGCCGATGATGCCGCCGACATGCAGCAATTGTCCGATCTTTTCGCGAGTGGTCATATGCTCCGTGAGATTAAGCTGGAATCTTTCCGCAACACGCTCCTACTTCCAGTCCAGAACAACACCGGTATAGGTTCCCGGCTTCTTCAGCAGTCCTTCATAGGCATCCTTGATCTGCTCCGGTTTCATGCGATGCGACACCAGGGAGGCGACATCCAGCCTGCCGTCGGCAACCCAGTCGAAGATCATCTGCTGCTTGGAAAACTGTGAGAAGCCCCGGGTCCTCGGCACATCGTACATCGGCAGGCGCCACTCGAGCGCGCCGCGAACGACGACGCCCCTGAGATGTACGTCGGACAAAAACCTGGTGATATCCGTTTCGACAGAGGCCCGCGGCGAGCCGAGCAGGATCAGTTGGCCATAGTCGGCCGTAGCCGCCAGCGCTTCGATGGCGACCGCGCTGTGACCGACAGAGTCCACGGTGACGGCGGCCAGCCGACCGCCGGTCAGGGACTCGATCTCGGCTGGCACATCCACCGACTCACCGCCGATGACCTGCTCGATGCCGCAGGTGCGGGCAAGGTCGCGACGGCTCCCAACCGGATCGACGCCGATGACCCTGCAGCCGCGAATGCCGAACGCCTGGGCCGCCAGATTGCCGACGGGCCCCAGGCCATAGACCACGACCCACGGATTACCGACCAGCTCCGCAACAACCAGGGCGGTCAGCGAAACACCGGCCATGCGCGAGGCGGCCGCGAGATCGGGGGCGAGCGCCTCGGGGACCTCAATCAACAACTCGGTCTCGAGATCGACGATCACGAACGCCGCATGGCCGCCGTGGGAAAACACCCGCCGCCCCGGCCCGTAGGCGGTCACTGCCGAGCCAGTCGCACGCACGATGCCGACATTACCGTAACCGGGCCGATACGGGTAGCAGCACCAGGAACCCGGAACCCGCACCAGGGGCTCGACGGCGGTGTAGTTCGCCAGCTCGGTGCCGGCACTGATGAAGCTGCATTCGGTTTCGATCAGGACCTGGTGCGGTTCAAGGCTCTCGCTGTCGATCTCGAGATCCTGCAGCTCGACCTCGTTGGCACCGGTCACCACGACGTGGGTGGCTTTCATTTCAATCCCTTGTTGGTGCGATCGCAACGGATCGGGGCGATCAACCGAAAGCTACTCAACCATGGTCTCGATTGCCGCCCGAATGTCGCTCACTTGCGGAACGACTGCATCCTCGAGCGATTTCGAGAAGGGGATGGGCGAGTCCACGCCGCCAACGACCTGCGGCGCCTGCTGCAACAGTTCAAAACCGGCCTCGCACACCCGCCGCACAATGTCACCGCCGACACCGCAGCGAAGCGGCGATTCGTGCACGACCAGCAGGCGCCCGGTCTTGCGCACCGACCTCAGCACGGTATCGAGGTCGAACGGATGCAGCGTGCGCGGGTCGATGATCTCGACACTGACCCGGCCGTCGAGCTCGGCCGCCGCCGCCATCGCGCGGTGCATCATCAGCGAGTAGGCGACAACGGTGATGTCCCCGCCTTCCCGCCGCACCGCGGCTTCGCCGAGGGGCACGGTCCAGACGCCGTCGGGGACTTCTTCCTCGAGGTCGTACAGCGCCTTGTGCCACAGGTACATGACCGGGTTGTTGTCGCCGATGGCGGCGGTGAGCAACCCCTTCATGTCGTACACCGTGGATGGCATCACAACCTTGAGGCCGGGAGTGTTGAGGAACCACGCTTCCAGCGAATTCGAGTGCTGCGCCGCTTCGCTGGTGCCAGCGCCGCACGGCGCGATGATCGTCATCGGCAGGTCGAAGGCGCCGCCCGACATCAGGCGGATCTTCGCCGCCTGGTTCACCAGCTGGTCCATGGCGACGGTCATGAAGTCGACGTACATGATTTCGATCACCGGCCGCAACCCGGCCATCGCGGCACCGGCACAGGTGCCCATAATGGCGCACTCCGAAAGCGGTGTATCGAAGACACGGAGCTCGCCGTATTTCTTCTGCAGCCCTTTGCTCAGGGCCCAGACACCACCGTAGGCACCGATATCCTCGCCGAAAAGGACGACATCGTCATCCGCCGCCATGGCGGCGTCGAGCGCTTCGTTCATGGCCACGATCGGCTTGAGCTTGCGCCGCACAGTTGTTTCAGCCGGCATAAACCACCTCGGCAATTTCGGCAGGGTCCGGGAACGGGCTGTCCTGCATGAACGCCACCGCCGCCTTGAGTTGTTCCTGGACGTCGGCGTCCAGTTGCTCGATGGCGGCGGCATCGGCAATGCCGGCGGCGGTCAGGTGATCGCGCATCTGGTCGATGGGATCGCGGTTCGCCCAATGCTCGCGGTCCTTGCCGGGGCGATGCTCGGGGATCACCATGCAATGCGCCCGGTGCCGCCAGGTCTTGCACTCGATCAATGTCGGGCCTTCGCCGCCACGGGCGCGGCTGACCGCTGCCCCGGCCGTATCGACGACCTCGAAGAGGTTGTTGCCGTCGACCACCGGGCCGGGAATGCCGTAGGCTTTGGCGCGGTCACCGATGTCTTCGATCGGGCAGTTGACGGAAACATGGGTGGTGGCGGCATACTGGTTGTTTTCGCAGATGAAGATGATCGGGTACTTCTTGATCGCGGCCATGTTGATCGCTTCGTGGAAGGCGCCCTGCGAGGCCCCGCCGTCGCCGAAGTAGACCGCGGTGACCTGGTCGGTGCCGCGCTTGACAGCGGCATAGGCAGTGCCCAGGGCCAGCGGCAGGCCGGCGCCGACGATGCCGTTGCCGCCCATGAAGTTGATGCTCTTGTCGAACAGGTGCATCGAGCCGCCGTAGCCCCGCGATGCACCGGTGGCGCGGCCGTGCACCTCGGCAACCACCTTGTTGATCGGCATGCCCTTGGCGATGGCGTGGCCGTGGCCGCGATAGGTGCTGAAGACGTAATCGTCCGGGCGCAGCTGACTCGACACGCCAACGGCGATGGCCTCCTGGCCTTCCGAGGAATGCAGCGCCCCGGGGAAGTCGCCGCGCTTCATGCGCTCGGCAAAAATTTCAATCGAGTTCTGTTCGAACTTGCGGATCAGTACCATCGTGGTGTACATCCGCTTCAGTTCATCTGCGGTGAAGTTCATGGCCGGCGTTCGGTGGTTGGGGTTCTTGTTATTCCAGATCCATCAGCGGCTGGCCGATCGCCACGACGTCGCCCGGGGCGACGATGATATGCCTGACCGTTCCGGCGTGGGGCGATTCGATTTCGATGACGGCCTTCTCCATCTCCACGGTCATCACCGCGTCGCCGACACCTACCGCGTCGCCGACGGCGACGAGAAGCTCGTCGACCTGGCCGTCGTCACCGGCGTCATTCAATTGGGGCATGACGATCTGCACGTTGACCTGGTCTTTGTGTCATTGGCTGTTCCTGCAACACACGGAATATGCCGTCAGTTCAGAGAAATTGTAGTAATACGGCAGCCGCCGCTGGCTTCAACCTCCGGCCCGGCTTGATTATGAACGTGCCGGCATGCCGCCCCTTTCGCCATTTTGACGGAATTCGCAAATTAAGTTTGAGATTTGTCCAACTACTGTCTTATTTTCACGACCGACGGCCATGTCGGCCGGCAGCTTGTACCGGCGGCGGTTTCGGCAGTTTGTCGGCGCTGCATGGCGGCGCCAGTCCGGTCTCAACGGTCGAGCCGGGCGTTCTGTCAGCACTCGGTCAGTCAATCTTCGGCATCTCAACCACGGCAGGACATCAGATGCAACGAATCACCCGCGATCAAGCCCGTAAATTCGCCTTCAACCACCAGGACGAACCGTTGCTCCGTGTCAATTGCGGGGAGATTTTCGAAGTGGAAACGGATGACGCCGGCAGCGGCTATTTCAAGACGGAAGCGGACAAGGCAATACCCGGCCTGCGGGCCGGCTTCGATGTCGATCCGCCGCTCGGCAATCCGGTTGCCGGCCCGATATTCGTCGAAGGCGCCGAGCGCGGCGACACGCTGGTGGTCAGCATCGAGGATATCCTGGTCGACGACTACTCGTGGATCGCCGTCGGGCCGAAACGCGGGCCGCTCGGCGAATCCATCCGGTATCCGGAGCTTTCCAGTGAATACACCACGCGGATCATGCGGCACACAGCCGGGGCGGACGGCACGACGCGCCGCGGCACCATGCAATTCAACGACCGCATCTCGTGGCCGATCACGCCGTTTATCGGAACGATCGGCGTCGCACCGGACCGCGAGGTGGTGACCAGCCTCGACGGCCAGGGGCCCTGGGGCGGCAACCTGGATTGTCGCGACGTGGCCGTCGGCAACCGCATCATGCTGCCCGTCGGTCACCCGGGTGCCTTGTTCTACCTGGGCGACGTCCACGCCAGCCAGGGCGACACCGAGTTCACCGGGACAGCGGCCGAGACCCAGTCAACGGTCCGCCTGAGTCTCGAACTGATCAAGGGCAAGAGTATTCCGTGGATGCGCATTACCAAGCCAGAGTCGATCGTCTCGGTGTTCGCCTATCGGCCGCTGGAACTGGCGGTTGAAACCGCAACGATCAACCTGATCGACTGGCTGGTGCAGGAACACGGCTTCACGCCGACCGATGCCTATTGCCTGGTCAGCACCTGCCCCGACTTTCGCATCAACGTCTACCAGATGGTACGACTGGCCAAGCTCAACTGCGTTGCCGGCGCCGAGCTGCCGACGCGTTACCTGGAATAGCGCGGTGGGTGTCCCGCCACGAAGGCCGGGAAAATCACGAGGAGAATCAACCCGATCAAGTTGTTTCTCTCTTCGTTCCCATCGCGGTGGAATTTCTTCTTTGCCAGCTCAAGGCCGCCGGTCGGTGTAATCCTTTCCGCGCAGACCGGCTTCGCCGCGCACGAGGTACACGGGTATGGGATGCTCCCCGACATCGACCCATGCCGTGTCCGTGCTGCAGAAGCGGATCGTGTAACCGGCGCGCCGGCGGTCGCTGTGATTGATGCCGCCGCCATGGATGAGATGGGAATCATGAATCGACAAACTGCCGGCGCTCATCGTCATTGAGACAGCCGACGCTTCCTGCCGCGGCGTAATCTCCACCTTTTTCGACAGCCACTCTTTGGCGCCGGCCTCCACCGTCTCGAGCTGGCAATGCCCCTGGTGAGAACCGGGGATCAACTGCAGCGGCGCGTTCTCCTCGGCAACGTCGTCGATTGCCAGCCATACCGTGACCACGCCGGTGCCGTGGACGCTGGGCCAGAACGTCTTGTCCTGGTGCCAGCACACCGCCCTGTCGTCGCGCGGCTGTTTGATGAACATGCTCGAGAAAACAAGCACGAGATTCGGCCCGAGGACGGAGTCGACGGCGTCGAGCAACCGCGGGTGAATACAGGTTTCCAGCCAGAACACATCGGTCGTGTGGGGTTCACCATAGTAGTTCGGCAACCCACTCAACCCCGCCAATGTCGCGACCTGCAGCGACTGTCGCATCTTCTCGACCTGCGCCCGGTTGAAAACGTCGCGATAGAGGCAGTAGCCGGATTCCGGAAATTTCCTTGGGTCAGTGTTCAGCATGTCCTGTCAGCGGTTCAAGTTGACGGGCGAGTTTACCTTCGGTTTCCGGCAGATCAAATGAACGATTCTCAAAATCGACATTTCACCGGAATCAGTTGACGCCCAATCGTTGGCGAACGAAGTTTGACGATGTGAACAAAATGGCAAACAGCTGAGACAAGGCAAGTGACAAAATCAGCCGAAATGCAACCCCTGAATCATTTGCTCGACAATCCGCTGGCGCTCCGCCAGCGGGCCGACGAGGACGGCTTTCTTTTTTTCCGCAGCCTGGTTCCGGCGGACCCGATCCTTTCGTTGCGGCAACAGTTTCTGCAAATCTGTGACAAGTACGGGTGGATTGCCCCGGGCACGGCGTTGATCGACGGCATCGCCGACCCCTCGGCAGACGAGATCGAACCGGTACAGGCCAGCGGTGTCTCGATGGCTGGATATCAGGATGTCCAGAGGCTCGAGGCATTCCACCGGTTGTCGCATCATCCGGCAATCATCAGCATGCTCGAGACGTTGTTCGGCGAGACCGTCTTTGCGCACCCCCGCAATATCGGTCGCCTGATGATTCCCGCGAAATGCAACGTCCCGACGCCGCCGCACCAAGATTACATTTACATCCAGGGCACGAACTCCTTTTACTCGCTCTGGATGCCGCTTGGCAACTGCCCGCGCCCGCTCGGGGGGCTGTCGACGCTGCGGGGTTCGCACAAGTGGGGGATCCTGCCGACGCGCCCGGCCGCCGGCGCCGGCGGGCGGGCGGTGATTCTCGACGACATTGAACAGGAGTGGTTTGAAGTCGATTTCGAAACCGGCGATGCCCTGGTCTTTCACAGCCAGACAATACACAAGTCCCTGCCGAACCTCACGGGCAATCAGATCCGCCTGTCGGTTGACTACCGTTATCAGCCCGCTTCGCAGCCGATCGTCCAAAGTTCCAACAACCCGCACGGTGACGTCCTCACGTGGGAGGAAGTGTACGAGGACTGGGACTCGACCGAGCTGCGCTATTACTGGAAAGACTACCAGATGAGCATTGAGCCTTTCGACGGAGCGCTTGCCGAGCGCTAGGCCGGATGCCTCGGGCCGCCGCCGCCGCCCGGCCCTGCAGGCATGGCCGGGGCTTTATACATTTCGAATAGTTCAGCCCCGGGGGCATTCCGGTGCCCCGTGAAATCAACGACCTGATCCATGCCGTTCGGCATTGGTGCCTGGATTGAAAGGAATCTCACAATGAGCCGACAAAACGTGCGATGGGGCCTCTTGAGTACGGCCCGGATCAACGAACGCCTGATCCCGCCGATACGTGACTGCGAACGATCCGAGCTCGTCGCGGTTGCGAGCCGGACCCAGGGCAAGGCGGAGGCGTATGCCAGCGACTGGGGCATCCCCAAGGCCTACGGCAGCTACCAGGAAATGCTCGACGCCCCGGACATCGATGCGGTCTACATTTCGCTGCCCAACAGCCTGCACGCACAGTGGTGTATCCAGGCCGCCGCCGCCGGCAAGCACATCCTCTGTGAAAAGCCGCTGGCACTGTCGACCGAGGAAGTGGACCGCATCGACGCGGCCGTGCGGCAGCACAACGTCATTCTGCAGGAAGGCGCCATGTACCGGTACCATATGCAGACCGCGAATGTCTGTGAACTGATCAGTTCAGGCGTGATCGGCGATGTGCGGGCGGTCAACGGCACCCTCGCGTTCGTGCTCGACAACCCGGGCGACGTCCGCCTGGAGCCGGACCTGGGCGGCGGGGCACTTTGGGACCTGGGCTGCTACCCGGTTAGTTTCATACGGACCGTGCTGGATGCCGAGCCGACGGCGGTCGCCGCGGTTCAGGCGACGGACGCACGCGGCATCGATCTGAGCCTGACCGGCCTGCTGAGTTTCGCCGGTGGCGTCAGCGGTCGCTTCTTCTGCAGTTTCGCGGCACTGCCGCGTTGGCACGCGGAGATCATCGGCGATGCCGGCCGGATCGAGCTGGATCATCCGTGGCTGAACAACATCGGGGAACCGGCGCATCTTCATCTAACGACCCTCGCCCAGGAGGCGCCGGAATCCGTGTTCGGCGACAATGTGGCCAACCAGGTAACCGAGAGGCTGCGGTACGAAAACGTCAACCCGTACGTTGATGAGGTCGAAGCCATGGTCAGGGCTGTTCTCGATGGCGAGACCCCGGTCATCTCGCTGGCCAGCAGTCGCGGCAACATTGCGACACTGGTCGCGTTGTATCGCGCCGCTCGCGAAGGTACGGTTGTACCGCTTTCCTGATAATTATAATCGGAGTGTGATCATGGCAAGTGAGATCGGCATCGGGGTCATCGGCATGGGTTGGATGGGACAGGTGCACAGCCGCTCGTACCGGCAGATCCAGGATCGGTTCGTCGACCGCGGTATCCGGCCGCAACTGGTCATATGCGCCGATGAGGCGGAACCGCGCGCCCTCGACGGCCAATCACGTTTCGGGTTCGAGCGCACGACAACCGACTGGCGCGAGGTCATCGACGATCCGCGGGTTGGGGCGATCAGCGTTACCACCCCCAACAATGTGCACCTGGAAATCGCCGAAGCCGCCGCCGCCGCCGGCAAGCATATGTACTGCGAAAAACCGGTCGGCCGCAACCCGGCGGAAACGGCGGCAGTCGAAGCTTGTGCGCGGGCCGCCGGTGTACTGTCACTGGTGGGTTACAACTATCGCTGGGCGCCGCTGGTTCAGCATGCCCACAAGCTGATCGCCGCCGGCAAACTCGGTGAACTGACCCACTATCGCGGATGTTTCCTGATCGGCTACGCCAACAATCCCGACGGCGTCCTGTCGTGGCGGTTCCAGCGTGAACTGGCCGGGCTCGGCACCCTCGGAGACCTGATGTCGCACGTCATCGACATGGCCCATTTCCTCTACGGCCCGATCGCCCGGGTCGGCGCCCCCTTCACGCCGGTACCCTTCGCACCGAGCCTGGAAAAAGCCTACCTGCCGAGCGCCGACGACGTCGTCGCGGCGGTCCGCCGGGTCATGGAATGAGAGTTCGAGAGGAGACGACAAGATGACCGACAACGTCATTCTAAGCGAGGTCGACGGCAATATCGCCACGCTGACCATCAACCGGCCCGAGACGCTGAACGCCCTCGACGTGCCGACGGTTCTGGAACTGGAGCGGGCCTTCGCCGAGTTGGAGGACCGCGACGACGTCCGCGCCATCATCGTCACCGGTGCCGGCGATCGGGCTGTCGTCGCCGGTGGCGATATCGC
>JASLZG010000120.1 GCA_030754995.1 Lentisphaeria bacterium
CGACTACAAGCTCGGCGACATCCCCGAGACCGTGAAGTGGGGCGTGCGGGGCGCCGCCAAGCGCGGGGTCGACTTTGTCACCGTGCAGGGGGCGGGAGACGCCGCGCGGGCGGCGCTCGAGGCGGCGGTCGAGGGCCGCGGTATGTTTGAACTGTCCCAGTCCGCCCACCAGGTCAATTTCTTAATGACCCGCAGCCTGTGCGTTTACTATCAGATCAGCCACTACGAACCGGCCCTGGAGCTTGCCGGCAAGCTCATCAAGGGTGTGCTGGAGCAGCAAAAAGGCTTTGAACCGGATGGCCGTTGGCTGCTCAGGCACTTCCACACCGCGGCGGCGTCACTGCTTGCCATCCTGGAGTACGCGCTGATTTTGGAGGATCGCGAACAGATTGAGTTCGTGAATCGTTGCTATTTATTCGGCAAAGCAAGCGGGGACGATGTCACCGGCCACTTCCCTGAACACGTGCCGGGCACCGGGGACTATCTCGAGCGCCGTCTGTGCGAAACCTGCGAGGTGGCGGATATGATCTGCCTGGCCATCAAGCTGACCCAGGCCGGGGCAGGGGATTACTGGAGCGACGTCGAAAGATGGGTGCGGAACCAGTTTGTCGAAAACCAGTTGACCTCGGAAAAACTCACGACGCTGCTGACGAACCTCAGGGAGGGCAAACAACCGGTGGCCCCGCAGAAGATCGACTGGATGCAAACAATTATCGACGACGGCAACCGGCAAAGAGCCCGGGCTGAAGCGACCGAGCTGCGGATACGCGGGACCATGGTTCCTTTCGACCCGCCCCTGAAGAAAGACGCGGACAAGAGCAATGACACCGTTCCTGAATGGGCCAGCCTGGACATGGAGCGGGCCGTGGGATGCTTCAGCGGATGGGCCTTGCCCAACGACTGGGGAGCAATGTCGATGCACGGCTGCTGCACCGGCAATGCCTCACGGACCATCTACTGGATATGGGACTGCATAGTCACCAGGGAAGATGGAATCGTGAAGGTCAACCTGTTGATGAACAGGGCATCCCAGTGGCTGGATGTTGACAGCTATTTGCCGTACCAGGGGCGCGTCGTCTTGAAGATAAAGGACGCCGCCACAGCCGCCGTCAGAATCCCCGAGTGGACTGACCGCGAGAACGTCGCCTGCACCGTCGGCGGGGCCGAACACGGATACGAATGGTCGGGCAACTACATCCTCATCGACGGGCTGACAAGCGGCGACGTCGTCGACATCCGTTTCCCGATGGTGACCCAAACCTCCTTCAGGGTGATTGCGGCGGATACCACCTACAAGCTCACCGTCAAGGGTTATACGGTGATCGATATTGAGCCAAAGGGGGAGATTTGCCCGTTGTACAACAGAAATGCCTGCCAGGGCGACACGGCACCGATGAAGAAGGTGACGCAGGTTGTCTCGAACAGGCGGATAATCTGGTAGGCGAGGAACCGCTCGCACGCCTCCGGCCAGTTCTCTTTCTAGCCCTGGATTATTCTTAAACTTTCTGCTGCGAGAGTTTATGAATAATCCAGGGCCAGAGCCGGGGGGGCGACGTCGTTCATAGGCCGCGAATATCCGTCGGCAACTCGATCATGTACTCGATCTTCGCGGCGGCACGCAAGGCTTCCAGGTAGCCCTGGCGCTTCCAGCGCAGGCGTGTCTGCTGCAGCTGCTCGCGGATGGTTTCCACCGCCTCTTCCTGGTTGTCACCCCACTTCGGCTTCGCTGTCAGCTTGCCCATGTACCAGTAGTATCGCGCAGTTGCCTCGCCGTCGCTGACGGCCACGGCCGCGGCGTCGAGGCCGTGACGCGCGTAGTAGACCTCGGTCAGGATGCCCGCACGCTTCGTCGCCGCGCTCTTGGCCCCGGCGGCCCGGCCTTTCACAAACTCGGGGGCCTTGTCGATACCTTTCCTGCGCGCGTCGGCGGCCAGGATCAGGTCCGTCATGGTCATGAAGACCGCTCCCGGCGGCGGCCGTTGACCGCGCAGCGCGTCGAGCAACCCGTCCAGGCCAGGCACGTCACCCAGGATCAGTTTGTGCCCGGCCGCCTCGAGCTCGGCCGTCAACACCAGAGCACGCACCAGCTCGGTTTCACCCGCGATCACGTCGGGCGCGACGCCACGGGCCTGCGCCTCCGCCACGAGCAGCATGTCTCTGACGTGCCGCAGCAGCGCGGCGTGCTCGCGCGGGTCGGCGTCGGGCGACCGCACAGGGCCTGTCGCGGCCACGGCCCTGTCGATGACCGCCGACGGCACCGCCTCGCCGTTGACCGTGAAGCGGACGTTTGACAGCCGCTGTTTCAGCCACGCGCTGTAGGCGGTATTCGCCGTTATCGACAATTCCCTGGTCATCTGGTTGCGCGCCAGCACGCTGCGTGCCTCCTCGGGTACGCCCTCGAACTTGACCGCGTGCTCGGTCAGGTACGCGACGATCTCGGCTTCGCTCGGTGTCTGCGGATCGCGCACCCCCGCCAGTTCCGGGAACGTGCGCAGGTAGAGATGAGCGAGCAGCCGCACCTCACCCCGGGCCGCGTTGAATTCCAGCTCCCGGACCCGCTCCGCGTACTCGGGCGAGTCCGCCAGGCTCTCGGCCGCGGCGCGCTGCGCGATCAACTCCTGATCCACGGCCTGCCTCAGCCTGGGCGCGATCAGCCTGACAATGTCGAGGTTACGGCCCTGCAGCAGCCGCGCCGGGGCGACGTTCTTCGTCAGGATCGGCGTCCCGTTGACCCGCGCGAGCACGTCGCCGAGCTCGGTGTAGGAAGTAATCGAATTCGTACCCGTGTCCTGGGCGTGCGATGTGGAGGTTATGATCAGGCACATTACGACAAAAGCGAATGCAAATGTAGAGATGAGCGTCTTCATCAGTCGTTTTCCTTGATTTGGTTTCGGGCGTTGTTGGATAATTCCGATTGAGTGAGTGGGCGGACCCGATCTTGTACCAGTATCTAAATTGCTCCCTCTACCGTCATACGCAACGGCAAGATTGTCAACTGCGGGAAGCTGATTTCACTTTCTCCACTGCAGGGGTTGCAATTGGTCACCGAGTTTCCTATAACAGTTTTCAATTCGGCGGAGTATAGGTACGAATTCTGGCGGGAAAATCGTGATTTTCGCGGCACCCGCACGACAAATGGCCCAACTTAGGAGGCTACTCGAATGAAGACGACACTCACATCACTGGCAGTGGTAATCGCACTGACCTGCGGCATTGCGAACCAGGCACAGGCTGGGGATAGGGTCATGCTGGAGATGCTTTGCTACATAGAGGGCCTCCTTGCCCCCAAACAGTACGCATACGATCCCGGTGTGGACCTGATGCTGCAGTACCAGGGCGCGGGCAACGTTGGCTTTTACGTCTCGCGCATCTATAGTCCAATCTCGGGCTGGTCTGAGGTCACCTACCCCTCGACGAACGGCGCCAGAGGCACCCAGCGCTGGGAAGTTGAGGCCGAGGTCGATGCGGAATTTCCGTGCCTTGTGCAGACCAGGTACGTGCCCGTAACACACAACTTTGGCATTGAATCGTCGGTGCTCTTTTACTTCCGCGCCGTGGGGAACGCGAATGGCGACTTCTCTCACGTTATCGCCTGGGGTGGGGACAATCACTACGGAACCGCCACCAATCCTCCTGCCAATGCTATCGAGCTAGGTTGGTCGAATAGTGATTGGCTTTACCCTGGACTTGGCGACACGAAGCTCAGCATCGGGTACCAGAACATGGGCACCTACACGCCTGAGGGCGGCGGCGGCGGCGGCACCGACCTGACACCGGTCCTCGACGCGGTCGCGGCGGTCGAGGCCAAGCTCGACAATTTACCCGCCGGACCGCAGGGTCCGCAAGGCAAGGCCGGGGCTGACGGTCAACCCGGTGGCCAGGGCGCGCAGGGCAAGATTGGCCCGGCTGGTGCGGCTGGTGCGACTGGTGCCGATGCCCCGTGCAAGCCGTGCGCTGATGTGGCTAGCGCTGCAGTTGACATGTCCTGCAAGATTCTGGACGTCAACCCAGCGACCAATATTCAGGAACTTCGCGATACTGCGCAGGTCGTTGTTGATACATTGGCGATCAGCGCCAACGTCTGCGAAACCGACTGCGATATCGGTGCGGAAATCAACGCTGCCATCGACGCCAAGCTGAATGAGTAACCCCAACTGACGTTGATTTAGAAAAAAGCGCGGGATCGAAAGATTCCGCGCTTTTTTTTTACTGGAACAATCTAAGAAAATAAAACCGTGAATTAACGTTATTTGACGGTTCAATCCCCCCCACCACTTACACTATTAGCATGTCGCCTAATGCAAGGTGAGGTTCTCGCGGCTTCTCCTGGCGCGTAACGCCTTACCTGAACATTACGGCGCGGCCTCTCCCGGCATCGACGTCAGTACATTGCCGACGGGGGCGGGGGCGCCTTGTCGGGGTAGTCGCGGCAGAACGCCTCGTGCTCGGCTTCGAACGGTGCCAGGTGGCCGTTGAGGCGGAGGCCGCCATGCGAGAGGTTGATACTCATCGAGGCTTCGTCGCCGGCGACGACCCAGTGCGGAGTGAGCAGTGTGTTCCACAGCATATCGCCGAAAACCATGTCGTAGCACAACGCATCATCGTCAGTGAGTTCGTCCGGACGGATGAGCGTCTGCTGTTTGTAGCTGAGGCGAATGTCTTTCGGGGCCCAGCGCTCTGCATCGCGGAGTCCGCAAAAGCGCTTTTGGCCGTAGAGCTGCCATGCCATCACTTGGGAGACATCCATGTGATACCCGGTCCCGCAGCCGGGGCCGCTGATAAAGATGATCGGGGAGCAGCGATCCCACGTGAAGTCGTTAGCCGTCAGTGCCGCCTGCCAGACGTCGAGCACGCGCTCTTTGAATCCGTGCAGGAAACCGCCGGGCCGGTCGAAGCGGGACAATTTGAAATGGGCCAGCGCGAACGGTTCGAGCATCGCGACGTCGATAGGCAGCGTGCAAAACCACTCGGCAATGTCATCGAGCTGCAGCTGATCGTGCCCCTGGCCGAGTGTGATCCGTGCGTCACTGTCGCTACGGGCCTGATCGACAGTGACGCAGCGGGACCCGTGCCAGGACGGCGCCACGACGTTTCGAAGGCGTCTGTAAAAAAAGATTGCAGGGGGGGTTGCAATTTGTCGGCAGATTTCGTATACCATTGAAAGAGTGGGATGAAGTCCGCGAAAATTGGCAATGAATACGCCGCGTTCGCGTGAGCCTTTGACTTGTCGATCAAAAGTGGAAATTGTCCTGTAACATCAATTTGCGTGCGATGAAGGCGCGATTGAACAGTCAAAACAACAAACGCCTGGAGTTCCCAGGCAAAACAGAAAAAGGAGAGTTGCAATGAACACCCTGAAGAAACTATTCGGTACGATGTTGGGCCTGCTGGGCTGTGTCTTGTTGTTCAACCAGGCGAACGCGGGCTTGATCGCCTACTTCGACATGGAGCAGAGAGCGGATCGCACACACCAGTTGGTCGATAACAGCCCGACTGCGTATTCTCTGACAACATGGGATGATACCACGCATGGTTCGGCTAATGCCGCCACGCCGGTGCCCGGTGTCTTCGGCAACGCCCTTCAATTCGGCGGCAACGATACCTACCGCGCCTTTGGCGATATTCCGGCGGACCTGACCGGTGCCCAGAACTTTACCGTGGCGTGCTGGGCCAAGATTGAGCCGACGGCGCCGACCTGGAAGATGATGTTCGGGACCTATTACTCCGGCGGCGGCTGGATGATGGCATTCACCGGCACTCCCCAACTGTACATCACAGGTGGAGGCGTGGGCTCGAGCGAAGAAATCAACGATGGCGAGTGGCATCACGTGGCCGCCACAATGGACAACACGACAAACCCGCCACTGCTGCGCGCAAGCATATATGTTGATGGTCTTCTCTCCAACACCGCGACGGGCGTTGCGCCATCAGCTCCGGTTGCCGATTTCGCCGTCGGTGGCTGGCCATACGCCTACCACCCGAATATGTTCGAGGGCACATTGGACGAGATTGAAATCTATGATGAGGCCCTGGACGAGTTCGAGATCCTGGCCCAGTACGAGTCCGGCGCCCTGCGTATCTGTGACAGCGCCTCGAACGCCTGTGAACAGACGTGCGAGGAAGTCTCGGACGCAGTCATTGCCGCTCTCTGTGACAGCTTCGTAATCTGTGGTCCGCCGTCGAACGTGGACAAGCTCAATGGCGTTGCCACCGCCGTCGCGCAGATCGCCTTGGCCAACACCGAGTTGTGTGCCGGAACGGGCGATGATGACTGCCTGGCCTTTATCCTTAGCCAATTGCAGTAATCTGTCCTGGTACAATCTGAGGCTTTCCGGCGGCCCGGCCACTTTGCTGGCGGCGCCGCCGGACCCTTCTGAGACTGCACCCCGACGACTTGCCTTCGGCAGTTTCGCGGTGCTTTTTGCCTACCCGGCTCCTATGCCTCCTCCCCTCCCGCGACGTCCGGTCGCCGACTCCTGAAAGCTGACCACGCCTGAGCCAGGCCGGCTTGGGTTGCAATTTACGGCTGTCGCCGTTCATGAACCCGGGGATCGTATCGATTTGCACGCAGCCCGGCCGGGTGCCGGCGTTTGGTGAGATCCAAAATCTTCCGAAAAATCAATCGCTACATGTCGCTCCACGGGTTACAGTAGGCCATTCAATCACGGTAGGCGCAGTCTGTCGGCAACGGCGGATATTCAAAACCCGGAACAGCGAGACATTGTCATGAGGGCAGGGCGTCGGAGTGCCAGAGAGGGCCTCGAAGTACCAACCCGGAATTTTACCCTGATCGAGCTTCTGGTTGTGATCGCAATCATTGCGATCCTCGCCTCGATGCTGCTGCCGGCGCTTCAGCAGGCCCGGGAGAAAGGGCGGGAGGCGGTGTGCATGAGCCAACTGAAACAGCTCGGCACGGGCCTGTATATGTATGTGGACGAATGGGACGGGGCTCTGCCGCAGTGGGTCATCCCCAAGGATCCACCTCAAACCTGGTGGTCGGGGACAATCAGCCCGTATATGGGGTATGCGGTCGACGATCTGTTCGGCGCCGAATACATGCCATGCCCGTCGGCGTCGGGCGAAAAATACTGGAACTTTATGTCGGGCCACCTCGATGTGTTCCATACCTACGGTGCCAATTTCCCCAATGTTTTCAGTTACCCGAGCTTTGCCCCCGGCCTTCCGAAAAACAAGAGCAGGCGCCTGGAGAGAGTCCCGTCATCCACGTTTATGGTGGCGGATGCAGGCTATAACGTGATTTACAGTTGGACGACGTACAACTGCGGATGCCTCAATGTAGACTCGGATGGCGATGGGGTTAACGATTCCACAGCGTATACCAATTACCAGTATAATCTCTACACACCCCGTCACAGCAACAATGCCGCAAACTGTCTCTTTTCGGATGGCTCCGTCAAGCGACGTACGCTTCTCCAGTGGATACAGAATTATGATGAGATGGTCGGTGACGCTACGCGCCCCTGACACTGGTTTAACGAAGGGAAACCAAATGGAAATCATGTACAGGACAGCCCGGCTTGCAGCAACAGTCTCGGCCCTGCTAGCGATGAGCGGCCTTGCTGCCCCTGCCGTTGAGCCGATAATCCTCAACAACCTGGTGACCGAGCTGCTCGACCTGGAAACGCCGCAGACGCAGGCGCACAGGCAATACAATTTCGCCAACCCGCGCGCCGGCTGGATCTTCGTCTCGTCAGCAGCTGCCGTGCGCGGCGCCCAAAGCGTCAAGGTGATTTTGCACACAGCGGCCGGCGATGTGGAGCTTGCCGCGCACCGCGACGGGAGGATGGCGGTGCACGAAGCGATGCGCCATCTGCCGGCCGGCGAGCACACGCTCAGCGTCCACTGTGAAGGCGGTGCCGCACTGCACGGTCTGGTGGTCCGGGCGATACCGGAGATCGTCTATCCCGGCCTCGGCTACTGGACACGTCAGGCGATGAGCCGGCAGTCGCCGTACGACTGGGCGTTTCTTAAGCGGATTGGCATTGCCGAGAATGTCAACGTCATTCTCGAGCGCCACCCTACCGCCGGCTTCGACGCAGTGAAATGGCGGCAGCAAGGCAAGAAGATTTTTACCCGCGAGGGTACGCACGTGATGATCAAGTTGCGCAAAGATTCCGGGCAGCCGTTTACCGCGGATTGGGCTTATGAATTCCTGTCCGCCACACCCGGCCTGAAGCGGGCTGATCGCGACGGCATCATGATGAGTGAGTTTGACGGCTACGGCTCTCAGAAAGACGAATACCCCGCCCTCACCGAAGCGACCCGGCGGCTGTTCCGCAACCCGCAATTCAAAGGCAAGGTATTCAACCCGTACACGGTCGTCCTGTACCGGAGCGAGGGCGCCATGGCCTTTTCCCGGGAGCTCATCAAGGCCGGCTCGAAGATCGTCGAGGAGCGGTACCTCTCGGAGCAGCCTACGGAAGCGGAGGCGACGGCGCTGCTGGGCGGTTGGGGTATCGCCAGCGTGATGAAGCAGTACCAGAAGAAAATGCCCGACATCCAGAAGCATATGATCTGGAACCTGGGCTACATGAGCGCGCCGCCCGAGAGCCTGAACACGAATCCCGCGGTCAACTACAAGGTTTTCATGGACATGCAGTTGAACTGTATCGCGAATGACCCGGCGCTCGCCGGCCTTTACGGTGTCATGTGGTATCACTCCGCCTACGCCGACGAGGAGACTTTGCGCTGGAGTGCCAGGCTGTTCCGGCACTATTGCATCGAGGGCAGGCGTGACATGCTTGGCAGCGATCCGTATATCCTGCCGCATATCGAGAACCCGGACTTTGCCGATGGCGCCAGCGGCTGGAATCTGTCACCGGCCACAACGGGGAGCATGGCAGCGAAACACGCCGCCGGTTATGGCCGTCGCCAGGCGAGGTACACCGGCCAGAGCCCGGCCATCGAAAATCAAGGCGACTATTTTCTGTGGACCAGGCGCAACGCCGATCGGCCAAACACATTCTCGCAACCGATCAAGGCGCTCGAGCCGGGCAGGCTGTACTCGCTGAAAGTGATCACCGCCGACTACCAGGAATTGCTCAGCGAAAAATCAACGCGGGCCGCACACCAGCTGGGAATTCAGATTGACAACGCCGTGCCGGTGCCGCGCCGCTCGTTCCAGCATGTCTTCGGAAGTGACAAGCTTTGGCTGACCTACCACTTCTTTGTCTTTCGCACGAAGAGTGACACTGCGACGCTGACCATTTCAGATTGGGTGAGCGACGATCATGTCTATTGGCCGAGCGAGTGGGGGATTCAGTTCAACATCGAGAAATGGAAGAAGCCGGGGAAACCCGGCGGCCCTGTCGGCCGGGAACTGATGTTCAGCTTCATCGAACTCCAACCGTATCTCGAGGACTGAGAATGTCAAAGCCAATGATGCACCGGATGGGACCAATAGCCTTGTCGCTTGCGCTTTTTGCTGTGGCGGTCGTCTTGCTCGTGCTGGCCGGCCTGGCCCGGGCCGACGACGGGCTCGTCGCCTATTACACCTTTGAAGAAGGCCCATCGGCGCAAGTGCAGGACGCCAGCGGCTATGGCAATCACGGGACCATTGTCGACGACGTGCAGTACGTCAAACTCGACGGCGAGGCCGGTTACGCGCTCAAGTTCAACAGCGGCAAAGCCACCGTCGACTGCGGCAACACGCCCAGTCTCGACCTGACCGAAGCGGTCACCCTGGCGCTGTGGTTCTACCCGCTCACGACCGTGCAAAAGGGCGAAGGCGGCGTCATCGGCAAGGTGATGGGCAGCTATTGCCTGAGCTACTCCGGCAAGTGCTGGTTCTACGTGCCTCACAGCTCGAACTACATCCAGACCGCGCCCCTGGACCTCGCGTGGCACCACGTTGCCGCCACCTTTGACGGCGAGTCGGTCAGTTTTTACGTCGACGGCAAGCTCCAGAGCACGCAACCGTCCAAGGCAACCGAACTGCCGCACGGCGAGAACTTTTATCTGCGTTATCCCAACACCTATCTCACCGTCGAGCCCGAATACAAATGCATGATGGACAACGTCCGCGTCTACCGGCGGGCGCTGTCCGGCGAAGAGATCACCCGCATCTATCAGCAGGAGGCCAAGGCGACCGGACTGCACGATGCGAGCTGGTTCGGGAAAGTGCATCTGAAAGCGCACCCGTTCCCCGAATCTTCGACGCTGGTGGTTGAAGCCGATTTCAGCAGGATGTCGGTGCGGTCGCCGGGCGCCGTGCTGGCGCTCGAGCTGCGCCGCCCCGCCGATCAGAAGCCGATTGCATCACAGGAGTTTTCGGCTGTAGCCACACCTGAAGACAACGCCGATGAGACGCCGGTGCGCCTGGAATTCCAGGACCTTGCCAGGGTGGGCGTGAAATACTGGACGCAAAGTCTCGCGAACTTTCCTCCCGGAACGTATGAAATCGGTGCGGTCATCAAGGACGGGGCCGGAAACCAGGTCGGTGAGCGATCGAGCCTGGCGCTCGATCTGCCGCTCGCGAAACCAGACTGGATAAAGGCTTACGACGGTGTGAAGGTCCTCAACAACCTCGTGGCGGAACTTCTGGACATACCGGCGCCACAGGCTGAAGCACAGAAGGAATATGTCTTTTCCAATCCAAGAAATGGCTGGATTTTCATCTCCAGCACTGCCGCGGTTGCGGATGATGACGACGAGGTACTGATCTGCGTTGACACTGAACCGGCGCCGGCAATTGCGCACCGAAAAGGTGAAAAAGAAACGCTCGAGGCGATGCGGTATCTGCCGGGGGGCGTGCACAGGCTTCACATCCGCTGTCGCGGCGTGGCACGCCCAAGCGCCGTCGTGGTTCGCGCCATTCCGGAAATGATGGTGGCGGGCCTGGGCTACCACAAGGTGCCGCTGCTGTCGTGCTTCGGGCATTACAACATGGCCTACCTTGATCGTATCGGCATGCTCGACAGTATCAACACACTGGTCGAGCGAACACCGGTTTCCGAAAATGCGGCGTATGTCAAGGCCTGGCGGCAACAGGGAAAGCAGCTGATTGTCCGCTACGGCATGTGGCAATTGTGGCAGGAGAATCCCGGGGTCGACGGACTGTTCAAGGCGTGGACGGCAGACCGTGGCCTGAGCAGCGACGACTACGACGGTCTTAACCTCGACGAGTTCTCGGGCAGCGGTCACGGCGGCGTCGGCAACTATCCGCTGTATGCCCAGGCGGCCCGCAGGATCGCTCGGGACCCGCGCTTCGCCGGCAAGGTCTTCTACCCCTATTGCATGCCCATGTACCCTGGCGATACGGCGATGCAATACCTGGATGCAGTCGTCGACTCCGGCTACAAGTGGGCGGAGGAAAAGTACCTGGTCGAACAACCCGACGAGGCGGCGGCGCGCGGTTATATGGATCTGCGGCTGCGGGAGAATGTGCTGAACTACGAACGGACTTTTCCGGGCACCGCCAGGCACATGATCACGACCCTGGGTTTCATGTCGGCGCCGCCTGAAACGCTCAATGTCCACCCAGGCGTGGACTTCAAGGTCTACATGGACATGCAGATGAATCTGCTGGCCAACGATCCGGTCTTCTTCGGACTCTACGGCCTCCAGTGGTATCACAACGGCTATGCCGACGAGGAGGACCTGCGCTGGTCGGTAAAGCTCTTCCGGCACTATGGCATCGAAGGGCGCCGGGACCGTCTGACGAATGACCCGTACTTGCTGCCGCACATCACCAACCCCGACTTCGATGCGGGCACCGACGGCTGGACGCTGCACCCGGCCGAGGCGGGGAGCATGCGCGTCGAACATGCGCCCGGTCACGGTATCTTGCAGACGCGTACGCACGGCGGCAATGAGCAGGTGGGGGACAATTTCCTGCTGACTACACGCAGCGCGAAATCTGCCAACCGCTTTTCACAGACGATCAGGGAACTGACGCCGGGACGGCAGTATTCGGTCAAGATGTTCACCGCCGATTACGATGAGATGCAAAGTGGCAAGTCGGAGCCCCAGACGCATCACGTTCGCATCGAGCTCGACGGCGTGGAGCTGATCGCCGGCAAGGAATTCCACCAGGTCTTCGCCAGTGGCATGGCCGGTCACGTGTATGGCCCGTTCAAGGACGGCAACCACCTGTACCTTACCTATCACCGGATCGTTTTTCGCCCCGGCAACGCCCAGGCGGTGCTGACCGTCTCCGACTGGGCCGGCGACGATCAGCCCGGAGGCCCGACGGGGCAGCGTCTGATGTTCAATTTCTTCGAGGTGCAGCCGTATCTGGAAGATCCCGACTTCGTCCCGCCACCCATGGGAGAGGACGGCTGGCTCACGGTCTACCGCCGAAACGCCCAGGTCGCCGGCACCGAGGTTCCTGTCGTCGAGACCACACCCACAGCGCGATATCTCTTCAGCGGGGTCGACGGTGACACGGCTGCCAACGCTGTTGCAGACGGCTCTGCGGCAACCATACATGGTGTTGACCGCGTCAGGACGGACCAGGGTGGCGCGCTGAGGTTCGACGGTGGCAAGGACGACTATGTGCAGGTGACCGATTCGGCGCCGCTGAATATCACCGGGGGCAACCTGACGGTTGAATGCTGGTTCAAGGTGAACGACCCCAAGGCCACCTGGCGAGGGCTGTGCGGCAACTACCACAGTGGGACCGGCGGCTACATGCTCGTCTACATGGGGGAAGACTCGATCGGGTTCTACAACGGCTCCCCGCCCGGCGGACCCGCCGGCGGGTCGGACGCCAGTGACGGCAGGTGGCACCATGCCGTGGGCGTTGTGGACAACGGCACCATGATCCTTTACATGGACGGCGTGCAGGTTGGAAGTGTGGCCGAGCGTCGTCCCGTCAAGTCCAGTACCTACCCCTTCGAAATCGGCCGGTACCTCGGCGGCAATGCGTTCAGCGGCGAGATCGACGACGTGGCAGTCTACGACAGCGCGCTGAGCGTGATGGAGATAAAGAAGCGTTACAGCGATGGGCGACAGTGATGAACTCCTCCGATCCGGTGCCGTTTCGCACCCAACCCGATCCTGCATCATCCTGCGTCACCCTCCGGGATGACCTTGGACAATCGCAAAATTAAAAAGGAGCCTCCCGACCATGTCCAGCAATCAACCCATCCGCCTTGCCATGATCCGTTGCGATTCGCACGCTTACTGGTTTGCGCCCTTCTTCGGGGAGGTCGATCCGGCAGTCCTGGCGACATACAGCAACGACGCGCCCACCCGGCAGAGCATTCATCATTACGGCTGCGCCGTCGGCAACTACCGGCAGATGGCGATCGAGCCGGTGCCCGGCTTCGTCGTCACCAAACTTTACGACCGTGTCGGTGACCGCGACGCGGACAATACCGATCCGGAAGCACTGCAGTACGGCAGTTATCCCGGCCGGGCCAATGAACTGTCCAAAACGCTGCTGAGCCA
>JASLZG010000121.1 GCA_030754995.1 Lentisphaeria bacterium
CTTCCACTGCCGCGGGCTCTTCCACTGCCGCGGGCTCTTCCACTGCCGCGGGCTCTTCCACTGCCGCGGGCTCTTCCTCTGCCGATTCGATCGGCTGATTGGCAATTGCCTGCTTGATCGCCTGCGCCGTCTCTTCACCGATACCTTCGATTGCGGCGAGGTCCGCCTCATCGGCTGCTGCCAGGCCCTCGCTGGAAGCGTAGCCGTTCTGGATCAGGATTTCCGCCATCGCTTCGTCGATACTGAGCGATTCGGCGAGGTTGGCGATCGCCTTGGCAACCTGTTCCTCGAAGTTTGCCTCCTGCTTGTCCTCGATCCGCTGGACTTCAATTTTCCAGCCGGTCAATTTTGCCGTCAGCCGGACATTCTGGCCACGCTTGCCGATGGTCAGCGACAGCTGATCTGAATCCACCAGGATGTTGACGATGCCGGTACTTTCGTCGATCTCGATCTTACGGACTTCGGCCGGCTGCAGAGCGTTGCTGATGAAGGTGCTGTTGTCATCATCCCAGCGTACGATGTCGACTTTTTCGCCGTTGAGTTCGCGGACAATCGCTTTGACGCGCGAGCCACGGACACCGACGCAGGCACCGACGGGATCGACTTTCGAGTCGTTGCTGTACACGGCGATTTTGCTGCGGTAGCCGGGTTCACGGGCGACGGCTTTGATGGTTACGATGCCTTCGGAAATTTCGGCCACCTCGCGCTCGAACAACTGCTGGATGACGGCCGGTGCAGAGCGTGACACGACGAGGATTGGGCCCTGCCGTTCCATGTTCACCTCGATGAGCACGCAGCAGATGTGGTCACCGACCTGGTAGTCTTCGTTCGGAACGCGGTCCTGGTGACGGAGCACACCCTCGGCGCCCTGGAAGTCGATGATGATGTCGCCTTTTTCATAGCGGGCGATGGCGCCGTACAGGATTTCCCCGACGCGCTCGGTGTACTCTTCGCGGATCTGTGATTTCTGTGCCTGGCGCAGACGCTGCATGATGCCCTGCTTGGCGGTTTGCGCGGCGATCCGGCCGAAATTGCTGGGGGTCACTTCCCACTCGACCATATCACCGATGTTGGCACCGGGCACCTTCCGCTGCACCTGGGTGATGGCGATCTCTTTGTTGGGGTCGACGACGCGTTCGACGACTTCGAGCTCGGCGATGGCATTGATATCCCCAGTCTTTGGATCGAGTGCGACGCGCAGGCCGTTGGCCGGCCCGACGGCACGGCGGGCAGCCGAAATGAGCGCTTCCTCGATGGCCTGAGTGATAACGTCTCTATCCAAGCCACGGTCCCGCTCAAAGTAATCCAGCATCGCCACAAGTTCGTTATTCATAACGACTTAACCTCGCATAAAATAAAAAAGCGGGACAAGCCCACTTTCGCTGATTTCACCATTCGTCCCTTCAAAAACTCCCGCCTTCCAACGACTTCCAACCGATGTCGCTGGCGCAAAAACCAGTCACGGGCGCGAATGCTGCAAAACAGGATGTAACCGGTGAACCTAATACGGTTTGCCGATAAATACAACTGCGAACGACGCAAATTGACTCGAATTAATGGGAGCTATACAGCGCGATTTCACGATCTTTAAGGCGCCGGTGCGTATAGGCGTCAATCAGGAGGGCGGCGGTTCGTGACACTTTAATATTAGAGGGCGGCGATGAAGCGGGATTTCAGGTCGTCGACGTCTTCGAGGCCGATCGACAGACGCATGAGATAGCGCGAAACGCCGTTGGTCTCGGCGAATTCCAGCTCATGATAGTGGGCCAGAATCGTGTATGGGCAAATGAGCGTGTAGTTGGTGCCGAGGCTGGGGCCTTTGCTGACGCGGACGGCATCGAAAAAGTGTGGCGCCCGGACGACCTCGTTCTCGAAGATCACCGAACAGAGGCTGCCGTAGCCGCCGCTGTCGCGCCGGCAGCGGTCGTAGGCCTCATCGGCCTGGTACTTTGGGTAGCAGACTCTGGCGATCTGCGGCTGCTCCTGCAACCAGTCGCAGATCGCCTCGCCGTTGGCGTTGAAGCGTACCATACGCTCACTGAAGTCGCGGGAATTCGCCTCGAGGCGCTCAGCGTCCTCGGCGTACAGGAAGGCGGCGTCATCGGCTTCCAGCCACGTCTTGAGTGGCTCGAAGAAGCGTTGCTGCGCATTGAGCACAAGCGATCCCGCCATGACGTCGCCGATACCGGAGAAGTGCTTGGTCAGGCTGCTGGTAACGGCGTCGGCAACGGGGAGCACAGAGACATTGGCAAAGGTCCCGATGGTATCATCGACGACGATCGGAAAGTCGTGGCGGTCGGCGAGCGCCCGCAGTCGCTGCAGGTCGGGGCTGTGCAGTGTCGGGTTGCCGGGAAACTCGCAGAACAAGCCGCCGATCCGTTCACCACCGGCAAGCAGGGCTTCCAGCTCATCGAGTTCTGCGGCATCACCGCGGGCGAAGAAATGGACGCCGCCGCCGAACTTCTCGAGGATTTTCAAGGTGTCGACGTAGGGGAAGCCGAACTGCACGAATTTGCCTTCCGGCGCGAGCTGGTGGAGGGCGCGGAACATGGTGAAGCCGGCCGCCATACCGCTGGCGTAGAGGTAAACGTCGCCCGGGTCCGCGTCGATCAGTTTTCCGATGCGTGAACGAATGGTCGTCAGTGTCGCCGATGCCGGCGCGGCGGTTTGTCCGGCCGCGACCGCGGCGGCGAGCCGCGAACTGACCCCTTCCCCGGCATGCTGCCAATACTGCTTGGCGCGATCGAAGCGGGCTTCCGGGAGGCCGACCGCGAAGATGCCGTCGAGCTCGCGAATGTGTTCGTGCTCCGGCAGGGTTGCGTCGGTGAACTGCAGGCATCGGCGGGCGGCGTTGACCGAGGGAAAAGCGAGGCAGCGGTCGAAGCCGAGTTGTCGTTCGCATTGTCGAAACAGGCCGGCTGTCAACGGGTGGAAGACGAAGCGCGGATAGCCGGCACGCAGGGCGTCGACGACACGGGGTTCGCCCTCTTCGTAACCGACGTTGTCTTGCCACAGCGGCAGGCATACGGAGGTGGCGTGGGCCGAATCGGGGATTGGTTCGCCCAGGTCGGTGGCGTTGCACAGTGGATTTTGGAGAAGGTCGCGCATGGGTCGGTCAGCGGGTGCCGTCATCGTACGTTTGCCAGAAGGTTTTGGTGGCGGTGTCATTGATGCTTTGCAGCCGGGCCATGCCTCGCAAGACCTCGACGCCGTTGGTGACGCGGTTGCTGTTGAAGACGATCGTGCTCAGGTTGCACGATTTCAGGGGTGTCAGGTCGGTGACCATGGTTTTGCCGATGTCGAGGTGCTGCAGGGACTGGTCGGCCAGCGACCGGATGTCGCACAGCGGCATGTCGCCACCGCCGCCGGACAGGACGACTCGCTGGAGCGGCAGCCCGGCGAGATGTGAGATGTCGGTCAGCTTGTCGCAGTAAATAGTGAGGCGTTGCAGCGGCATGCCGATGAGCGGCGCCAAGTTGACGTTGCCGGTGCATTTGTGGACACGCAGCTCGACCACCGGCATGCCGAGGAGGAATGACAGGTCGCTGCCGGCGCCGGCGAACAGTTTGACTTCGCAATGGTATTCTCCTTTGCGGTTGATCGAGTAATGGTCATTGGGCAGCGTCGCTTTCATATACGACTTCAGCACCCGGATGCGCCACTTTGCGTTGGCGCGGATAGCCTGGCAAATGTTGCGCAGCCGCATGCGCACTTCAGGGTCCTTGACGTCGCGGACGTCTTCGAGCCTGGGCACGGCGGCCATGCCCAGGCTTTCCAGGGTGTTTTGAGCGGTTTCACGGTCCTTGAACTGTTCGGCACCAAGCTGCCCGATCAGGGCGGTGATTTCGCGCCTGCTGGCGACTCCGAAAGGCGGCAGATCGTCGAGGCCGATCATGTCCGGGACCTGGGAATCGCCGTGTGCCTGCCATGGTTCGCCGGCAGCGCCGGCGATGGCAAGGAGCAAAATTGTGACAGCATGCGGAATTCGATTCATGCGGAAACATACCACGTAATGCGGCACCCGAGAAACCGTCAGTTCTGTACGAAGCAAAGTACCTTTTCGAAATCGCCCTGTTTGAGGTCATCGCGATGGATCCAGAAATAGACTGAGCCGCGGTCCCGCGAAATGCGTTTGGCATCGCACTGCAGCAGCAGCACCCAGTTGTCCACGTCCTGCCGCGCCTGGGCCATGGCGTCATCGAAATCGCTGTCGGAGACGCTTTCCGGGATGTGATCCGGCCACCTTTTGCGGATGAAACAGTCGACCTGCATCGGCCCTTGCAGCTCCAAGGGGTGGCCGAGCATGCGATCGTCCGATGCCGTTTCCAGGCCCCGGCCGACGAATTGCCCGTACCATGGTCGAGCAATGCGTTCAACATAGGCGAGACGCATCTCCAGCGGCATGCCCATCTGATCGAGGACATGCGAGCGGGGGCCCGGCAACGTGCGCTCCGGCACAAAGTCGACGCGCTGCGCCGCCGCGGCGCAGTCGTCGAGCAGGCTAGCGGGCCGAGCGGCCGGTTGCAGCGTCGTGGTGTCGGCGACGTAGCGGACCTCCCACCATGAGGTTTCGCCCGCCGGCAGGATATCGGGGCCGCAGAAGAAGTAGAGGATGCCCTGCGGCGGCAGGGCGCTGTCGAAATCGGCGAATTCCGCCAGGTTGATCTGTGCCAGGAAGCACATCGGTTCAGCCCCGTCGACCAATGGCCAGGCGAACTTGGCGGGCACGTCCGGCAGTCCGCCGAACCTGCTGTTCGCCGGCGCCAGCTGGCCGGCGGCGTTCAGCCGCAGTCGCAGCCCTGGTCGAATTACGTGGCGCAGGGCGTCTTCGAACCGGTCGAGGCCGGCGTCACGGATCAGCGCCTCCTCGAAGGGCAACGCCGGTTCGGCCGGGGTCTCGGCGGCGGTGGTTTTCGGCGGTGCGGCGGCCGGTGGGTGGTCTGCAACGTCCCGGCCGCAGGAGATTGAGAGCGCGGCGGCGGCAACTGCCAGGGCGCCGGTTTTCGTGGCGGCGGGGAATGGAAATCGTCGGGGTCGGGTCAAGGGCTGGTCACGGGGTTATCTGGTATCTTTGAAGAGGCGCCGGCGCTCGGCTTTTTTGCGATCGCCGCGGTCGTTCCAGAAATCGACGAAGTCCTTGCTGAGCTGGTCGAGATCGACGACTTTCGCCACTGCCTGGCTGGCTGCGTGCCGGTTGCCGTGTCGCTGCATCAGGGCCTCGATCACGGCGGGACAGATGGCGGCATAGTCGGTGTCCTTGTACAGGTCTGTGGCTTTGTGCAGGAAGTAGACGAGGCCCCAGGCCAGGGCGTAGTTCTCGTCGCGTTGCCGTTCGGCTGCGTGGCCGGGTTGTCCGTACCCGTAGAAGGCGCGGTTGTCCATTTGCAGCAGGCCTCGCAGGTTGGGCGGCTGCCGGCGCCCGACGATCTCTTCGAGCACCCGCGCGCGCTTTTCGCTTTCGAGGACCTGGATGACCTTGCTGACGTGATTGATGCGGCAGGTTTCGAAGAAGGCAGCGTGCCCCTCGTTGAACCAGGTCGGCGGTTTGACGTGGTCGAGGGCGTA
Source organism: Lentisphaeria bacterium (assembly GCA_030754995.1). Lineage (GTDB taxonomy): Bacteria > Verrucomicrobiota > Lentisphaeria > JABSQK01 > CAJWLW01 > CAJWLW01. The sequence goes on from JASLZG010000121.1 coordinate 5,566, forward strand.
GAAGATGTACTGGTGGAAGGCCTCGTGATAAACGACCTGGAGCGTCGACTGGCGCTTGAGTTTCTTGCTGGTGTGTTCCACCGGCGAAATGACCAACTCCTTTTTTGCCGCCATCCAGACGCCGCCGGTCCACTCGACTTCCTTATCAACGTAGTTGACGTAATCACTACGGTTGTGGAAGACACGGATGACACTGACCTCTTCAATGTCTTTGCGCGGTGGGATCAGTTGGGCGTAGGCATTGCGCATGATCTCGATGTCCCGCTGGATTTCCAGCGCCAGGCGCCGGTCCTTGCGGGTCATGTCCGAGGCCAGCACATAGTTCGGGGTTTGGACATACCACCAGCCGTCGAGGTTCTTGATGTTCTCAATGACGCGCCGCCGCGTCGCCTCGTACTGGCTGCTGGGATCCTGGTCAAGTACGGACTTGTCCTGGAACTTCGTCTGCTGCCGGTCGCGCGCTACCACTTCCACGGTTTTCATACTGTCGACGCAGCGGGCGACGCTGAGGTCGAGGTTGGAGAACCTGGCGGGCATTTTGATGTCGAAGAGAATGAAGATGCGTCGCTCGCCGACTTTGACAATGAACGCCCGGGTGTCGTTGTGTTCGAAGCTGACGGCGAGATACGGGTGTTCGATTTTGAAACCTTTGCTGGTGACTGCCTCGATGCGGGCCCCGGTGAAATATTCGATCCAGCGTTTCCGTTCCGCGTCGTTCCACTCCGGCAGGTGGGCGTCACGCGCTTTTTCGTAATCCCCGGCAGTGACATGTTTGTTGTCGATCAAATGGAATCTGGTCAGGACGTTGCAGGTGAGTTCACCGACGGTGATGCGGCCGTCGTTGCTCTTGAACATCGCCAGTTGCTGATCGCGCAGCCAGAGTTCGCGCGGGTCATGGGCTTCGATGCGTTCGCCGGTCGTCCGGCTACGGTAACCGTGGGTCGTCGGCATCGGCAGCGGACTATTGACAAAGCCGGTTAACGGTCTCATTTTGAGTCCGGCAGCATCGAGCGTAACGGACCTCCCCAGCTTCAGCCGTTCCGCCGCCAGCGGCAGGCTCATGGCCAGGAAGAACGCGAGTTGAAGCGTCCAGGATCTGGAAGTCGCGATCATAACCAAGAGTCGACCACCCTGTTGAAAGTTGACCAAACAGTACCGGCAAAACCGGCTAAACCCAAGCAGCGGCTGGTGACGTTTTTGTGCGCCTGGGTGCTGCTCTGCCCGTGTGGCGCCTATGCGTTCCTCGGTGATGCACCCTTGATCGGGGTGATTGCCGCCGGTGTGCTGCTGCTTTCGACGATAATCCGCCGACCGATCGCACTTACCGCCCGTACCGTCGTCTATTCCCTGACCATCGCCTCCGTCGGGACGGTGATTCTCGACCTGTTGTACCCGGTGGACGGTGATCGATTCTTCATGCCGCTGCCGACGGAGATTGTTTTTCCGTTTCTGATCACGATCGGTGTGTGCGCGACCTTCCTGCCGCAGACCCCCCAGGTGCTCGGCACCATCCTGACGTGCTCGGTGTGCGGACTGATGATCCAGGGCAGTTGCCTGAACGACCCGGTCAATGTCCGGATGGTTGTTGAGACACCGCCGTGGACCAGCCGGTTCTTTGTCTTTGGTATTTTTCTGGCCGTGCAAATGGCGGCCTTCCTGCCGCTGCTGAACAACGCCATGCCGTTGGCCCGGCGGCCACCTTCGAAGCGGCCGCGCTGGGCCTGGCGCCTGGCGGTGTGGAGTTTGTCGAGCGCCCTCCTGGCGGCCCTGGTCGTCGCCAACTGCATGTTGATCGTCAAATACTACCGGCTGGTGGAAGCGGCGGCCGATCCATTTGTACAGATGCTCATCGGGCAGCGTTCGCGCACCGTTGTGTTCACCGGCAACGTCGACCTGAACCGGACGATCAGCAGTGACGTCACAGAGCACGAGAAGCGGATTGTCTTGCGGGTCCGTTCTGAACAGGCACCGGGCTACCTGCGCGGTTTCTGCTATCATGCCTATTCCGAGGGGCGCTGGGCACTGGCAGATTCGGCCTCGCCGCTGGCCTCGAGCATCAGCGTTGGGGGGGCGAGCCGGACGTTCCGCCACCCGGGTGTCGACGTCGACGACGGTGGTGCGAGGATCGACATCTTTCCGTCGGGCGACTTCCGCAGCGACGCGCTGCTGGCCACCGGCAACACGGCCAGTGTCGAACTGATCGCGGCGGCGCTGCTGGCCAACCACGAAGGCGTCCTGCAGCCTCGTGAATGGGAGGAAAAGGGCGGCTACTCGCTCAACGCCCCGGCAATCGAGCAGCGCGCCGCCTTCAATGGTGCGGCGCGACCGGTGTCAGAGCGAGACCTGCAACCCTACCTGCGCGTTCCCGAACTGCTCCGCCAACCGCTGCAGCAGAAAGCTGAGCGCATCTTTGCAGGGGCGGAGACCGGGCTGGACCAGGTGCGTCGGATCGAGTCGTACATGACCAGCAACTTCGATTACCAGCCCGGGGTGCAATTGCCGGCCGGCCAGGATCCGGTCATCGGTTTCCTCGACACGGCGAAAGCCGGTCACTGCGAACTGTTTGCCAGTGCGGCGGTTCTCCTGCTGCGCACTCATGGGGTGCCGAGCCGGTACGTGACCGGCTTCGTGTGCCTGGAGGCGCATCCGCTCGACCGCCACTGGATCGCCCGCACCGGCGACTGTCACGCCTGGGCGGAAGCCTATCTGCGCGACGAGGGGCGCTGGGTCCTCGTCGAGCCGACGCCGGCGAGCGGCATACCGCTGGGCACTGACCGGACCGGCGTGTGGGATGCCGTCTCCGAGAGCTTCCGGACGCTGTGGACGGACGTCTTTGCCAATATCAAACGGGGTTATTTCGCAACCGCGATCATCGCGTCTCTGGGCGGTCTCGGCAGGGGCATTTCCTGGGTTTTCTGGTACGGTCCATGGTATGTTGCCTGGCCGTTGCTGGTTGTCGCTGTCATCCTGCTGCGGCGCTGGCGCCGACCGCGGCGGCCAAAGGATGCGTGGGTCCGCGAGCTGCAGCGGGTGCGGTCGCGCCTCGAGCATTTCATGGCCCGCCATCACGTCCATCGGCAACCCTGGATGACTATCGGCGACTTCATTCGCAGGATCGATGATGCCAAGGTACCTTATGGCAGTGAGTTGACGGCGCTGCTCACTGAATACGAGGCACTGCGCTATGCACCGTCACCGCCCAGCCTGGAAACAATTGACAGCTACGCCAGGCGCGTTGCCGCCTGGGTATCGGGACATTGACAGCCCACCCTTGGCGTCATGCGCCGCCGAGCTCAACCTACGGGACAGATGAAGCTGAGATTTTTAGACGGGCCGTTTGCCGGACGCGTTGTCGACCTGCACAGCGACAGCACGTCCATCGGGCGCGAAAGCGACTGCGATATTGTCCTTAACGAGGATGGCGTGTCGCGGCACCATGCCCGCATTCGGCGCGACGGCGACGATTTCGTGCTGGAAGACCTCGACAGCCGCAATGGCGTGCGGATCAATGGTCAACGCATCGAGAAGCCGCAGACCTTGAAGTCGCAGGACCGCATAGGAATCAGCTCGCTTATCCTTCTGTTCGTTGCCGACGACGCCGTTCGAGCGGTGAAAAAAAAGGCGACGGAGCAGATCGCCAGTCCCGAGCCTGCCGGCACCGCGCCGCCGCCAAGGAGCAACGCTCCGGTCTACGCGAGCGCTGCCATTGTCATTGCTGCAATCGTCCTGTTGGTGATCTGGCAGGTTGGACAGCGGTCGCCGGCAAAGCCTGCCGAACCCGGGCCTGATGTTGTCGAAGCGCCGCCGATAAGCGATACGGCCGGCCCCGAAACCAGTGAATCGCCAACGCCGCGCCGAGTCGATACGGACACCGACGGTGATCTGGGCGGTACCGGTCCTGCCACCCCCCAGCTGCAGTTCGGACACTATTTCCTGAAGACCTTGCCGCCGGGCGCCGACGTCATCCTCAACGAGCGTTCCCGGGGGCTGACACCGCTGCTGCTGCAGCGGCTGCCGGCCGGCCGTCACGAGGTCCGCCTGGAGAAGCCCGGGTACCGAACAATGAAACGGGTGATTTTCATACCGCAGACCGATCGCAGCTTCGACCACCCCTTCGAGCTGACGCAGGAGAGCGGCACCTGCCTGATCAGCAGCAAACCTGTCGGCGCCGCGGTCATGCTTGGCCGGCAGTTGCTCGGTCGCACACCTTGTGCGGTATCGGGCTTCGATCCCGGCGAATATGAACTGCGGGTAGTGCAGTTCGGGTACGGGATCCACGCCGAGCGCATAATAATCAGCAGCCACCGCGCCACCTCGATGCACGCCGACCTGAAGCCGAACCTGGGTACCGTGCAGGTGGTCACGGTGCCGGCGCCGGCCCAGGTGTTTATCGACGGGCACCTGCACGGCCTGAGCGAGCCGGCGCAGACCGGCGACCGGCGCTCACGGCCGTTGCGCATCGAAGGGCTCAAGGCAGGCGAGTACAGCGTGTACATGGAATACGACGGCAAGAAATCGGCCGTGAAGAAAGTCAGGATCGAGTCCGGCGTCATGGGGCTGGTAAAAGTCACCGTCTGGTCGCCGGACACCGAGGTGACACTGATCGACGGTGCGGTCGTGCGCGGCATGCTCAAGCGCCGCACCGTCCATGGCGACCTGCTGGTCGCGACCTCACCGACCCAGGAGGTGACGATCATCGCGACGCGCGTGAAGGACATCCGCGAGATCGGTGAAGGGGAGGAACGGGAGGAAAAGATGCGCCGGGACAATTTCTAATTGGACCTCTCAGCGGTTAACAGCTTTCTATTCGATCTCGACGGTACACTCGTCGACACGGTCCCCGACCTGGCGGCAAATATCGACCGTACGCTGCTGGCCATGGGCCGGCCGCCGGCGGGCGCCGGGCACGTGCGCCAGTGGATTGGCAACGGTCTTGACCGTTTGCTGGACCGCGCATTGACCGGCGACATGGACGGCACTGCGGGCCCGGACACCGTGGCCCGGGCGCGCCAGTTGTTTCAAGACTATTACGGCCGTTTCATCTGCGAAGAAAGCCGCCTGTACGACGGCGCGCCCGAGTTGCTGCAGGCGCTGCAGTCGCGGCATGCGAAGATGGCGATCGTCACCAACAAGCCGACGGCACTGACGGTCCCGCTGCTGGAGCTGCTCGGGATCCGCGACTGTTTCGAAACCGTCGTCGGCGGCGGCGACACGGCGTCGTTGAAACCCGATCCGGCACCGTTGCTGGCGGCACTGCAACGGCTCGATCGGCCGGCGGCGACGGCGCTGATGGTCGGCGATTCGATCAACGACATCGAGGCGGCGCAGGCGGCGGGGATTCCCTGTGTCGCGGTGAGTTTCGGGTATAACCACGGTGGCGACATCCGCGCCGCCAATGCCGATCTGGTCATTGATTCGCTGCATGAGCTGACGGCGTTGTTGCAGGGATCGTGAAACTTTCGCGGCGCCGCCGGATTTTTTCGCCCTGCCCCAGTGCCAATTTGTTGTGACCGTGTATCTTGCCGACAACCAATCACAGGAGGGCGACAAATGGTAGAGATCAACATCGCATACGAAGGCGGCTTGCGCTGCGGCGCGCGGCACGGCCCCTCAGGCACCGAGCTGGTCACCGACGCACCGGTTGACAACCACGGCAAGGGCGAGAGTTTTTCGCCGACCGATCTCGTTGCAACGGCGCTGGGCACGTGTGTGGCGACGATCATGGGCATCCTGGCGGACCGCCACGATATCGACCTCAGCGGCATGCAGATTACGGTGGAGAAGGAGATGGTGGTGGAACCGGTGCGTCGGATTGGTCGGCTGCCGGTGACGGTGCGGGTGCCGGGGCAGGTGTCGGACGAGGACCGGCAGCGGCTCGAAAACGGTGCCTGGAACTGTCCGGTAAACAAGAGCATTCATCCGGACATCGACGCGCCGATCACCTTTATCTACGACTGACATCGACGATCGAGGCAGGCGACTGTCCACTGTTTTTGCAATGTTCACGGTGCTGACTATCTTTGCCTCGTTCAGCGGATAATCTTGGTCGAGAGGCAGCGTACAAACCTGTGTCCGGGACTGTTGTCCAATCTTGAGCGCACAATTCACAAGGCAGGGAACTGAATGGAAAAGGTGATTATAATCGGCTCCGGCCCGGCCGGGTTCACAGCGGCGCTGTACGCTGCCCGCGCCGGCCTGGCGCCGGTCGTTTTCGAAGGCTTCATGTCCGGCGGCATGCCCGGCGGTCAACTCATGACAACGACGGAAGTGGAGAACTTTCCCGGCTTCCCCGGCGGTGGCATTTCCGGACCCGACCTGATGGCGAAGTTTCGGGCGCAGGCCCAGGAGTTCGGTGCGACCTGCCACCAGGAAGATGTCGACTCGGTCGACTTTTCGCCGCCGGCCTTCAAGGTGAAAGCAGACAGCCACGAGCTCGAAGCCCACGTCCTGATCGTCGCGACCGGCGCCACTGCCCGCCGCATGCACGTGCCCTCCGAAGAGAAACTGTGGAGCCGTGGGATGAGCGCTTGCGCGGTGTGTGACGGGGCCCTGCCCGTTTTTCGCGACCAACCGCTGGTGGTCATCGGCGGCGGTGACTCCGCCGTCGAGGAGTCGACGTTTCTCACGAAGTTCGCGTCGAAAGTCTACCTGGTACACCGGCGTGACGAACTGCGCGCCAGCAAGATCATGCAGCAGCGCGCCCAGGAAAACAGCAAGCTCGAGATTGTCTGGAACTCGGTGCTGGTCGATGCCGAGGGTGATTCGATGGTCAGCGGCGCGACCATCCGCAATGTTGTCACGGACGAAATCAGTTCGATCGCCTGCGCCGGCATCTTCTACGCCATCGGCCACGACCCGAACACCGGCTTTCTTGACGGCGCGCTGGCGACTGATGAACAAGGTTATATCGTGGTGAAACCCGGGCGGACGCACACCTCTGTGGACGGTGTGTTCGCCTGCGGCGACGTTGTCGACAAACTGTATCGCCAGGCGATCACGGCGGCCGGCACCGGCTGTGCCGCGGCCTTGGACGCCGAGCGCTGGCTCACCGAGAAGGGTATCGAATAACCATCAACCGGTAAACGACAATGAGACGCATAGCACTGATCATCAGCCTGGCAGTGGCGGGTGCCCTGCAGGCGCAGGTCGATGAGGAGTGGCCCGGAATCGATGAGACGCCGGCGCTGCAATCTTTCCTGACGGGGCTCATGGAAGACGATCCGGAGACCTACGACACGCTGACCGAGGCCTGTGAGGGAGATGTGTCCAAAGCCTTTGTCCAGGTCCGGGACGTGGTCGGTGACAGCGGCGAATCCGCCGAGGCGCAACGTCAGATTCTCCAGGAAGCAGCTGTTTATCTGCGCCACCGCGCCGGCAACGGCGGTGACATGGCGGACACGACGGCCGCCAGTTCGACGACCACCTGGGACCACCTTTACAACAGTATCATCGATGAGCTCGACGACCTGAACGACCGCTACCTGGCGATCGACCGGAATCTCGATGCCAAGGTGCAGCAATACCATGCGTTAGGTGACGCCGCAGCTCGCGAAGCCGCCGTGGCAGGGTTGCGCGAGGCGGTCCACAGTGCCTTCGACGAGCGCCTCGACGCGCAAAAGAAGCACTTCGAGAGGATTGCCAGAATCATCAGCAACGAGGCCCGTCGCAAACATCAACAGACTCAGGATCAGGTCAAGGACCGGGTCTGTGAGAAGCGCTTGAAATATCTGCTCACCGACCCGCGATTGCGGTGGTAGAAGCCAAAAAATGAGTGGGGAGCGAAT
>JASLZG010000122.1 GCA_030754995.1 Lentisphaeria bacterium
AGCAGCGGCACAGGAGACCCGGACATTGCGCACTACTGCAAAGAAACAGGCGATCAAAGGAACCATGCAGACGATCAAGGCGGCGCGCCGGGGCGACATGACAATTGAGATATACCTGCAATGCCGCGGGCTGCTCACCGATCTTCGCAAATATGTGATCGACAGCGGCAAAGCAACAACCGAAATCGATGAAAAGCTGGCGGACCTGGTGGCTGAGGCAGGTCGGCGCCTGCCGGGGTACGGCTTCAAAAACGACGGCTTCCCCTTGCATCGCGACGACCACAAACTGATCAAACAGGTGGCGCCGTTCTATTCGCAGGCCACCCCGTCATCGCTGCAGATCGACAGGCAGGCGTTCCTGATCGGCGAGACCATGCCGCCGACGGTGCGCCGCGGGCGCGATGCGGAGCTGGCCTTCCGTGTTGTTTTCAATCGCCTGCCGCCGGACAGCGGACGGTTCGGCATTTTTATTTACGGCCGTGGCAGCCGCAAGGGGGGCAAATACGTGGTGCCGATCCGGGAATTCAAGATCCATGACGGCCATGGCCGTGCCGTCATCCACGACGACTTCACGCGAATCGACGAACGCGTCGTCAAGCGCCAGGCTCCCGGCAAGTTCAACGTTTTCGCCTTTCTGGCGCACACCGACGAGCGCGATCCCTCACCTGCGGACTGGCGCATCCTCAGCGCCGGCTGCCCGCTGCCGGTCCGCCCCTAGCCATCGTGCCCGGCACCCGTGCCGCGGCCAGAAGCCGGCTCGCCGCCGGCCTGTGGATCGACCAAGAACCTCTCCGGCCGATCGCGCACGCAACGCCATAGCTGCCAGCCCGACGGCCAGGCGTATTCGAGCATCAGCCAGGGCGCCCCGTGCTCGTGCAGCTCGACAAAGACCGGGTCGGTGGGCGCGTAGAACCGGCCGTTGTTCGGCGGTATCAGCAGGTGTACCTGTTCGTCCTGCCGTTGGGCGTGCAGTTCGTCCGTGTAGTAGTCGAGCCGTGCCAGGAACCGGTTGTCGAGCTGGTTGCAATAGATCGCGGCCGACCGCAGATCGAACAACAGGATCCGCGAGTCCTTCCAGTCGTCGTCGACAATCGCCGCAATTTCAGCGCCGTCCGGAGGTGTGCCGATGAACTGGTCCCGTTCTTTGCCTTCCAGCCGCAACGGCCACAGCACAACCAGCACGGCCATCAGCAGGCCGCTGGCGAGGACCATGCAAACCCGGGCGGCGGCGCGGCACTCCGTGAAGTTCGGGCGGTACAGCCAACTGTAGAGCATGGGCACCCAACAGAACCCGGCCATCAGAAATTCGCCGCCGAAATAAAGTTGCGAGGCACGGCCGCCAGCCAGCACCAGTACCAGTGCCGCTGTCAGCCAGAACCCGAGCCGCAGATCGAGCGGCATCGACTTGACGAAATGGGTCAGCAGCAGCAGCAGTGCGACAGCGATGCCGGCGACTGCCAGCAGCGGCTCCTCGGCGAACGCCGTGTACAGGGAGGAGTTCTCGAAAAAGGGCAGCAGCCGCCGGACGCAGAACCACGGGTCGTGCATGATCAGCCAGTTGCACAGCGGATACAGCAGCGCGAGATACAAGAGCGGCACAAACAGCAGAGTCGTCAATCCCCGGTGCCGTTCGAGCCGTTTTCTGCCGTAGACCTGCATCAGCACCAGCGTTGCCATGGCGAAGGCGATACCGACACCGCCGCCCAGCACCAGGATGGCGCAGTTGATTGCCACGACGATGAGTTCCCGCAACACCGGCTGACGCTGCCAGCGGCTGATATGGTAAAGGGTGCTGGTCATTACCAAAAGAAAAATCCAGAACGGATTTTGCTCCCACAGGTAGTTACGCAGCGCCGGCACCGCGAAAAGGACAGGGACGAAAATAAAGAGCAGCTTGCTGCGCCCGGTGAAATGCACCAGCCGGCACAGGTAGAAAAAAATCCAGACCTGGCAGATTGCCACCAGCCAGGCCTGCGGGTCACATCCCCCTGGCAGGACGCCCCGCAGCAGCAGCAGCAGCAGTGCCGGCAGCGGCGGATAATCGAGGACTCCGACAAGTGCCTGTTTGGCCCAGTTCTGCTGGTCCACCAGCGCGACGCAGATGTTCTCGTACACCGCCATCGATTCTGAGCTGGTGAACGGCAGGTGCAGCCGCACTGCCAGCAGTCCAACGGCGGCACCGACGATCAGCAGCGGCCGGTGCCAGGCCAGCGGTTCGCGGTGCACCTGATGCGAGGTGCCGTACCAGATACGTTCCGCCAGATTACTCATGGGGCAGGATCATTTGAACCGTGCGTGTTGCTGCGGTGTCCGGGATAGTGGCGTGTGTCGCAGTTCAACCCCCTCCGTGACCGCCCGGTGCCGGCGGCGCCGCCGGATCGTTGTCGGCGGTCCGAAGTGGTGTAAACCGTTAATTGAACACCCGTTGCTGGTTCTGCAACGTCGCTTGACCGCGTCGTTGTATCAGTTACGTTGACAGATAGTTCAAGCCGCCGGCGCGTTCTTGATCAGTCCGCCGCGCCGGCGAGTGGATTGAATAAGAGAGCGATTCCCTGCGTCGAATGGAAACAGGCGAGTTTCAGACACGTATTCGAGCGGCCAAGTCCGGCGATGTAGACGCCTTTGCCGAGTTGTTCGAGACGCTGCGTCCGGCAACCACAGCGGTGGCTTATCGGCTGGTTGGCCCGAACGATGCGGAGGATGTGGTGATGGACACTTATCTTAAGGCCTGGAAAGCCTTGCCGCGGTTTAACGAGCGCTCGTCGCTCAAAACCTGGCTGTACCGGATCGCCCACAATTGCGCGATGGATTACCTGCGGTCCCGTGGCCGGCGCCTGGAACGGATTATGCCGCAAGACGAGGTGGACGACCGCGACATCGGCGAACTGGAGGACCCCAAGGCGTCGTTGCCGTCGGCGGCCATCGAAAAAGCGGAGACGGTGACGGCGGTGCGCGGTGCCATGGCAAAGATGGACGAGATGCATCGACTCGTGCTCGAACTGAGATTCATGGACAACTTGAGTTACGCTGACATCGCCGCGGCGATGGATGTCTCGATTGGTACAGTCATGTCGCGCTTGTTCAACGCAAAGCGAAAACTGCAGCGCATCATGCGGGAGCAGAAACAATGAAAAACATGCCCTGGCGGGAAATTGAAAAGACGCTTCGGGAAACCGGTCGCGACGATGTGCCGGTGCGCGACAGCGACGCTTTCTGGGCGGCCTTCAAGGACCGCGCCGAAGGCGAGACGCGTAACGAGCCGGCGCCGGCACCCGTTGTCCTCTTCCCCGCCTGGCTCAAGGCTGCCGCGTGTTTCGCGGTAATTGTGACGGCCGCTGCCTTGCTTATCCCGGCTCCATCGAATAATAGTATTGTCGACGCTGAGCTCAGTGAGATCACGGCGATCGAGGTTGCCGCTGCCCACGGCGAAATCACAACAGATGAATCGGCCGAGGGCACCATCGTGTGGGTCCACGGATTGGAGTTGGAGGATGCCGGGCCAAACCAAATCAAAGCGTTCGATGTCGCTGTCGACCACAGCGCCGTCACAATCATGAACGACGAATCCACCAACAGCACGATCCTGTGGATTCATGGAATGGAATTGAAATGATGCGACGGAGAATCAAACTGATAGCGCTGGCATTGATGTTCGGCGCCTGCCTGGCGAGCGCCGGCACCATGTCAGTCCGCCTGGTGCATGCGACCGACGCCGAAGGCGGCATGGATCCCAGGCTGTCCGACATCTCCGGCATCCTCGGCAGTCTCCGGTTCGAGAGCTTTTCGCTGCTTGACTCTGATACGGTCCGGTTACCGGCCGAAGAGGTCAGGATCAGGATGGCGCAGGGGTACACCCTGACCTGCAACGGGACCCAGGGCGATCTCGCCATCGAAATGAACCACAACGGCCAGGCACTGCTGAAAACAACCGCAACGCTCAGACGCGGCAAACCGCTGATCCTCGGCGGCTTCCCGACCCGGGAAGGCAAGATCATCCTGGTGCTCAAGGTCGAATAACGAAGTTCCCTTCGAAGTCGCTGTCTGGCATTAGCCACGCGCCGCCGCAAACACCGCGCCTGGTACAGCGGAGCGCCGCGTCCCTGCATGTGCCGTTGCCGAAATGGCTTTTGTACTGAAGGGGGTGCGAGAACGAACGCAGCCAGTTGAACCGGATACGGCTCTGCCATTTCCCCGGTACGCCATCGCATCGAAGATGGCGCCAGACCGGGCACTCCGGGATGCACAACGCCCGGTCGATGATTGGAATCTTCTCGTCTTCATGGCAACAATCGACCGGACAGCAGTTCAACACAGTCGGTGTCTTTGCAGCCTATACATGGTTCTGTAACGAGGCGGGGCATCTGCTGGATTGGTTCCTTTCGGCAGTCTGAAGAAGCTTGCCACTGCCGCGGCGGATGATGCGGATTTAGCGAAAGGCCACCATCGTGCGGACGGTTGTCGGAATCTGAAACCGGCGTAGATTACACCTGCCAGAAATCGACACCGCCATCTCACGCCTGCCACGCCGTACTGCCATGTACCGGCACGTATCCCCCCGGCTGCGGCCAACCCATGAGCGATCCCAAATACATCCGGAACTTTTCCATTATCGCCCACATCGACCACGGCAAGTCGACGCTGGCGGACCGGTTGATGGTGCATACCGACACCATCGACGAACGTAGTTTCCAGGATCAATTGCTCGACGACATGGAACTCGAGCGTGAACGCGGTATCACGATCAAGTCCCATCCGGTAATCATCGAATACGAGGCCCGCGACGGCCATACGTACACGTTGAACCTGATCGATACTCCCGGGCACGTCGACTTCAGCTACGAAGTGAGCCGCAGCCTTGCCGCCTGCGAAGGGGCGCTGATGCTCATCGATGCTGCCCAGGGCGTGCAGGCACAAACCGTCGCCAACGTCAACCTGGCGATGCGACAGAACCTGACGATCGTCCCGATCATCAACAAGATCGACCTGCCTGCCGCCGATGTCGACATGTGCTACGAGCAGCTCGAGGAGATCCTGACGATCCCCCACGAGGAGGCGATCCTGGCCAGCGCCAAGGACGGCACCGGCATCGAGGAAATCCTCGAGGCAATCACCCAGCGTGTACCACCGCCGCGGATCGTTGACGACATCGTGCGCGCCCTGATTTTCGATTCCGTTTACGACGCCTTTCGCGGCGTCGTAAATCTCGTGCGCGTCGTCTCCGGCAGCCTGAAACGCGGCGACCGTATCCAGTTCTTTGCCACCGGCCAGACATCCGACATCAAGGAGGTCGGGGTGTTCACGCCGGAAATGCAGGCGGTCGACGAGCTGAGCGCCGGCGCCGTCGGCTACGTCATCGCCAACATCAAGACACCGGACGACTCGAAGATTGGCGACACCATCACCTCGCACGCCGAAGCCTGCACGGAACCACTGCCGGGTTTCCAGGAAATGCAGCCGATGGTGTACAGCGGCATCTACCCGATCGAGACGGCGGACTACGAGAACCTCAAGTACAGCCTTTCGAAACTGCGACTCAACGACTCCGCCTTCGTCTATCAGGCGGAAACCTCTGCCGCCCTCGGTTTCGGTTTCCGCTGCGGCTTCCTCGGGCTGCTGCACATGGATATCGTCCAGGAACGGCTGCGGCGTGAGTACGACATGGACATCATTGCCACGTACCCCAGTGTCATCTACCATGTCTACTCGAAGAACGGCGAAATGAAACCCGTCGACAACCCGGTTTTTCTGCCGGACCCGAACGAGATCGACCGTATCGAGGAACCGATGGTGAACGCCAGCATCATATCCCCATCGGAGTACATCGGGGTCATCATGAACCTTGTACTGGAGCGTCGCGGCCTCTGCCAGGACACGTCCACCGTCGACCAGCACCACGTGATGCTGCAGGCGGAACTGCCGTTGCACGAGATCGTCATCGATTTCCACGACCGGCTGAAGACGATTACCCGCGGCTATGGCAGCATGGATTATGAGTCTGGCATGTACCGCGTCGGGCCGATGGTCAAGCTCGAGATGCTGGTCAACAAGGAGCCGGTCGACGCGTTCGCCACCATCGTCCACCGCGACCGCGCCGCGAGCCGCGGCCGGCAGATGGCGGAACGGCTGAAGGAAGTCGTGCCGCGGCACCTGTTCCAGATAGCCATCCAGGCCGTTGTCGGCAGCAAGGTCGTGGCGCGCGAGACGGTGCGGGCCCTGCGCAAAGACGTCACGGCAAAATGCTACGGCGGCGACATCACGCGCAAGCGCAAATTGCTGGAGAAGCAGAAAGAAGGCAAGAAGCGCATGAAGCAGGTCGGCAAAGTCAACATTCCCCAGGACGCCTTCATCAAGATTCTGCAAACCAATACCGACTGATGTATTCACTGCCCGCCATCATATTCGATATCCTGCTTTTCGTTGTCTGGCCCGGGCACTATGTCTACCAGGAATTTCTGTCGAGCCGCCGGCACCGGCAGCGCCGCAGCCTCAAGATGGTCGTTTCGCAGACCCTCTACAGGATCCGTTGGGACCGGGACCGCTTGACGGCGAAACAACAGGAGACCCTGACGGCGATCACCGAGGAAGCCCGGCAGCGCCTCGACAAGCCGCTGGACGTGAAGGAAACAAACGCGTTCCTGGAAACCGCGGTGAACCGCGTCAAACAGATGGTCCCGAAGCACAAGTACCGGCGCAGCAAGGAAATTCTTGAGCTGCTGGTCGTCGTCATCGGGGTCGTCATGGGTATCCGGGCGATGTTCCTGCAACCGTTCAAGATTCCGACCGGCAGTATGCAGCCGACCCTCAGCGGCATCCATTTTACGGCGCTCGATGAGGTCGACGTGTCATGGTGGGAAAAGATCCTGCACTACACCAACGGCTCCCGCCGCTATGTCGACGCGACCGTCTCACAGCCGGCGCGCGTCTGGCACGATCCCAAAAGGGGCATGGTGAATAACCGCGCCATCCAGAAGAACAGACTGATTTTCTTCCCGTACACCGTGTGGCCGCATGCCAAGACAAGCTATACGCTGCCGGGCACCCGCGACATTGTCGGCAAATACCTGGCAACCTACCGCATCGAAAATCACCCGGAGAACTATTTGAATTTCAAATCGGGCGAGGCCCTGGCCCGTGGCTATCTCGAGCTCGGGGATCACCTGTTCGTCAACCGTACCGTCTACAATTTCACCGAGCCGAAACGTGGTGACATCACGGTTTTTACCACCGACGACCTCTCGTATGGGGGGCGGGCGCTGCGCGGCCGCTTCTACATCAAACGGCTGGTCGGCGTACCCGGCGACACCCTGCGCATTCGCGACCACCGGCTGTACGTCACCGAAGCCGGCAGCGACAAGGAGGTTGTCGTCGACAGCAGCTTTGATCCTGCCTTCGACCGCGTCTACTCATTCAAGGGCGACTACCGTGGCTACTCCTACGCCGGATTCCTGTCGTCGGAAGCGGATGAAGTAACGCTGGCCGCCAACGAGTACTGGCTGATGGGTGACAACAGCGAGAACAGTCTCGACAGCAGGTTCTGGGGCCCGGTGCCGCGAGGCAACATCGTCGGACGGGCGGATTTCGTGTACTGGCCATTCACCCGACGCTGGGGCTTTACCGACCTGGCGGAGCCGCTCGACTTCGAGTCGCCGCCCACCCCGATGCCGGGGCTCAAGGAGTAGCCGGAACCGGCCTATGCCACAACCACGACGACATCTTCCGGCGCCGCCGAAAGCCGCTGCGGCCCCGAGTCGGTGACGACGTAGGTGTTCTCCAGCCCGACGACGCCGTATTGCGGATGCGTCACTTTGGGCTCGACCGCAAGGACATTGCCGGCGACCAGGGGCTGGCGCATGCGCGGCGCCAGGACCGGATACTCATTCACCTCCAGGCCGACGCCGTGGCCGACGAAGCCGGCGCCGCCGCCGGGCGGCCCCATGAACCCTTCGGCGATACCGGCCGCCGCCGCCGCCGCGACGGCCGACTCATAAACCGCCTCCGGTACGGCACCGGGCTTCAGCAGCGACTCAATGTGACGCAGCACCTGCGCGGTGCCGTCCAGTATGCGCGATGCCTCCTGCGGCATCTCCCCGAGCACGGCCATGCGTGTCTGGTCGCAGAAATACCCTGACCTGCTGCCCAGGTAATCGAAAATAATCGGGGTGTCTGCGACGATTGGGTCATGGTCACCACCCTGCGGATAGGCCGGGTGCGGCCCTTTGCCGCCGATCGGAAACTGGGAATATGCCGGGATCGCGCCGTTCGGGCCGGAGACGATGACGCCGGGGCTCAATTCCAGGTTGAGTCCGCGGAAGCGCGTCAGGCCCAGGCCGCCGGCGCGGCACATGAACGCCTCCAGGGTGGCCTGCAGGTCGATGGTTGACATGCCCGGCTTCAGAACCTGCGGCAGTTCCCTGTAGACCGCGTCAGTCAGCGCCGCGGCGTCGCGAATCCGGTCGAGCTCCCAATCGCTCTTCACCGACCGTAAATCCATGATCGCCGGTGATGCGTCCGTGAAACTTGCGGATTCCAGCAGCTTCTCATAGAAAGCCAGCGAGGCGGCCGGCAGCACATCGAGCTCCATGCCGAGCCGCCACGGCGGCGGTCCGCATAATTCCTCGATATGCCCCTGTAGCTGGCGCATGCTGTGCAGGCCCTGGATATCCGCCAGCGGCGAGTCGCCCTGGGCGCGTTCGAGCACTTTTCGAACCAGCAGCCGCGGTTCGCCGCGCGCCGGGATCAGCAAGTGCGCTGTCTGCACGGTGCCGGCGAAGTAGTACAGGTCCACGTATTGCACGATGATGACACCGTCCAGCGGTGCCTCGCCGGTCGTCATGCGCGATTGCAACGCGGCGAGGCGTCTTTGAATTTCACCTTGCGGAACGGTTGTCATGTTGCCGACTCATCCCATAAGCCATGATTTGCGATACCTCGAGCGTTGTAATATAAGAGCCCGGGCCGCGGTAAAAATGCGTGAGAGCCAGAATTATCTGGCTTGTTCGCCATATCCCCCCATAAGGCATACAATTTGCGTCTTAAAGACTCCTGTCTTTTTCCTTTCTCCGTCAATCCCTGTAACCGGTTCAGGACACTCCCGATGACCGATAACGGCCCCGAAAACAAATGCGTCCTCGTCGTCGACGACGAAGCCAGTATTCGCAGGTTGGTGTCACGGCTGCTGACCAAGAACAGCTACGACGTCATCGATACCGCCGACGGCAATGAAGCGCTCAAAATTCTGGACACCGGGAATGTCGACCTGGTAATCTCCGACATTGCCATGCCGAACAAGTCCGGCCTCGAGCTGCTGGCCGAGATCAAGGCGCACAGCGACGTCCCGGTGATCATGCTTACTGGCCAGAGCTCGGTGAAGAGCGCCGTTGACTGCATGAAGTACGGGGCCTTCGAGTACGTCATGAAGCCGTTCGTCATCAATGAGTTACTCGAGAAAATAGACAAAGCCCTGCCGAGCGCCACCGTGGCCGACCGCACGGCGTGCCTGAACCACGCCGACAACCGCCAGATAGCCGGCTACGAAATCGTCCGCACCCTCGGCGAAGGCAACATGGGCACCGTCTACCTCGTGCATGGCAACGAAAAACAGTGCGCCGGAGAGAAGCTCGCAGTCAAGATTCTCAAGGCCGGTGCCATCGCTGAATGGGACCGGGACCTTTGCCTCAAGCGCTTCATGAACGAAGCAAAGGCGGTGTCGGCGGTGACGCACCCGAATATCGTATCGATCGTCGAATACGGGGTCTGTGAGAGCGGAAAAATCCCGTTCATCGCCATGGAGTACATCCGCGGCAAGTCGCTCAAGGAATACATCACCGACAAAGACGAACTCACTACCGTGCAGAAGGCCCTCATCCTGCGGCAGATCGCCGACGCACTCAGCGCCATTCACGAGCGCAAAATCTGTCATCGCGATATCAAGCCGGCCAATATCATGGTCGATCAGGCGCTGACCGTGAAGCTCACCGACTTTGGCATCGCCCATCTGCCCGATTCAGACCTGACCATGACTGCCAACATCTTGGGCACTCCAACGTATATGTCGCCCGAAGCCTTTATTTCCGCCAAGGTCGATGAGCGCTCCGACATCTTCTCGCTCGGCACCGTTGCCTACGAGTTCCTGCTCGGCCGGAAACCCTTCCAGAGCGACAACATCCGTGCCCTGGCCAGGGTGATTCAGTTCAGTAAACCTCAGGCCCCCTGCAAGATCAACCCGAACTTCCCCCGGAAGCTCCAGCAGATCCTGGCCAAGATGCTGAAGAAAGACCCGGCAAACCGTTACCGGTCTGCCACCGAAGTCGTCACCGAGATCGACGAATACCTCCTCTCTGCCACCAACGGCGCCGGGTCGGTGCTGCAGCGGCTGATAAGCCGCTTCAGTGTCTCCGACTGGGGCTGAACTCCCACCGCCCGGCCTTTTGCTTTTACGGTCGCCCAACGGTGCGCCTCTCACGGAATAATCCGGTAAGGCCAATTTCCTGTTGGCCGGGTGTCCGGGTTGATTTTTTCCCCGTTCACTAATAAATACCTTCCGGCTGTCGTCTTACCTGATGTTGAAGGTCGCCACTCATTCACAAACATCAGCCATTTTCCGGAGGAAAACCATGAAACGCCTGCTGCTGATCCTTCTCGTTACTGCTATTTGCCCGACAACCAGTCGCGCTACCGGCATCCTGCTGCCCAAGGACAAATCGCTCCCGGCACTGGCGATCCAGCATCAGCGCGTCAATATCGACGTCAAGGACGGCGTCGCCACCGCGAAAATCGAGCAGGTCTTCAAGAACAGTGTCAATCGCCAGCTCGAGGCGACGTATGTCTTTCCATTGCCGGCCGACGCCAGTATCGGCGAATTCGCCATGTACATCAACGGTAAGAAGCAGGCCGGCGAGCTCGTCGAATCCGGCAAGGCCCGCAAAATCTACGAAGACATCGTCCGCCGCATGCGCGATCCCGGACTGCTCGAGTACATGGATGGGCAACTCCTGAAAATGCGCGTTTTCCCAATTCCCCCCAATGGTGAACAGCGTATTGAAATGTCTTATACCCAGCAACTTAAGTACGAAGGCGGGACCTATCAGTATGTCTATCCGCTGCGTACCACAAAAGCCGCCTCACGCACCCTCGAAGACTTCACGATCGGGGTCAATATCGATTCGAAAGTACCGATCAAAACAATCTACTCGCCGACCCACGAGATCGGCATTTCCCGCAAAGGCGAAAATCGCGCGGTCATCGGTTTCGAGGAGTACCAGAGCCTGCTCGACCGCGATTTCGTGCTCTACTACGGCGTTTCGGAGAAGCGCTTTGGCCTCAATCTCCTGACCCATGCCGAGGCCGACAAGGACGGCTACTTCATGATGATGCTCGCGCCGCAGTATGACAAGAAAGACATGGAAATAGTCGAGCGCGACGTCGTTTTTGTTTTTGACACTTCCGGGAGTATGGCAGGTGAAAAAATCCGCCAGGCCCGCGAAGCTCTCGACTATTGCGTCAAGAAGCTCAACGCGGGGGACCGCTTCAACGTCCTGCGCTTCAGTACCGATGTCGATGCCTTCAAGCCCGAGCTGGTCAAGGTATCGGAAGAATCACGCCGGGAAGCCCTCGACTACATCAAGAATTTCGAAGCCCGCGGCGGCACCGATATCGACGGCAGCCTGCAGGCCGCCCTGAAAATGCGGACCGATGAGCACCGCCCCTTCACGATCATATTCCTCACCGACGGCAAGCCGACGATCGGCGAGACCGAGCCGGCGACGATCATGAAACAGGTCAATGCCCTTGCCGCCGATCGCACCCGGATTTTTGTGTTCGGCGTCGGCGAGCAGGTCAACACCCACCTGCTCGACCAGATCGGCGCCGATACGGGCGGCTATTCACAGTACGTCCGACCCAATGAAGACATCGAGACCGAAGTATCCGCCTTCTACGACAAAGCCAGCAATCCCGTCCTGTCGCAGCCGATGCTCGAGGTGCGTGGTCTCAAGGTCCTGGATGTTTACCCGCGTAAACTAGATGACCTCTTCCACGGCGCCCAACTGACGCTTTTCGGCCGCTACCAGGGCGAGGGCGACCACGCTGTCATCCTTAAGGGCGAAATCAACGGGAATCCTCGCGAATTCGTCTACGAATACACCTTCCCGAAAAAAGCGCCAGACAGTGAATTCATTACCCGCCTGTGGGCCACCCGGAAAGTCGGCTTCCTGCTCGACCAAATCCGGCTGCAGGGTGAAGAAGCCGAGCTCAAGGACGAAGTCATCCGCCTCAGCCAGGAATTCGGCATTATGACGCCGTATACCTCGTTTCTCGTGCTCGAAACCGACCAGGACTATGCCAGGAACGACATTTCCAGGGAGCAGCAGGCCAGGCTGCAGAAGCACAATCGGCAGCGCCGGGAAGAACAGCGTGCCGCAATCGAGAAACACGGTAACTGGAGCGCTGAAGCGTGGAGCGCTTCCGCGCCAGCCGCTGCCCGCTCCCCCCGTAACTCCGCCGGCAACTACGGCCAAACGTTCTCCGATGACTCGGATTCGGCCATGGAATCCGCTGTCGTGCCGATGTTCGGCGGCCGTGGAACCGGTGCCGATGGCCTGACAGTCACCGATCTCGAGGCCGCTGCCGGTGGCCCCGGCAAGAAAGCGTTTGCCGAGCACCTCAAGCTCAAGGACACGATGGCCAGCCGGACAGGGCGCGACGCCCTCGATGTCAGCGAAGCGATCGCCGACTACAAACGCGCCGATGCGCCCGACATCAACGCGGCGCGCCAGACCCGTAAAATCGGTGAGAAGCTGTTCACCAGGGTCAACGGGGTATGGATTGACAGTGGCTTCAAGAAAGAGATGCCCCTGGCAAAGATTACCTGCCTGAGCGACGAATACTTCGCGCTGCTGGCTGATCACCCGGAAATAGCCAGGTTCCTGGCCCTCGGTGATCGCATCATCTTTACCATCGACGGCAAGACCGCTATCAGTATCGTACCGTAGCCGGGATCACCAACGGCCGCGTTATCCGGCTGCAGGGCGAAGAAGCCGAGCTCAAGGACACGATGGCCAGCCGGACGGGGCGCAACGCCCTCGATGTCAGCGAAGCGATCGCCGACTACAAACGCGCCGATGCACCCGACATCAACGCGGCACGCCAGACCCGCAAAATCGGTGAGAAGCTGTTCACCAGGGTCAACGGGGTGTGGATCGACAGTGGCTTCAACGAAGGAGATGCCCCTGGCAAAGATCGCCTGCCTGAGTGAAGAATACTTCGCGCTGCTGGCTGATCACCCGGAAATAGCCAGGTTCCTGGCCCTCGGTGACCGCATCATCTTTACCAT
>JASLZG010000123.1 GCA_030754995.1 Lentisphaeria bacterium
CGAGGTCATGTTCGTTCACGAACAGCGCGCTCTCATAAGCGGTCAGCACGATGAACTTGTGGATGTACTTGTCGAAGACCGCACGACGCTCGTCGACGAACTTGTTGATCGTCTGATGCGCTTCTCGCGTGACAATCACCGCACTCATCAACGGATCGCGACGGATCGCAGGGATCGTGTCGTGCGATACCGGTGGGATCGTTCCGCCGGTCCTGAAACTTGTAGGCGATCAATTCGTCGCCGGGCCACCAGAACTCATGTGCGACGAGCTCCCCATGCGCCTGCGGCCTGATTTTCCATGGCGGCCGGCTGCCGTCGGTACGCGCCGCCCAGATACGCTGGTCATACACCGCTGAGCCGTCCCAGCAGTATCTTATCAGGGTGGGATCGACCGGGGAACTGTCGACGTGTATCGGCTTCGTGCCGTCCGTCTGCTGCAATGTCGTGGCGACCTGTGTTTCAATGTCGAAGGCATAGAGGATACCGCTTCGCGGTCGTTCGATCAGGTTCCAAAACCAGTCGGCGTCACAGAAATCGGGTGGTGGCACCTTCGGCTGGTCGTCCTCGTGGCGGGCGAGGAGAAGGGTGCGGCCGTCGCACGTAATGTCGACCGGCCTGCCCGGGCAGTCCGGTGGCAGGGTAGTAACAGTCTGCAGATCGCCGTCGGGCAGGTCGATCCGCTGGATTTCATCGCCGTTCACAACCCAGAGGCGGCCATCGCTTTCGCGCAGCTTCAGGGCGAGGTCGAACCGCAGGTCCAGGGTCTCTGTGGCGCCGCTGTCGAGATCGACAAGAACGGGTTGCCAGTCCTCGGCTTGCATTTTAAATGAAGACAGTAGACTATATGGTAGCGACGCGATCGTGCCATCGGCATTCAGGGATGCGGATGAGCCGGTGGCGGCGGTGAAGGCGATAATCCGGTGGTCGGGCAACCGTCTGGGCAGTCGGAAATAGTCGACTATGCAGCCGCACTGCAAATCGGTAAGCACATGAATTTCGCGGCCGGTATGCTCGTCGGTATGGGTTTTCACGGAGACCTCGCTCGTTTGGGGCTAATAGAAGGCACAGCGTATCAGTTTCAAGGTTGACAACAGCGATCTGGATTTCACCGAGCAGTTCGTGAAGTACGGCGTCGCCGTCGTCAGGAACCTGGTGGACAAGGCGTTTTGTGACGAGGCACTGGGCGAGATCAGGCGGGTGCTGGACGAGCACCGACCGCTGAACGAGTGGACAACGGACAAGCCCGGCGTCCAGTTTCACGCCTTCTACGAAGACATGGGGCGCGCCAACTTTGAGCGCAATGCCGTCCTCGAAAAGATCTTTGACCAGCCGCGGCTGCGCGCCGCCTTCGAGAAGCTGCACGGCGGTCCGGGAAAGTGGGATGGCCTGCGCAATTTCACGATTATGGTGAGACCGTACGATCCCAACGCCAGGGCGGCGCTCGGCGACATCTTTCACGAGGACTTCGGAACACCGCCGCCGGCCACTCTTTACCGCGGCTTCAACGCCATGCTGTTGGTGGCCGATACCGAACCGTTCAGCGGGAATTTCATGTACAAGCCCGGCTCGCATATCATCGCCCAGCGGAAACTGATCGAAACCCCGGAAGCCGACGGCAACGATCCCGCCTTCAGAGATGCGGTCGTTGAGGGACTGCCGACGTGCGAGTTCGTCGGGCAAGCGGGCGACGTGCTTTTCTGGCATCACCTGCTCTATCACAGCGGCAACGATTCACATTCAGAGCATCGCCTGCCGCGCGTCGCCGTCGTCGCCGAGGTGTATCGGGAGAAATGGTTGACAGAGATTGACGCCGACCGCACCGACCTCTCGCCGTGGGAACGCAGCCTGGCCCAGAACGGGAGCCACAAGCCGGCGCGTGACGAGGCCCGGATAGAACAGCGCCAGCGCGCCAGGCGGATCGCCAACTTCGAGGCGGAGCATGGCGTCACGGTCGACGACAAGTGGAAACACTATTCCGACCGGGTGGAATAACCCGGCGGGACTCGCCGCTTCCCGGCGAGGGCACCGCGGCCGGAAGCCGGTGCCGTGTGCGGCCTTTCGCCGGCGCCCTCAGAAAATTCCCCGGGCCTCCTGCAACGCGCTGCCGGTCATGTCTTCCGGCCATAGCCAGAGGCAGTAGCCGTCAAAGCCGTGGCGCTCGAGAGTCTGTACCTTGCGACGCAGCAGTTCGAGGTCCCGATCGTACAGCCAGAGCCACGGATACATCGCTGTCTTCTCCCGCAGATGACTGAGATAGGGCATCTGTCGGTCGATGGTGGAAGGGTCAGCCGTGTTGCAATAGAGCATTTCCTCCATCGCGATTTTCATCGGCTCGTATTGCGGTGGCTGCGGGCCCAGGTCCAGCAGGTCGCGCAGCGCCTGGCGCTGGGCGGTCGAATCGTTGCCCGGGCCGGCGATCCAGTCGGCGATATTCGGAATCATCCAGCCGGTCAGGTAGTCGGGGAACTTCGGCGCCAGCCAGTCGAACAGCGGGTGCAGCGCCGCCAGGTCTATCCCTACCAACTGCAGCGCTGACGGCAGAAAAGGGTCAAGGCCGATCTTGAGATTCGGCCGATGCGTCGCGGCGGCGGCGCGTGCCGCGGCCACGATCGTTTCCACATACTGCGTCACCGAGCCGGTGCGAAAGGCCAGCCACTGCGCCAGCAGCGGCGATCCGGTCAGTTCATCGAGCCAGCGGTCTGCCAGGGCGCCGCGGTTCAGTTGCCCGAGCAATGTCGTGAGCAGGCGCTCGATCGCCCCGAGGTCAATCCCCTGGGCCGCCGCCCTGGCGTAGCAATGGTCGCAGAAGCAGTTGGCATAGCCGCCCAGGCTGTCGCCGTACATGGGGTACTCGACGTGGTTGATTTCCATCAGGTCGACGGGCCATGCCTCTATCAAGGCGCGGGTAACGGCCTGGCCGTAGGAAACGGCCTCCGGATGATGCGGGCAGGCCCAGATCACGTCGTTGTCGGCCGGCGGCTGAGCTGGTGCCAGCGATCGACAGTTCAGGTGGCGCAGGGTCTTCGGACAGCCGTACAGCGGATTGACGTGGCCCGCCACGGCAAAGCCCTTCGTGCGGGCCAGCTCGATCACCGCCATCGTCCGTTCAAATGCCGCCGGGGCGATCGGCACGGGCAGGCCACCGAGGGCGCCGGCGTCCGGCAGCATCATGCCCGCCTCCTCCGACCCCTCCCTCTGACAGATCAACAGCGTGTCGATGTTCGTCCAGCGGGCCAGGTCGTCCAGCACTCGCTCAGTGTCTGCCGCAATGAACGACCAGTAGAAGAAAACAGCCTTCATGTGTCACCTCGGTTGGACATACGGGCGGGCGCAATGATTACCTTATTTTGCCCCGGCCTGGCCGAACGCCAGCGTCGGGTCCGCGGCGCGCACTGCGGCCGTGGGCAGGCCCAGTTCCTGCCGGACCAGGTTGGTGCCTTCGACCAGGGCGACCATTTTGTAATAGGCGATCCGGCGGGACAGGCCCTCGCGCCCGAAGCCGCAGTCGGTGGTGACCACCAGGCGCTCCGCCGGGATGTGTGCCAGCGCTTTGCGAATCAGCCCGGCCACCTCTTCCGGCGACTCCACCTGGGTGCGCAGGTGGCTGATGACGCCGACGCCGATCTTCTTGTCCGACTTGACTCGGCCGATCGCCTCCAGGTCGGCGCCGCCGGTGCTGGCGCACTCGAAGGTGATGACATCGGCGTTCATCTCGAACATTGCCTCGAGCGCCGGCTCGTATGACATGTCCTCCCCGAAACTCTGCTGCGCGGGGTTGCCCCAGCACGTGTGCGCCCAGACCTCGGTGTTCACCCCGGCCACCTGGCGATTGAATGCTTCCGTCAGTTCGTTGACATCGGTGTCCGGATCGTGGAACATGAAATGTTGCAGCGGTTCCTCGATCTGAATGATCGGGCAACCGGCTGCCGCCAGCCGGCGATACTCCCCGTTGGCGATGTCGGCGAGGTCGAGCAGCAGGTCGTGGTCCCGGTCGTACGCCTCGTTCCTGATCATATGCGCCAGGCTGTCGACGCAGATCGCACCGAACTTGACCGGCTTGTCCGTCAAGCGCTGGGTCATCTTCCACAATTCGGTGTACTGCCACGGTCCGGCCGTGACCTTGTCCACCAGCGTCGGCTGCTGATACGCCTCCATCACCTCCCAGAGAATCGTGCCCGGCTTGGAAAAGCCTGCCCAGCGGTCAATGATGTCGTTGCCGCCGGCGAAACCGCCGAGCCGCTCGAGGGGGTAGAAGAACCACCCGCGACCGCCGACGTCATCGTCGAAGCGCGCATCGCCATCGGTCACGATATCCAGCCCGGCGCTGGCCTGGTCATGAATAAAGGCGCCGACCGCATCGATGTACTGGTCGCGGAACTTCCGGTCGTTCAGGGCCTGCTTGAACGACCGGCCACGCAGACTTTCAGTGTACCACGACGGCCGCGGAATTGAACCGACGATAGCCGTCGGCAGCATCATGTCTTTCGTCGTGCTGATCATGCTTGGACCTCGTTCTGTTTTCGAGTGGATGGGAACGGGCGGATGGGTGAATGGGGTGCGTGGGTTCCAATCACCCAGCTGCCAGCCACCCGGTCACCCTCCCCCCCGCAGGTTCGGATATGTTGTCGCTTCATTTGGCCCGTAGTGCGGGCTGCGCGTCCTGAGCCCACCATCGACCTCGATGAGCGTGCCGGTGATGTAGGACGCGTCACTGGAGGCGAGAAAGGTGACGGCGGCGGCGATATCACGTGGATAACCGGAGCGGCCGAGAGGGACGGTCGGGTCCCACTCGTCCGGGTCATAGTCCGGGTTCGCCAGGTATTCCTCGAGATGCATCATCGCCGGGGAAACCGCGTTGACGGTTATGCCATACGGCCCCAGCTCGTTCGCCACCGTGCGCACGAATTGATTCATGCCGGCCTTGGACGCCGCGTAATGCGCGTGTTTCGGCAGGCTCAGGCAACCATGTATCGAGCTGATCGTCACAATGGCGCCGCCGTCCCCCTGGGCGATCATCGCGCGGGCCGCTTCCTGGGCGCAGAAGAAGGCCCCTTTCAAGTTGAGATCGAGAACGTAATCGTAGTCCGCCTCGCTAATCTCCAGGAACGGGTGGGGATTGTCGACGCCGCTGTTATAAACCAGGACGTCCAGGCGTCCAAAGGCCTCCAGCGTCTCGGCCACGGCGCGGCGGGCGTCGGCGACCTGGGTCAGGTCGGCCTGAATCGCCACGGCGCGGCGCCCGAGTTGCTGGAGCTCCCCGACGACTTCGCTGGCGCCGTCGACACTGGCGTGGCAGGTCAGTGCGATATCGGCGCCCTGTCGCCCGAGTTCTCGCACCAGCCCCTTGCCAAGGCCTCGACCGCCACCGGTAACCAGGACCACCTTATCGGCCAGACGCATTCCTTCGCCCCCTCCTCACTGTTGCAATTCCGGATGATATGGTACCGTACCGTTGGTCAGACGTCAAAGGGTATCCACCTGCCGACCTGTCGGAATAATGCCGCGGCGGCGAGCCGCCGGCGCCACGGTGGACTGCGACCGGCCCCGGCGGCGACGGTGTGAACCGGCTGTTTGTGGACAGACACGTAAAATGGGTGAATCGGGCGATCGCCTGGTTTTTTCACCCGGTCCCCGGTCACTCCTTCCCGGCCAGCGTCTCCAGGGCGGCGCGAAACTCGTGCTGCGGCCATAGCGCCAGGGCGCCTTCTGCCTCGTCCCGGGCCGTTGCCGGGTCGCCCCGATACGCCGCCAGTGCGGCCAGTGCCATGCGATAGTACGCCGCCTGCGGCGCCGCCGCCTGGTCAGCTCCCTGCCAGCTTCGGTTCAGGCTGGCGGCAATGAATTCCATGTCGGCGACGGACTCGACATACAGCGAACTCATCGCCCATAGCCGAAGGGAGTTTTCGTCCCGGCTCCTGAGCGTGTCGAGAATGATGCCGAGCTCCCTGCGCAGTTCCCCTGCCGCCGCACCGGCACGCCGCTCTTGCACTGCCTTGTGAAGGATTTCGAACTGGTAGTTGCAGATGACATGCCGCGTTTCAGCGCGGAGATCAAGTTCGCGGGCCTCACGGAGATGATCCAAGCCCTCCCGGAAACGTCCGGTTCGGCAGAGGGCCTTGGCCAGTTCCTGATGGGTCCCGGCCAGGCGAAACGTGTCCGCTGGTGCAGCCGTGTCATACGCGGCGTACAGTTGCAACAGCTGTCGCAGCTCGCGCTCGGCCAGGGCGTAGTCCCCCGCCTTGTTGGCAAGCAGGCCGAGCCGCAGGCGGGTCGGGAATTCAGCGGTCTGCGGCTGGAACGGCGTAAAGGCCAGCCAGGTCACGGCCGCCGGCATCGCCCACAACACCGCCGCCCTGCCGATCGGCGTCCACGATTCCCGCTGCCGGCGCCAGTCGCCTAAAAGACGTTGGGTTGCGTTAATCAGCCACAGAAACGCCTGCATGCTCACGGGAATCCACACGGCGAGCATGCCGAGCCGGAATCTGCCGAAATCGTAATAAACGATCACTGGCAACGCCTGCACCGCGATCAGTCCGACCAGCAGTTGATAGCGCCGCCACTCGCGACAGCACAGAAAAATCCCGACTACCCCGAGCCCCGCCAGCCAGCCGAAGGTCGGTAAACCACGGCGCAGTATCGGTACGAACCGACCGGTCACGTGGTAATCGGAGTTGTCCGGAGCCTCATAGTCGTTCAGCAGCAGGACCGCCTTGCGACCAGTCTGCCCGATCGCCCGAACCGGTTTCGCCCGGACCGCCCGGAGTCCCTCGCCAAACCAGTACCGCGACGACTGCCCGCGGGTCAGTTGCCGGCCGGTACGCCGCGCCGCCTCGCGCCTGAAATCGGCGTGCTCGACGCCGCTGGTCGGCAGCACGAACGGCGGCGGCGAATAAAATCCGTCGACCGCCGATACCTGCGCAATGTAGAACGCCTCCCCGCCGCCGGCGGTGACGACCACAAGCTCCCGGCCGGCCATCCAGTTGCGCACCGTCGAGGGAACGAGACAGACCGTGATACCGGCTACGACTACTGCCGTCTGCACCAGCTTGCGCCGGCGCCGAACCGGCTTGTCCGCCCGTGCCGTCCACACCCACAGGACAACCGGCACGACCATCAGCAGATGACTTTCCCTGACCAGGCATGCGAGGCCGATGAACAGCCCGCACAGCGCCGGCCACAGCACCGGGTTGCCGTCGCGGCTGCGCAGTGCCGCATACAAGACCGCGATCACCGCCAGCGGGGAAAGAAAGGTCTTCATGACCGTGCATTCGTAGAATATGAAGGGGCCGTACAGGGCCGCGGCGAACCCGGCGACAGCGGCGGTTCGGCCATCGAACAGGCGGCGGCAGCAGAGGAAAATCAGCACACATGCAAGGGCGCCTGTGAGCATCTGTGCAAGCAGAATCAGCGGCACTTGCATACCGACGAGCGTGGCGCCGAGGCCGAGGAGATAAGCGTAGAGCGGGCCTTGCTCGAAGACTTCGCTGCCGAGCCAGCTGCCCGTCGCGATCCGGCTTGCCCAGGTCAGATAGTATCGGCTGTCAACCCCGAAATCCGTTATCAGCGGGGTGGTGGCGAACTGGGAAAAGTAGACTGCGCGCGCCAGGAGCGCCGCCAGGAATACCCACAGTGTCGTCCGGTGATGCCGCAGCGACTGGTCAGCCGGTGTTGTCAACTCCTGCACTTTTGATGGCTCGCCCCCATCTTTCCCGAACGGACTGTCATGTGGTTGCCGGAAGCGCTTCCTGTTGCCTGGATTAGTCAGGCAAAGTATCTTCGGTATAGGTCCAGAATTGATGCCAATCAGCGTAGTTTCCAAATACATTGAAGACCGGGTCCCAGGCCAGCTCATGGTACACGTCACTTACCCAATGCACCGAGCCATCAAAGAAAAGTATCTGAAAACCTGCTGGAAGGTTACCGCCCAATGTATGGGAAGCATGGTTCCCGGGAGGTTTGCCCCGGGGCGTGCCAACGCCGTCGGAAGCACAAAGAAACTTCTCGGCGGCACACCTGGAAAACTTGGCCTTGCCCCCCAAAAGGCCATAAGGCCCCTGCTCCAGCAGACCATAGCCATCGTCGGGCGACGTATAGTCATGTGGCCCCTTGCGGCCTCTTATATTCAGAGCAAAAGTTGACCAAACCATCCCGCCATTGGCCGGGACTCCGACCTCGGATGCCATTAACACGGGGTCATATTCACTCGGGATTTCAGCCTCGTTTGAAGGACAAACAAATACTTTCATGTCCGAGACGTACTCTTCATGATACAGCAATCCCAGGGGATGCCACTCGCCTATATGGTTCATTGGCGCATCCTGGATGAACCACATCATCTCTGTTTCCCAGCGATAGGATACCAGGTTGTACGGCAAATCGTCACTGGAATCGTCGGCGTACATCACCAGGCCCAGGCCAATCTGTTTCAGGTTGCTGAGGCAGATTGCCCGCCGGCCCATCTCCTTTGCCCTGGACAATGCCGGCAGCAGCATAGATGCCAGGATCGCGATGATGGTGATCACGACCAGCAGCTCGATAAGGGTAAAGCGTGGGCACCCCCTGGAACTGCCTGGCTTGAGGTGGACCGAAGGGGCGGGGGGGGCAGCCAGAACAGATTGTTCACGGCCTGGCTTTCGTCGTGCGTGATACAATTTCCCAGACATGATCAAGCCACCTTGGTACACTGCTACAGTGCCGCTTGCCGCCGCGGCACAACCGTGGAATTATTGCATAAACATTCGCTGTCGCCGGGCAACAGTTACCACGGAATTCGTAGCAGATCCACAATGAACAAAGACAAGCGGTTCACCGGGAAAATCCACTGTTAAACTAACCGTGTCACCCCGAAAGAACAAGCAGAGCCCCGGAACGGACGGGTGGTCTTTGCCCGCTTCTCATGGTGCTCAACTTGCGACATTCCGCCACCTCCAGGCTGACCGGCAGATGAGACCCGGAGGAAGAAACGGACGAACGGGTGACTGGCTGTCACCGGTTGTGAGACCGCAGCAGTTTGGCGATCAACCCGGGCCAATCCCCCCATTGCCAGAACGGGGTGCCCGGCGTCTCTGCATCGACCTCGCCCAGCACCGACATCAGCAGGACGATGATGCGGCCCTTGCCGATTCTGCGCTCGACGATCAGCGGGACAGTTCCCGCCGCCAGCAATACCCGCGCCCCCGGCCGCACCTCCGCGTCGTGGGAATAGAGCGTGTACGGTTTTTGGGACCAGTCGAGATCGGTCAGCTTGCCCTGCCGCGGCGTCAGATGAATCGGCTCGGCCGCGCGGACCAGGGCGCCTGGCGTGACCGGCAACAGCGCCCCGAGCACCGAGCGCCCCCAGCCGCCGTGACTGATCCCGTGGGTGTCGCCCATGATGATGACGGTGCCGCCATCCTGCACATATTGCTTGAGCATCGTCGTGCCGACAATCGTCACGGCTTTCGCGGGCACATTGTTCAGGACCATCACCCGGTGCCGGTACAACGCTTCCCAGGTCGTCGGGAAACCGTCGAGTCGAGTCGACTGCGGATGGACGTTGAGATGGGACTGCGTGCGCTCTCCGCCCAGCGTGCCAACTGCTTTGTCGACACCCCAGTGCGGCATGAACAGGCCATACGTCTCGTGGACGCGCAGCTTGTCGGTTGCCAGCTTCAGGCCGTCGGGCCTGACCGGCTGCTCGACCAACGGCAGCAGTTGACGGGTGCTGAATCGCGACAGCTGCTCGACGGTAATTCCGTCAAACCAGACTTTTGTCGCACCCGTCGTCTCCAATCCCCAATCACCGAAACCCTGCTCGCCCTTGAGGAACTCGATGCTGAATTCCTGGTAGGTATTCGGCTTGGCGAAATCGGTGCCCTTCAGCGCCACTTTCTCGTAGCGATCCTCGAATGTCTTCAGCTCGCTGTTGCCGATGGTGCCGCGGATCATCGCCACGACGGCGGGGTTCGTATTGTCGGCCACCTTCAACCGGAAGTTTCCGCGCAGCCTGCCGGGCCCCTGCGTATACGTATACTCATACCACATGTAGCCTTCGCCGGACCTGGCGGCGGGGTCCGCCAGCATGGCCCAACCCGTACGCGCCTCGTCATCCTTGACCAACCGGCTTTTGTCCTTCTCCGGCGATCCCCCGTCAACCAGCACCGCCTCGTGTTTCCGGTTGTAAATCGTTGCCGGGCCATCCGACTCCTGTGCGTTCGCACCGGGGAACAGGCAAATCACCAGCAAGCCGGCCTGCAAGCATCTGTATTTGCCCATCAGTCTGTCCCGGGCACGCGGTTCCCGCCCTGGCCTTGCCGGCAATCAAAGACGATGTTCGTCCAGCCCCAGAAACGGGGCACGACCACCCCCAGGCGGCGGTCACGCATCGGCACAGTCGTCAATTGCCGGCGATGCGATACCGGTTCCGGCCCGACCAGCCAGGCGGTCGCCTGCTCCTCTTTCCGCGGCTGAAACATGACCTTCACACCCTCTGCCGGCCCAACACTCGTAACGCCGGTGACTTCTTCCTCCGCCGGCGGGTTGAACAGCGGCACGATCACCTGCCGGTGCTCGTCATTGAGCACCCGTTCACTGACCAGCGGCTGCCACCACAGCGGCCGCCGGCTTTTAACCGACACAACACCGCCGGGGTCGGCCAGCTTCTGCGTGCGGATGTCCCAGAAATACGAGCCGTACTGGATCATGAACCGTTCGCAGTCGCCGAAAGGGCTCTTGTGGAAGGTCCACGGATGCCCGCCCACGACGTAGCCCAGGGCGGTGGAATACCAGTTGCCGCCGTTGTTGATAAAGGTGTGCTGGGCGCCGTGCGAGCGCGCCAGGTCCGAGCTGTGTCGAAGGTAGACGATAAAATCCAGCCAGCGGCGGTGCGGGTTTGTCGCGCTGTGAAAAGCCTGTGCGAGGTTCTCCTCCATCATCAGCGAGTCGTCCCGGCAGTATGTCTTCCAGTCGTCACTGGGCTGCGTGCCCAGGCAGTTGATGCCCAGGTTATTACCGATTCCCACCGGCGGGTCGATGGCGGCCAGGGCCCGTTTCGTAATCGGGAAGTGCTCAGGGCTGAGCGGCCCGGCGTCGTAGCGGTACGCTTCCCAGCCGTACAGCCTGGCGCTCGCCACCAGCTGCTCGGTATGGACCTGCAGGTAGGTCTTGCCGTCGACGGGTGACGGGGTGTCGAAGTGCATCTCGATAGCCGGATAGACCGGGCCGCTTACCGTCTCGCCGTTGAAGTATTTCTCCATGATGGCGGTGTTGAACATCGCCCTCTTCATCCATTCGGGGCGGCGACGGACCACCTCGAAACCCGGCCAGCCGAACGGGATGGCATTGGTATAGGCTACCGGCGCGATGCCGTGTGCTTTCATCAGGCCGTTGATCAGCTGAATCTGCTGGCGCGAGAGGACGTAAAAGGTCTGCCCGGTGAGGTATGGCTCGTCGCTGTCTTCCGTCATGCGGGTCGCATCCTCGCGCGCCCATGCGAAGTATTCGTCGTAGGTCAGATAAGCACGACGCGAGGATTCGATGGCCAGCGTGCAATCCTTGACATACTGGTCCCAATTGCCCAGCACGGTTTTTTTGAACCCCTCCAGGCCCAGGTGGTGGGAACTCGAGAGAAAGTACGGAATCCACAGCACGCCAGTCCCCTGGATCATGCACCGGAACGGGCTGTCGCTGACCGCGAACACGTCACCATGCCGATCGATCACCTGCCCATCCACGATCAATTCACCGACCGCCTCATAGCCGCCGTCGGCGGCGGGAACGGCAAACGGCGCAGTGCCGCTGACAGTGGTCAACGCGGGCACCACGAGGGTCTGTGCCGGGCCGGGAATTCTCCGGTCCGTGTCGGTGATCACGACCGGCCGCAGACCGACCGTTTGCGGCTGGTCGGTGGCATTTGTCAGGCGAAACTCCAGGGCGCCGCTTTCGGCATGCTTGTAGCGCAGCTTGACCGGACGGGCCCAGCTGATCGACACCGGCAGGTCCAGCTTCTCGAGCTTCACCGAGGATTGCTCGACCTCCACCGTGCCGGCCTCGCAGGTTTCATCACCGACGTAAACCAGGCCGACATTCGTCGGTTTGCCGCTCTCGACGGTGAAATCCAGCGAGAACGTCTGCCAGCGCCCGGGGGTCTCGAACCTGTAGCCGCTCATCGGCAGCGCTGCCGTTGGCAGCGGAATCGCACCGTAGCCCGTCGGGTATCGCATGCCGCCGTCGGCACCGTCGACCCAGGCCTGCAGCACCAGGGTGCTGGCGCCGTGCTTCCCGGTCCGGGCCCGCAGCCTCACCTCGTAGCGCCCCGGCTCGGAGATCGGCTCCCAGCGCATCACCGACGCCTGCGGATAATACCTGGGCCCGGGCTGGCCGTTGCCCTGGACATAGACCAGGTCGTTCGCCAACACCGCGCCGCCCTGCACCTGGCGGGTGCCGGGCCCTGCCTTCCAGGCCGTCACGCCGGCCGCGGCGGCGGGCAGGGTCAGGATTGCCAGGGCCGCACAAAGAGTTGCGGCAACCGTTCGAGCCGGAACAAATCTGGTTGTGTTTGTCATGTCGTCTTTCCTCCCACCGCCCGAGACCGGGTGTGTCGTCCCACGACCGGCGCCCTCGGGTCACGGCCAGGGTCTATCGGTAGTCTATCCGGTTCGGGGATCTATTCAACGGGAACAATGTGCAGGTATGCGGAGCCGCTCCGGCGGCACCCAAGGTTGCCGGGCCGGCAATTACACATCCACCCGACGCGACATCCAGCCATCGGGAAAGACGGTGACGTGCTCGAAGGCACAGGATTGCGGCCCGTGAAATACCTGTGAGGTGCCGACACTGCCGAGCAGCGGGATACCGTGCCAGGCGCCGACGATATCATGATGGTAGTGCCCGGTCAGCACACAGGAAACGTTGTTGGCCTTGAAGAAGGCGATGATCTCGTGGCGATTCTCCATGTTCCAATACGTTTCCTCCTCGTCCGGCTGCTGCACCAGCAGCGGCCAGTGCATGACCACGAACCGGTGCGTGGCGGCGGCATCGACCGCCGCGAAATGCTGTTTCATAATCTCCCACTCCGCCTGCTGCAGGTCCTCGTCCAGGTCGCCGCGGAGATGCAACGCGTTGAGCCCGAGGAAGGACGCGCCCTGATGAGTAAACGAAAACCCGGCAGGGGCGCCGCGGTCGAAATACGGCGACTCCGTACTTACCTCCGGTTCCAGCCAGTGTTTGCCGCCCTCGTCGTGATTACCGGGGACGCCGTAATACGGCCGCTCCAGCGT
>JASLZG010000124.1 GCA_030754995.1 Lentisphaeria bacterium
TTGAGACATCGTCAATGGCTGCACCACCACCAATGGAATGTTGTTCGAGCCCGGACGGCCTGTATGGCTGATAATGAACAAGATCAAAACGATGGGCCATGCGCGGAAGCGTTCTACGATTCCGTCAATAAGTCGGGCACCCAGGAATTGAATATTCCCGCCATGTACCTGCGACGGTTGAAGGACGTCAATCGGGAATTCCAGCAGGAGGACACGGAGAAGGAACCGCTGTCGCCCGGACCCGACGCCGAAGACATTCCGGATGCCCCGGGCCTGTTTGCGTCTGGCGAGGAACAAATCGGCTCGGCCCCGCTGCCGGACAGCCCACCTATAACCATTTCGTCAGAACCCGCTCCGGCCGAGGATGCCGAGCCGGAAACCGCTGAACCGGCCGACCCCGAGCCAGGCAGCACCGGCGAGCACCTGAATCTGCCGCTGCCCCCCAAGCCGTCGTAGTCGCACTGCAAACAGCTTGGAGCCGGATGATTCATAATCCTTCTGCTGCGAGCGCTCACACGACGCAGTATCAAGGCCTTCACTTGATTGCCGTCCTCAACGCATCTACCGGCAAGCCGGTGGGGTCAATACCTGCTCGAAAACCTTGATCTCGCGCCATTTGAACCGTCTCGCGAGGAAACCTTACGGATAATCCAGGTCAGTTGTCGAAGAGGGTTTCCGGCAACTCGGCCTGTTGAGTCTCCCCCAGGGGCACCGCGCGGATATTGTAGTCGACGCCGTCAAGCGCCACCTTGCCTCCGGAGACCATCACCCGCCCGATGTCCGGGTCACGGATAAGTTTCGGCATCGTGCGGGTGATGGTGTAAAGCTTGCTCTGCGTGACCTTCCCGTCCAGATCGATCATACTGTAGCGGAAGAGCTCGGGCGCGATCTGCACGAGAACGTGAACCTGATTCAGTGCGTCGACTTCAGCCTGCGGCTCGATGCCCTGCACACGCGGCCCAAGGCGGATCACGGCGTACACGAGATTGTCGTCTTCAATCTGCAGATAAAAGATGTCGCCATCCTCGCCGTCGAACATGTTGATACTGACGTCACGCACGGCTATGGCCTCCTCGGGGCTGCGGTTTGGTGCGCCGATCTGCTGGTGCCACACCCGAGAGCCGGCGTTGACCCTGAATCGACAGGGCTTCGACTCGTACTCGTCCCGCAGTCGCCGATGGCCGACCCGCGCCACCAATTCGTACTCCTTGTCCTCCTGCAGGTCGTAAAACTGGTTGATCGGCAGCGAGAGCTCCCGCGTAGTTCCAGGCGGCAGAACGAGGCCGACCGCGGGATTGAAGCTGCGGCTCAGCGGTTCGAGCAGATTCTTGTCCTTGTCCTGGATACGGAATTGCAGTTTGCCGCTGATTTCGGAGTCGCGATTGAACGATAGGGTTTCGCCGCTGTAATTGCGCAGTGTCACTTTGACGTCGATCGGTTCGTACTGGATGTACCGGTTGCTGTCGGTGCTCACGGTGACGGCGATCTGGCCGAGGCCTGTCAACGGCAAGCCGACAATGGCAAGCAGGATAGGCAATCTGTTCATTTATCGCTCCGGGTGGTGGTGGCGCATCAAGGATCCCACGTTATGCCGCCAGCATTCGTACTATACAATCACCTACGCCTGCCGGCGAAATTACATCGTATCGGCACAATTGCTCGGGCCGCGGGCACTGCCGCCTGAAACACGGTGCGCAGTCGACCTGCGTCCGAAACACGTGGTGTCCTTCGCCGTACGGCCCGGTCTTGTCCGGATCTGTCGGGCCGAACAGGGCGACGGTCGGTACACCAACGGCGGCGGCAATATGCATCGGTCCGCTGTCCAGGGTCAACAGCAGCCGGCTGCGTCGCAACAGGTCCATCATCACCGGCAGATCGGTGGCCCCCATGAAGCTGCACACCCTGTCGGATCCGAGCCGATCGACGATCTCCCGGCCCAGCTCTGCCTCGGCCGCCGTACCAAGCAGCCAGAACCGTGTGTCCGGGGCGGCTGTATCCATTACGTGCATGATCGTGTCGGCAAAAAAGGACGGTGGCCACGATTTGCTTTCCCAGCGGGTTGCCGGGCCGATGGCCACCAGCTTGTCGCGGCCCGCCAGCCCGTGCTGCTGCAGCAGGTCTCCGGCCTGTTGTTGCGCTGCCTGGTTGCACCGGAAACGCGGCGTCACGTACTCGTGAGCAGTGTCGAAGGCGCTGTTGAGCAGGGCGATGTTGCGATCGACAGCATGGCAGACGCCGGTCGGAATCGCGGCCTTGTGCTTGTAGAACAGTGGTGCGCCTTCCCGGGCGTCGGCGAATCCGACTTTTTGCGGCGCCCTGGCGAACCAGGTGCAGATCCCGCTGCGGAAGAGGCCTTGGAAATCGAGTACGCAATCGAAGCTCATGCCATGGAGTTCACGCAGAAATCCGAACAACTTCGGGGCCTGGGTCAGTCGCGACCATTCGCTGCGTTTGAACTCGATCAGCTCGTCGACATCGGCCGACATGCCGGTGAAGGCATAGTAGGGGGTATTGACCAGCCAGGTGATGTGCGCCGCTGGATCTTTTTTTTTAGGATACCCGCGATTGGCAGGGTGTGCACGATGTCGCCCAGACTACTGGGCTTGACGATCAGGTAGCGCATGGGGGCACTGCGGAGGGTTGTTCAGGTGCCGCGTTCCAGACGCAGAGCGAGGCGTTCCGGTAAGCCGGCTTCGATGATCTTCTTCTGTGCCGTTTTGATCTCGTACGGGATACGATAGAGCGTCGCGACATTCTCGTCGGTGTCGTAGACCACGAAAGCGGAGCGCCAGTCGCCGTCACGCGGCTGCCCGACACTGCCGACATTGATCAGGTATTTGTGGCCCGGCTGGATCTTGATCTCGGTGTACTTGCCACCCTGGATCGTGCCGAACTTCTCAAACGCCAGCGGTACATGGGAATGGCCACAGAAGCAGATCTGTGAGAACTGATAGCTGAAGCTGGCGCCGGCGGAAAGCTTGTCGAAGATGTAGCCCCATTTCTTGGGCGAATCGAGAGTCGCGTGCACGACCGTGATCTTGCCGACCTGCATTGTCAGCCGGAGGTTGCGCAGCCACTCGCGCTGCTCCTCGGCCAGGTGCTCGCGGGTCCATCCGATGGCCATTGCAGCCTGCGGGTTGAAGCCGACAAGGTCGTTGTCGGCGGCGGCCTGCTCGTCGTGGTTGCCCATCACCACGCCTGCCAGCGGCAACGCCTGGATCGTTTCCATGCACAGGCCGGGATCGGCATTGTAGCCGACTATGTCCCCAATGCAGAAGTACTTATCGACGTTCAGCTTCTTACACTCAGCGAGAACCGCCGTCAGTGCTTCATAATTCGCATGGATATCGCCGATAATGCCGTATCTCATAAGTCCGTTCCGTTCCCGGTCTCAGTTGTGATTGAACTGCTGCGGCAACCGACGATAGCTGCCGGCAAATCCTCGCGCCGGGTGGATAATTCACACCAGAAAACAGGCACAAATCTACCGAATTTCCTGATTCCGATGATGAAAGTGAATGTAAAATATAATATGGCATCACTATTAGTCAATTGCTGATCACCAAAAGCTCCCGTGGCGTATGTTGCCTGACATTGACCGCATCCCGTCCAGCCCGATTGACCTTGGCGCCGACAGCCGTATACTGCCTCCATGCCAGAACTCCCGGAAGTCGAAACTGTCACCAACGCTTTGCGGCCGCATCTTGTCGGTCGCTGCATCACCACCGTAGAGACACATACGGCGCAGTTGCGCACGCCGGTCGTGGTCCATCAGCATCCGGAAATCTGCGGCGCCACGATCACTGCCGTCCGTCGGCGCGCCAAGTATATTCTTGTCGAGCTCGACCGGCGCCTCGTCATCCTCGTGCACCTGGGCATGACCGGTTCCTGCCGCATTGTCACTGCGGCGGCCCCCTCGGTTGACCATGAGCATATCATAGTCTACCTCGACGATGGCATGACCTGGCGCTATCGCGACCCGAGAAGGTTTGGCATGTTCGAGCTGCATCCTATTGGGAAAGAAGAGGTTATACCTGAATGCCTGGCGGCGTTCGGGCCCGAACCGCTGGCCGCAGAGTTCACCGCCGAATATCTCCGGGACGTCTGCCGACAGCGCCAGAAACCCATCAAGAATCTGGTCATGGACAACGCCTGTGTCGTCGGTGTCGGCAACATCTATGCCAGTGAAGCCCTGTACCGCGCCCGGATCCATCCGGGCACGCCCGCCGCCAGGCTTTCCGCGGCGCGCTGCGACCGTCTGGTCACAGCTGTTCGGCAGGTGCTGCAGGACGCCATCGATGCCGGCGGTACGACAATCTCTGATTTCCAGACGGTCGATGGTTCGGAAGGGAAATTCAGCCGCCACCTCGACGTCTATGGCCGGGCGGGTGAGCCGTGTCATGCCTGTAGCCGCGACCTTCGCCGGGTGGTTATGGCGGGGCGCTCGACGTTTTACTGTCCGGCGTGTCAGCGCTATTGACCTCCGCTGTTTCGCTGGCCTTTCCGGGAGCTGTGTCGGCGGGTTCGTCGGCGGGATCCGCGTCGTGCTCCGCGTCGGGCTCGTCGGCGGGATCCGCGTCGTGCTCCGCGTCGGGCTCGTCGGCGGGATCCGCGTCGTGCTCCGCGGTGCGGGAGATTGTCTCGACCGGCCGCCGGGGCGGCTCCACCTGGTCGTTTCGCAACTCGTCCATGGCATCGCGTGTCAGGTGTTTGAAATGATTCAGCTGCCGCTGCAGGTCGCCGTAGAGCCGGCCGGCGTAGCGCACCAGCTTCGGCAGATCCTCCGGGCGCACGAAGAT
Organism: Lentisphaeria bacterium; assembly: GCA_030754995.1. Classification (GTDB taxonomy): domain Bacteria; phylum Verrucomicrobiota; class Lentisphaeria; order JABSQK01; family CAJWLW01; genus CAJWLW01. The sequence continues at coordinate 4,800 of JASLZG010000124.1, forward strand.
GATCAGTACCAGCACCACGATGGCGATTTCAAAGAGGCTGAGTCCGGGCATTGCTGTGCATTGGTTCGGGTGGAACAAGAGGTACGCTGTGCGTATTGGTGCAGTAATTTGTCCGAATTCCGGGAAAAAGCGAGGCATCCATGGATGACCACCGCCAATCAACACGCATCCAGGGATGAAATGTTGACCAGGAACACCCGAACCCGCCGGGCTGTCCCAAGGCTTGAATTTTTCCGGAATCAGGGTATATTTCCTGCCTTTCTGGTGGGTGTAAATGTTGTCAATTACGGCAACTGCAACGGTTCCACGCACACAATATGGCTGACGACTTCGAACTCGACGATTTCGAACTCGACGAAGCAACTCTGCGGCAGATCGAAGAAGAAGCACGACGCAGCGTCGAAGCGGAATTTGCCCTCGACACCGACAAGCTCAAGGTCGTCGAAAGTGACGAAAAGTCGTTCGATCTGGACTTCGATCTTGACGGCGAGACCTTGCGCCAGATCGAACGCGAAGCTTTGGAAAGCGTCGGCCTCGATCCCGATACCGACCTCGAACTTGTCGCCAATGTCAATGAACCTGCCGCCGACGGGCTGCCGGACATCGATGACGTCATCCCCGAGATCTCGGCCGATGTCTCGGCTGAAGACATTCTGCCGCCGTCATCCGGCGGTGATGCAGTGGCCCGGGCTGCGACGTCGGCGGAGAAAGCCAAAGCCAAGGCGAAGGCCAAGCACGTGGCGCTGGCAAAGGCGCACTACACGGCGATCGCCCGGCGCACCAGCATGGCGAACGCATCCTCCATGGTCGTTGCTGCCGATCCGAAGGACAGCAAGACGGTCATGCTGGTCGTGGGCGGTTGTCTCGCCGTCCTCATCCTGATGGTCGTGATTGTCGCGCTGATCACCAACTCCGGCCGCGATGATGGCGCCGCCGGCAGCGAAGCCAGTGCCGTTGAGCAGCCGGGGACGGCAAAAGACGGGTTCGCCGAACTCAAACGCGATATCCGCCGGGCGACCAAGGTGATGACGCCGGAGAACTTCAAGGCGGCGATCGAGAAGGTGGAAGCCTACAAGGCGGGGCATCCGGAAGAGGCCGATAAATGCGACGCCGAGCTGGCGCGCCTGCAGCATCAGCTCAACTTCGTCAGCGGCGGCGCCACCGATCCCTGACCCCCCTTGGGGGCTACTGGCCGGTACCGATCGTCCAGCCGTTCTGTTCCGCGGCTTGCTCGATGCTCTGGGCTCCCTGCCCCGTCACGTCGCCGTCTAAAAACAGGATGTTCGTCCATTGATCGTCGTGGTTCGCGGGGTCGCAATAGGCCAGCACCGTGGTTTTCGGATCGCGGTTGGTATCCTTGAGGCCGGCACCGACGTAGACGTAGTCGCTGTCGGCTGCACTTCTGGACGGCGAGTCGGCGCTCGGACAGCCATACACCATGCCGTTCACGAGATATTTCTGCTCGTGCAACTGCCCCAGGCTGTCGGGGAACATGCCGTGTTTTACATCGTCACCGGCGTACATGGTCAAACCCAGCCCGATCTGCTTGAGGTTGCCGACGCAGTTCATCCGCCGGGCCTTTTCCCGGGCCTGATCCATCCCGCACCCGGTCAGGAGTGCGCCGGCGAGAACGACAACAACGAGGTTTACGGGCGACTTGAGAGACGTCAAGGAACAGCAGTAATTCACGGGGGCGGCTTCCATTTTGGTGCTTTGTTTTTGCGGGCGGAGGCAAGTATCAAGAGGATTTCTGCAGACACCCAACTGTCGGTGGCAGATGACTGGGTTATAGAATGTACCGTCAACGGCTCCGGCGCAAGAACCGGGGCCGAAATTCTCAGAACCCGGCATGAGGGCTCGTCGGGCTCGACATCGTCCATGCCGTGCCGCCATCGCTGCAGAACGCGTGTTGGCAGGTGCCGGAACAGGCGATAACGCCGGAGAACTTCAAGGCGGCGATCGAGAAGGTGGAAGCCTACAAGGCGGGGCATCCGGAAGAGGCCGAGAAATGCGACACCGAGCTGGCGCGACTGCAGCATCAGCTCAACTTCGTCAGCGGCGGCGCCACCGATCCCTGACCCCTTGGGGCTACTGGCCGGTACCGATCGTCCAGCCGTTCTGTTCCGCGGCTTGCTCGATGCTCCAGGCTTCCTGCCCCGCCACGTGGCCGTCTATAAACATGACGTTCGTCCATTGATAGTCGTGGTTCGCGGGGTCGCAATAGGCCAGCACCGTGGTCGTTGGATCGCGGTTGGTATCCTTGAGGCCGGCACCGACGTAGACGTAGTCGCTGTCGGCTGCACTTTCGGACGGCGAGTCGGTGCTCGGACAGCCATACACCCGGCCGTTCACGAGATATTTCTGCTCGTGCAACTGCCCCAGGTTGTCGGGGAACCTGCCGTGTTCCACATCGTCACCGGCGTACATGATCGCCCCCAGCCCGATCTGCTTGAGGTTGCCCTTGCAGTTCATCCGCCGGGCCTTTTCCCGGGCCTGATTGAGCGCCGGCAGCAGTACGGCGGCCAGAACCGCGGGCGGCCCTACGACCGCCGGGACCAGGATAATGCTGCCGACACCGGTACTGGCGTTGCCGGTGAAATAGAAGCCGTCTTCGCGATGCTCGAACACGCCGTAGCTGTGAACACCCTTGCCGTCGTCTGCCAACAATGACATGACGAATTGCGTATCTTCGTCGTCCGGGGCCTGTTCCGCTGCTTGCTTCATGACGTTGGCAATGCTGCTTCCGAGACGTTCGCTGAGGTAATGGAAGCTAACGCCCCGGGTCGGCACGTCGCGTGACAGCAGCTTGAACTCAGCGGTGCTCATCAGCCCGTCTTTGCTGCCGTCGAGCACGGCCATTGCCTCGTCGACGATATCAGCGTTTGATGCCAGCATGAGATAGCCGTGGCTTTGCGCCAGTGTCGGTTCCAACTTGACCGGCACCGGCATGGGGATTGGCATGGTCACCGCTTTCATGGCGGCGGTCTCGGTGCGGCGCACGGGGGCATCCGGCGGCACTATGGAGCTTACCAGGTCGTAAATGGAACTGTCCTTGACCTGGATGACAATCATCAGCGCGATATCCGGGACCTGCAGCTGGCCGTTGGGAGTCTCGAACAGCTGAGTCCGTGATTCGTCGATAGTGAACACCACGCCGACCTGGCCGTCAATCGAACCGATCAACTTGTCGAGGTCGATGCCCATGGACTGCAACTGCGCCTGCTGCCCGTTGAATTTCGCCTGTGCCTCCGGAATACCCGAATCATTGATCATGTCGCCAAGCCACTCCCAGCCGAGCTGCCCGTCGAAATCGCTGAAGCAGGCGAAGGCAGTGGTCGCTGGCAGCATCTTGAGGGTCTCCAGCTCGTGCGAGCGGCTGCCCATAAGGTCCCAAAGCTTGCCGCGCTTCGCGTCCGCATACCGGTGGAACACCGCCTTGTTCAGGTACAGGTCATTTTCGCGGGGAAAGGTGCTCATGCCGACGCCGCTCAACTGGGCAATGCCACTCTGCGAGAAGCCATTGCCAATGAACTTGTACCCATCATCCATTTCATTGCCCGGGAAGGTGGCGCCTATGGCGACAAACGCCTCCCGCATGTCGTCCCATTTGCGGGCGATGTCTTCGATCCATTCCTCGGTGCTCAGGTACATGTAGAAGCTGCCGCCGGCATCGAGGTGCCTGGTGACCGGAACGAAACTGGTCTTTTTCGCCGGCTCCCTTGTAATTTCGATGGTGCCGCCGCGCGTGCCGCCGGCTGCCGCCGTGCCTTTGCCGCCGGCTGCCGCGGCGTCTTTGCCGCCGGCTGCCGCGGCGTCTTTGCCGCTGGCTGCCGCGGCGTCTTTGCCGCTGGCGCTGCCCTGGCCCGCCGGGCCGCCTGGTGTTTCTTCCTTTGTCCCGCACCCTGTCAGGAGCGCGCCGGCGAGAACGACAACAACGAGGGTTACGGGCGACTTGAGAACCGTCAAGGAACAGCAGTAATTCACGGGTGCGGTCTCCATTTTGGTACTTTGTTTTTGCGGGCGGCGGCAAGTATCAAGACGATTTCTGCAGACACCCCAACTGTCGGTGGCAGGTGACTGAGCCGTAAAGTGTACCGGCAACGGCCCCGGCGCAAGAGCCGGCGCCGGAATTTTCAGAACCCGACATGAGGGCACCTGGGGCTCGACATTGTCCATTCCGTTCCGCCATTGCTGCAGAACGGCGTATTGGCAGGTGTCGGAACAGGGGATATACTACTGATTCGCCTCCAGATGCCGTAGCGGCACTGGGCACAAACGACACCTCGCACTGCAGGAGCGATCATGGGCAAGCAGTATAAGAAAGTGGTGAAACGCGCGCGGCGCAAACAGTATGTCGCCCGCGTCAAGGCCCGCCAGCGCCAGGCCCAAAAGGACCGCAACTCCTCTTGAACGGTTCGGTCGGCGCCAACCTCGACGATCAAAACAAACGCACGGCACTATCCTGTGCAGAGACCTTTTCATGAAGCTCGAAGGCTGTTACACCGCGTTGGTCACGCCCTTTGAAGGCGGCAACGTCTGTACGTCCGCCCTCCACGACCTGGTCGAAGCGCAGGTTGCCGGCGGCGTCGCCGGTGTCGTGCCGGTCGGCACCACCGGGGAATCGCCGACCCTGAGCATGGCCGAGCACAACAAGGTGATCAAGCAGGTTATCGACAGTGTCGATGGCCGCTGCAAGGTCATCGCCGGCACCGGCGGCAACAGCACCGCCGAGGCGGTCGAGCTCACCGAGCACGCCCGCGGCACCGGCGCCGACGCCACGCTGCAGGTGTCGCCCTATTACAACAAGCCGACGCAGGAAGGGCTGTACCGCCATTTTTCGACCGTCGCCGACATTGGTCTGCCGGTGGTCCTCTACAACATTCCCGGCCGCTGCAATATTGAAATTTCCATCGACACCGTCAAGCGCCTGGCCGCGCACCCGAACATCGTCGCGGTCAAGGAAGCCGGCGGCGACGCGGATCGCGTCAGCAAGACGCGGCGCGCCTGCGACATCACTGTGGTGAGTGGCGACGACGCGCTGACGCTGCCGATGATGGTGCTTGGCGCCACCGGCGTGATCAGTGTCGCCTCCAACGTTGTTCCGGCCGAAGTCACCGAACTGACTGCCCGCGCCCTGGCCGGGGATTTTGTCGGGGCGCTGGAGGTTCACTGCCGGCTGTATGAGTTGTTCGAGGCACTCTTTATCGAGACCAATCCGATCCCGGTGAAGGCTGCTGTCGCGGCGCTTGGCCTGATCTGCGAGGAATATCGCCTGCCGATGTGCGAACCGGCTGCAGCGAATCGTGAAATTCTCCTGCAGGCGATGCGCAACACCGGCCTTGACGTCTGACACACGCAACCCCACCCGAACCGTTTCTGCTCAACCGGACAGGAATATGATCCGAATCCTTATCATCGGCGCCGCCGGCCGCATGGGGCGGCGACTCGTGAGCCTGACCGCCGAAGCGCCGGACCTGACGCTTGCCGGCGCGATTGAATGCAGCGACTGCCCGCTGCTTGGTGAGGATGCCGGCACCGTGGCCGGCGGCGCCAGCCTGGGCGTGGCGCTGACTGACGACACCGCCGCGGCCGTGGCCGATGCCGACGTCACCATCGACTTCTCGACCGCGGCAAGCGTGCTGGCCAACGCCCGTACCGCAGTGGCCGCCGATTGCGGTGTCGTCATCGGCACGACCGCCATGCCGGCGGCGGACCGCGATAGCCTGCGCCAGCTGGCCGAGACCGGGCGGATCGTGTTTGCACCGAACATGAGCGTCGGCGTCAACCTGCTGTTCCGGCTGTGCGCCGAAGCGGCCAGTATTCTGGATGAGGAGTACGACATCGAAGTTGTCGAGATGCACCACAACCAGAAAAAAGATGCGCCGAGCGGCACTGCCGAGCGGCTTGGTGAGATTCTGGCCGGGGCCCGTGACCTCGACTACCTCAGCGATACGCGACATGGTCGCGAGGGCATGGCCGGGGCCCGCACAAAACGCGAAATCGGCATGCACGCCCTGCGCGGCGGTGATGTGGTCGGCGATCACACCGTCATCTTCGCCGCCGCCGGTGAGCGCCTTGAGCTCACCCACAAGGCGGGCAGCCGCGACACTTTTGCCCGCGGCGCCTTGCGGGCCGCGAGGTTCCTGACGACCGCCGGGCCCGGGCTCTATGACATGCAGGCGGTTCTGGGGCTGGACAACACGTGACAAATCAAGCGTGAACCCCAACGAAGCCTACTCAAGGCAGCGACTGCAATGACCATTTCACTGAAACGCTAAATGCATGTGATCGCTTGATATCGGGGTGGCGAGTGATCACTTTACCCGGATTCCCCGAGCGCGGACCGTGGCAACCGGCGCATTGTCGCGGCCACGGTAAGGTTACGAAGGTGCCATGGATCTGCAGCAGATTTTTCAGGATTACGGCGACTTTTTTCTCGAGGTCGACAACCAGATAGCGGTGGCGATCTGTGTTGCCGTCGTTGCCGTGTGGGTCTGGTCCGGCTGCTTCGCTTCTTCGGTGGCGGAGACACGCCTGCACGGGCCGCTGATACATTTCATTGCCGGCCTGGCCATCCCCATTGTCTACCCGCTGATCATTCTGATCGCGCTACCATATCGTACCGTGAAGGAAACGGTCGCCGCCTCCACCCTTGAGGAGATGATCGAGCACGTCGATGGCCCGCCACCGGCCGAGATGCTGCCGGCGGCGGCGATCGGCGGCGACAGTTCGATCGGCTTGATTGATCCGGACATGCTGGAAGTCACCACCTCTTTCGGTGAATCCTACTTCAAGCACCGGGCCGTGGACTCGGCGGGTCGCGCATTGGGTCCGTACGCGATCACCGTCGGCGGTGAAGAGTTGCGGGCTGAACGCATCGTCGAAGTCCTGCAGAACGTGGTAGTCATCGAAATTGCCAGTACCGGTGGCGAGGGGCAGACTCTGCGAATACCCTACGACAAGATCGATAACTGCGTCGAAGTCCATGATTAGCGACACGATCCGGTTCGCATCCTGACGACGGTCTTGCCCATCCGATTTTCCCACCGGGCGCGAGTAACCGGGCGGTGCCGGCTTTCTGTTTCCCCAATAGGGTGACGAGAATGTTCAAAAAAGTTTCTTCGCAAGTCAATTTTGCCGGCGAGGAGGAAGCCGTCCTGCAGTTTTGGCAGGACAACGGCGTCTTCGAAAAATCGCTCGAACAGCGCCGCGGCAGCGACGAGTACGTTTTCTACGACGGCCCGCCGTTCGCTACCGGCCTGCCCCACTACGGCCATCTGCTCGCAGGTACCATCAAGGACGTGATCCCGCGCTACCAGACCATGCGCGGCAAATACGTCGAACGTGTTTTCGGCTGGGACTGCCATGGGCTGCCGGTCGAAAACGAGATGGAAAAAGAACTCGAAATCAGCAGCAAGCATGAAATCGAGGCCTACGGCATCGACAAGTTCAACGAGTCCTGCCGCAAGATCGTCCTGCGCTACACCGGCGAGTGGGAGGAGGTCGTCCACCGCATGGGCCGCTGGGTCGATTTCGACAAGGGCTACCGGACCATGGACATGTCCTACATGGAGTCCATCTGGTGGGTCTTCAAGAGCCTGTGGGACAAGGACCTGGTTTACGAGGGACAAAAAATCCTGCCGTACTGCCCGCGCTGTGCCACGCCATTGTCGAACTTCGAGGCCACCGGCGAAGGCGTTCATCGGACCGTTTCCGATCCGGCCGTGACGGTCCGCTTCAAGATGGCCGACGTGGCGGATACCTGGATGCTGGCATGGACCACGACACCCTGGACATTGCCTGCCAACCTCGGACTGATCGTCGGACCCGACATCGAGTACGTAACCGTCGCCGACGCTGGCGCGCGCCTCATCCTGGCGGCGGACCGGGTTGCGGAATATTACCGGGACGACGCCCCCGAGATCGTCGAGCGCTGCCAGGGCCGCGACCTTGTCGGGCGACGGTACGAACCGCTGCTGCCGTATTTTGCGGAGCTCGCCGACGAGGGTGCCTTCGTCGTCGTTGACGACGACTTCGTCACCACCGAGTCGGGTACCGGTATCGTCCACAGCGCCCCGGGCTTCGGTGAAGACGATGCGCGCGTCGCCAAGGACCACGGCATCCCTGCCGACGTCTGCCCCGTCGATGCCGAATGTTGCTACACCGAGGAGGTCAGTGACTGGGCCGGGTGCTTCGTCAAGGAGTGCGACCGCGATATCATCGCTCGGCTGAAGGCCGACGGCAGCCTGGTGCATCGCAGTTCGTACAGCCACGCGTACCCGCACTGCTGGCG
>JASLZG010000125.1 GCA_030754995.1 Lentisphaeria bacterium
TTCTCAGTCATGTCCGCGATCCACCCAAAAAAACTTTTCCTTCTCGATGGCATGGCGCTGGTGTATCGGGCGCACTTCGCGCTGATCCGCAGCCCGAGCATGACGTCGAAGGGCATGAACACCTCGGCAGCGCTTGGTTACACGAACACCCTCGTCGACATCATCCGCAGCCAGAAGCCGACGCACCTGGCGGTCGCCTTCGATACGCCGGAACCGACCGCGCGGCACAAGGTTTTGAAGGAGTACAAGGCCCACCGCGAAGCGATGCCGGAAGAACTCAGCGCCGCCCTGCCCTATGTCGACCGGATAACGGAGGGTTTCAATATCCCGATCCTGCGCTACCCCGGCTACGAGGCGGACGATGTCATCGGCACATTAGCGAGGCAGGCCGCGGCACAGGGCATCGAAACCTACATGGTGACGCCCGACAAGGACTTTGCCCAGCTCGTCGACGAGCATGTCTTTATCTACAAGCCGGGACGCATGGGGTCGAGCATCGACATCCTCGGTATCCCCGAAGTGCTGGCAAAGTGGGAAGTCGAACGGATCGATCAGGTCTGCGATGTTCTCGGGCTGCAGGGCGACCCCAGCGACAACATCCCGGGCATCCCCGGCATCGGTGAGAAGACGGCGAAAAAGCTGATCAAGCAATTCGACTCGGTCGAGAACCTGATCGCCAATACTGATCAGCTGAAAGGCAAGCAGAAAGAGAACGTCGAAAATTTCGCCGACCAGGGACTGCTGTCGAAACAACTGGTGACAATCGACTGCAACGTACCGGTCGAGGTGACACTCGATGAATTGGTGATTCGCGATCCCGATGCCGAGGCGCTGTCGACACTGTTCCGCGAGCTCGAGTTCCAGGCACTCGGCAAACGGGTGCTCGGCAAGGCGTTCCAGGATACCCCGCAAACCGCGGCGGAGATGGCTGTCGGCGGCGGTGAGATGGACCTGTTCCAATTCGCCGAGCATGAAGCCGCAAACGACCAGGCAGAACCCGAGACGCCAGTGCTCAAGACGATCGCCGACGTCGAGCATGACTACCGGATCGCGCAGACGCCGGAAGAGCGTGCGAAGCTGGCCGCGACACTGGCGCAAAAGAAGACGTTCGCCTTCGACCTGGAGACCAGCGCACTCGACCCGCGCCGCGCCGCCCTCGTCGGTATCGCAGTCAGTCACGAGGCGCACACGGGCTGGTACATACCGGTGCCGCCGGACACCGGTCAGGCGAACGAAATTCTCAAGGATTTCCTGCCGCTGTTTGCAGATTCCGCAATTGCGCTGATCGGACATAATCTGAAGTTCGACCTGACGGTGCTGCGGCAGTACGACATCACCGTGAAGGCGCGCATCATCGACACGATGCTGGCACATGCCCTGATCGAGCCGGAGATGCGGCACAAACTGGATTTCCTGGCCGAAGCCTACCTGGGCTACAGGCCTGTCGCGATCACCGAGCTGGCGGCCGAGTCGATGTCGGCGGAAATCCAGATGCGCGATATCCCGGTCGAGAAAGTTGCGGAATACGCCGCCGAGGACGCCGATGTGGCCTGGCAGCTCTGGCAACTGCTGGAGCCGCTGCTGGAGAAGAAAAATGCGCTGCGCACCTGCCACGACGTCGAGAGTCCGCTGGTCTCGGTGCTGATCGACATGGAGTTGACCGGCATCACCGTCGACACGGCAACGTTGCGCAGTTATTCCGTCGAGCTGGAGCGGGAAGCGACGGCCCTGGCCGAAACGATTTTTGACGCCGCCGGCAAGTCGTTCAATCTCGACTCGCCCAAGCAGCTTGGCCATATCCTCTTCGACGTGCTGCAGCTCGAGGACAACCCGAAGAAGACCGCGACCGGCCAGTACGCCACCAATGAACAAGTGCTGTCGCGCCTGGCCTACCGGCATCCGATCGTCGCCGATGTGCTGACCTACCGCACGATCGCCAAGCTGAAGTCGACCTACGTCGACATGCTGCCCGATGCGGTCGATGCGGGAACGGGCCGCATACACACACATTTTCACCAGGCGGTGACGGTCACCGGCCGGCTGCAGTCGGAACGGCCGAACCTGCAGAATATCCCGATCAAGACAGCGAAAGGCCGCGAGATCCGCAAGGCGTTTGTGGCGTGCGACGATGGGCATGTACTGCTGTCGGCCGACTATTCACAGATCGAGTTGCGGGTGATCGCCGAGATCAGCGGTGACGAGGCGCTGCGCCAGGCGTTTGTCGACGGTGCCGATATTCACCGGTCGACGGCGGCGCGGGTGTACGGCGTCGGCATGGACGGGGTCACGCCGGAGATGCGGGGCAAGGCGAAAATGGTGAACTTCGGTATACCTTACGGCATCACGGCTTTCGGGCTGGCACAGCGGTTGAACTGTCCGCGAGGCGAGGCGAACGAACTGATCGAGGAGTATTTCCGCCAATATCCACTGGTGCAGGCGTACATGACCAAGACCATTGAATTTGCCCGCCAGAACGGCTTCGTCGAAACGCTGCTGGGGCGCCGGCGCTATCTGCGCGACATCAATTCACGCAACACCACGATCCGCAACGCCGCCGAACGCAACGCCATCAACATGCCGATCCAGGGCACTGCGGCGGACATGATCAAGATCGCCATGATCAATCTGCACGGTGAACTTGCCGGGAGCGACGGCAGCGCCAGGATGCTGCTGCAGGTGCACGATGAACTGGTCCTCGAGGTGCCTCGGAAAGAGGTCGAGACAGTCGGTGCAATCGTCCGGCGCTGCATGTGCGAAGCGCTGCCGATGGAGGTGCCGATCGTCGTCGATATGGGTACCGGCAGCAACTGGCTGGACGCACACTGATTTACCGGAGGTAACGAATGTTGAGCAATGAGCAGATCGAATTCTACCACGAGAACGGCTATGCCGGTGTCGAAGGCGTCTTCTCCAGCAACGAGATTGCCGCCTTGCGCGAGGTGACCGACGAGTTTGTCGAACGCTCACGGGCAGTGTCCGAGAACGACGAGGTGTTCGACCTCGAACCGGGACACACGGCCGAGGAACCGCGGCTGCGCCGGGTCAAGTCGCCGACCAACCAGCACCAGCTCTACAACAACGCCCTGCATCACGACGGCATGCTCGACATCGTGGCGCAACTGATCGGCGACGGCATTCGTACCAACGGCACGAAGCTGAACCTGAAACTGCCGAAGTTCGGCAGCCCGGTCGAGTGGCACCAGGACTGGAGCTTCTACCCACACACCAACGATGACCTGCTGGCGGTCGGTATCTGCATCGACGAAATGACCGTCGAAAACGGCGCGCTGCTGGTCATTCCCGGATCACATCGCGACCCGATCCATGATCACCACCTCGATGGCTTGTTTTGCGGCGCGATCACCGATCCAGCCTTTGACGACAGCTCCGCGGTGCCGCTCGAACTGCCTGCCGGCTCCATTTCCATCCACCACGCGCGGATAATTCACGGGTCGATACCGAACCGGTCATCGGCGCCACGGAGACTGCTGCTCTTCCAGATGGCCGCTATCGATGCGTGGCCGCTCACCGGCGTGACCGACCTGGCCGAGTTCAACAGCCACGTTCTGCGCGGCACCCCTACCATCCAGCCGCGCCTGGCCGATGTCCCGGTGCGTATACCGCTGCCAACCGCCGGCGCGCCTGGCTCGATCTACGAAAGCCAGATGCGTTTCAAGGACCGCAAGCTGGTTTAGCACAACCAGTCTCCGCGACCGCTTGAAGCCGCATGGTATTCGTACCGGCAGAACGCCGTGTTGCGTTCTACCGGTCGGGCACGGGGTTCCTCGAGTCCGACACCTTCTCGGGCACCTTTTCCTTGACCACCTTTTTCCGGTCACTGAAACGCGATGGCAGATCGCCGGTCTCGAAACCACCAATCCTCGCTTTCTTGCCGAGCAGATTCGGACTGGTCTCGATTTCGAAACCACCGATCCTCGCCTTCTTGCCGAGCAGATTCGGACCGGTCGTCGCTTCAAAGCCGCGGGCGTGCGTTTTGTTGCCGATGTTGTCCTCGAGAAAGTCGAAACTATCTTTTTCGGCCGGTTGTGAAGGCTGGTGGGCAGAATCGGTTGTTCGTATGTCGTCTGGAGCCTCAGCCGTCGGCGGCACATCGTCGGCCGGCATTTCGTCGGTGGGAAAGTCGTCGGCCGGCATTTCGCCCACCGCATTCTCGGCCGGCATTTCGCCGGTGGGAAAGTCGTCGGCCGGCATTTCGCCGGTGGGAAAGTCGTCGGCCGGCATTTCGCCGGTGGGAAAGTCGTCGGCCGGCAAATCTGCAGTTGGCATCTCGGGCAGTGGAGTTTGGACTGTCCCGGGTGTTTGCCGGTTGGCGACGGCCACCGCCTGGCGCTGCAGCGGCGACAGCACGGCGGGCAGTTGCCAAGCCATTTGCATGGCGATCATCTCGCGCTTCTGCCGGGCTGCCAGGTGCTCGATAGGGTTGCTGTTTTTCGCGAATTCAGCCTCGACTTTGGCACGGATTCCGGCTATCGCCTTTTCAATGTCGGCGATCAGTTGCAACTGCGGGCCGCTGAGTGCCCTGAGCCCGTTGCGGCGGAATTCTGCTTCGTCGACAATGCCGTGCGGGGAACGCAGCTGGGCGTAGATGTCATCGAAGTACATTTTCTGGCCGTCCGTTAGCAGCAGCGCTTCATGCACACCGGGCACGGCGGCCTCGACATCGGCATCGAAGAACTGCGGCGTCGCTGCCGTGGCGGCAGCGCACAGACCAATCGACAAGAAAGTTTGGATACAACGAATCATTGATTCCCGGGCGGGGAGGAGGCGTTGGTCCCTCAGTTTACACGCAATCTGTGGCAAGTTCAAGAGGAGCCAGGCATACCGAGGCAATCAAAAAAACAGCGGAACGGCGATTCATAACATGTTTGAATGGATATCTTACGATATGTCGATAACGACCCGGCCAGCCTCGATTTTCACCGGATAGGTCCGAAGATCGATGCAGGCCGGCGCGCCTTTGGCCTCACCTGTAGCGATATCGAAACGGCCATTATGTTTCGGGCACTCGATGATGTTGTCCATCACAAAGCCACCGGCCAGGTGCACCTCCTCATGCGTACAAAGGCCGTCGCTGGCATAGTACTGGTCGTCGTCACTGCGGTAGATCGCGAAGGTGCGGTCGCCATGATCGAAGCGGATCACATCCTCCGCCTCGATGTCGTCGACCTGACAAACCTGAACCCAGTTTTCCATAGGTTACCTCTGGCCGGTGCGGTGGCTGACTATTCCGTCATCATGGCAGCGGCCGGCCCGGGCATTGCCGGCCTCGCTGAGCCGGGCAGTTGGCGTTTGACGTAATACCTCGGATCCTTGACCTGTCGGAACAACGCCGGGATGATTTCCCTGTAAACTTCCCAAAACCCGCTGTACGGCACCGGCATGTCGTGCTTCAGTTCCTCATGCAGCTTGGCGAGGTTGTGGTACGGCACCATCGGGAACATGTGATGCTCGACGTGGTAGTTCATTTCCCAATAAAGGAAACGGGAGATCGGATTCATATAGACGGTGCGGCAGTTCAAACGGTGGTCGAGCACGTCCTCCGCCAGGCCGATGTGCTGTGTCAGGCCGCACAAGAGCTGCTCCCAGGCACCGTAGAAGGACGGCAGGCCGATATACATCAGCGGCAGGATGCTGCCGCTGCCGATGGCCACGGCGATCACCAAAGCATGAATCAGCACCCAGATGCGGGCGTTGCGATAGACCTTGTGCTGTTCCTCCCCGGGGATATATGTCTCTTCGGCGGCGGTCAGCCGGCCGGTGCAATGCAACAGCACTTTCAAAATCTCCCCTGGACCGGTCTTCAGGCTGAAAAGCGACATCGCGATACCTAACAGGTCCGGCGGCCGCGGCGCCGGGATTTCCGGGTCGCGGCCGACGATAATCGTGTCCGTGTGGTGGCGGGTGTGGCTCCAGCGCCACGGCACCGATTCTCTCATCACCATGAACGACGCGATCTCATAGACAACGTCATTCATCCACTTCGTCCGGAAAGCCGTGCGATGGCTGCATTCGTGCCAGCGCGAATCCGATGCCGAGCCATAGAGTACGCCGTAGATCATGAACGGGAGAATCGCCCACCAGCTGCCCCACAGCATGTACCCGGCGGTGCCGCTGGCGATCAGCAGAATGAACCAGATCGCGGTGTCACGAATAGCCGGCCCGTTGCGTCGCTGGATCAATTCCTTCATCCGTTTGCGGGGAATTTCGCTGGCATACCACTCGGCATTCGCCAGGCCCTTTTCCTCGGCAAGTTTCGAGTCCAGCCCGACAAGGCTGTAATCCCGTTTTGTGAACTCCGCAGTCATAAAGATAAAGATAACGTTGGAAGAGCCCGATGACCATCGACGAAGGCTGGAAAGGCTGATCTCGGGTGGTAAGCTGGATCATGCTGCCAGTCTACGATATCCGTGACCAGTTCCTTGCGGCAATTGACGCCGGCCGCAACGTGGTGCTGTCCGCCCCGGCCGGGTCCGGCAAATCAACCCAGATCCCGCAGTTTCTCCTGGACAGCGGGCAGCCGGGTCAGATCCTGGTGCTGCAGCCACGGCGCCTGGCCGCGCGCATGCTGGCGAACCGCGTTGCCGAAGAACGTCATCAGACGGTCGGCGGGCAGATCGGTTTCCAGACACGCTTCGAAAGCGCCTATTCGAAACAGACGCGGGTACGCTACATCACCGAAGGCATACTGCCGCGACTGTTCCTCGCGAAAGGCAATCTCGAAGGCATCGGCACCGTCGTGTTCGACGAGTTTCATGAGCGCCAGCTTACCGTCGACATGGGGCTGGGACTTTGCCGGCGACTGCAGGAGCAGCGTCCCGACCTGCGGCTTGTCGTCATGTCCGCGACGCTGGACAGCGAAGCAATCCTCTCGTGGCTGCCCAACAGCGTTGGCCTGCACACCGAGGGCCGGACCTATCCGGTCGACATCAGCTACCTGCCGCCGCAAGCCCGGCCGCTGTGGGAGGTGACGGTCGATGCCGTGCGCGACCTGATCGGCCGCGACGAGGGAGACATCCTGGTGTTCATGCCGGGAGCTTATGAGATCCGCCGCACGCTCGCCGCTTTGTCGGACGCGAAATTGGCTGAGCGGCTGAGCATTCTGTCCTTGTTCGGCGACATGCCGGCGCCGCAGCAGGATGCAGTCATGGGCCCGGCACCGTATCGCAAGGTTATCGTCGCCACGAACATCGCCCAGACATCCCTGACGGTAACGGGCGTCCGCCATGTAATCGACAGCGTGCAGGCACGGATCAACCGTTACGATGCCGGCCGCGGGCTGAATACCCTGCATGTCGAGCCGGTCAGCCAGGCGGCGGCGGACCAGCGCGCCGGGCGTGCCGGGCGCGAGGGACCGGGCCGCTGCATCCGGCTATGCAGCCGCAAGGAGTTCGAAACACGTCCGGAACATGACACGCCGGAGATCTTGCGCGTCGACTTGTGCGAGGCCATCCTGCAACTGCGCTGCCTGGGCCATGAAATCGACCGCTTCCCCTGGCTCGACCCACCGCCGGCGACGGCGCTGCAGCGGGCCCGCGAGATCCTCCACCTGATCGGCGCCACCGATGGCTCGGAAACCGTCGAACTGACGCCGCTCGGACGTGACCTGACGCGCTTGCCGGCGCATCCCCGGCTGGCGCGTGTGATGGTCGAAGGCGACCGGCGGGGCTGTCTGGACGAGGCCACGAAAGTAGCCGCGTTGCTCAGTGAACGCCCAATCACGGTCGACAAGCGCGGCAAGTCCGAGCAGCGCCAGCACCAGCGCAAACGCGGCAAGACCGACGTGCTGCAAAGCGACGTGGTAGCCTTGCTCGAGCTGCTGGAACAGGCCCATCGCGCCGACTTCGCAGTCGAGGTTTGCCGCCGCAACAACATTCATGCTGCCGCGGCGCGCCAGGTTTGGCGCACGGCCAGGCATTATCGCGACATCTGCAAACGGGCGGGGTTCGACGGCGATGGCGTCAGCGACGGCAACGCCTCCCTGGCCAGGTGCCTGTTACTGGCGTTGCCGGACCATCTCGCCAGGCGCCGTGACCACGGCTCGTTGATCTGCGATCTCCGCAACGGCCGCCACGGCGAGTTGGTACGCACCAGCGTGGTACGTGAAGCCGCCCTGTTTGTGGCGGGCGACATTCGTGAAGTCAGCGGCCAGGGGCACACGGCGAAGACCCTGCTTTCGGTTGCCTGCGAAATCCGCAGCGAATGGCTGGATCAACTGTTTCCCGACGCCTGGGAGTTCAAGGACGAAATTGTCTGGAGCGAGACCAGGCGCGCGGTCGAATCACGCATGCTGATCAAATGCCTCGACGTGGTGATCGAGGACCGTGTCGACACGGACGTCGATCCGCGGGCGGCGGCCGAGATGCTGGCCACGAAAATCCCTGAATACCGCAAACAACTGGAGGGCTGGACCAAAGACGTCGATGCCTGGATCCGGCGGGTGCGTTGTGTCGCGGAATGGTTTCCCGATCGTGGCTTGATCCAGTACGACGACACGGACATGGCGGTAGTGTTCAGCGAGTTCTGCGGCGGCCACAGAAAAATCAGCACGCTTCGCAAGCAGTTGATGTTGCCGTTCGTCAAGAATCTGCTGTCATACGAAGAGCAGCAGTTCATCGACAAAATGGCACCGGACCGGCTGGCGCTGCCGAACGGCTGGCATCTGCGGATCAAATACAAACCTGGCGAGGCACCGCGCGGCAACGCCAAAATCCAGGACCTGTACGACGTCGAGGAGACGCCGACGGTCGCCGGCGGTCGACAGAAGCTGCTGCTGGAAATTCTCGGCCCGAACATGCGCGCGGTGCAGATCACCGACGACCTTGCCGGCTTCTGGCGCGAGCTCTATCCGTCCGTCCGCCAGGAGCTGAGCCGCCGCTACCCGAAGCATGAGTGGCGCTAGCCATTGAATCCGTAACCTGTTCAAAACCAATGAGTATTATAAGTCTTGAGCTTATGATGCTGATGAAAAACCAGGTAAAAAACGGCTTTTCCCCGGCGCCCGGTGTCTGAAGTTCAAGGGGCCGCAACGATCGCGATCGGCAAACTAAACCGGGCAGAAGGCAGGGAGATGCTGTACAGTTCTGCGTATGCGATGTTTCGGCTGCCCGATCCAGAGGCTGCTTGTGATGAAAATCCCACTCATTTTATTCGCCGTCCTGTACCCCGTTGCACTCCTTTCTGCAGCAGCTCCACAGGCGTTGCGCTTCGACGATGTGACCGAAGAGGTCGGGCTCGGCGAAATGCACGGCTACCACTCGGCCTGGGGTGATTTCAACAACGACGGCTGGGTCGACCTGCATGAGTACAAGAACGTCTGGCGCAATGACCAGGGGCAGTTCACCCTGGTCGCCGAGCTCAAAGGCACCGGGGTCTGGGGCGACTACAACAATGACGGCTTCCTCGACCTCGTCTGCGCCAGGGACGACCAGCTGTACCGCTGCGGGCTGGGCAAACATTTCATCGAGGCCAATCCGAACAAACCGGTGTTGTCGAGCGGCCGTCGCTATGCCGCTGTCTGGGGCGATTTCGATACCGACGGATTCCTCGATTTCTACGTCACCGGGTCCGAGGAGCGCAACGTCACCATCTTCTTTCCCGACATCCTGGTGCGAAACCTTGGCCGCGGTTCGTTCGAACACGTCTGGACCACCCCCGTCAAACGATCGGCCAGGGGCGTCACCGCTGCTGATTTCGACGAGGACGGCGACCTCGACATCTATGTCTCGCAGTTCCGCCGGGAGCGCAACCTTCTGTGGCAGAACAACGGCTACGCCGGGTTCCGCAATGTCGCCAAGGCCTTCAACGCCACCGCCAAGCACTCGCACAGCTTGGGTGCCTCTTTCGGCGATATGGACTCCGACGGGCATCTTGACCTGGTTGTCGGCAACATGGGACAGCCCGGCCCCGTGTTTCTGCAGAATGGCGGGCCACATGACGAATGGCATTTCACCGACAAAAGTGAGCTGGCGGGCATCACCTACGTACCCTCGCATGGGGCCCCCGGGCTGGGAGATTTCGACAACGACGGCTTTCTCGATCTGTTCCTGCCGGCACGCAAAAAGAAAGAGGCTTGTGCGCTTTATCGCAACAACGGCGACTGGAGTTTCAGCGACGTAACGGAAAAGACCGGCCTGGCCGACCTGCGCGGCAGCCGCCAGGGCAATTGGGCTGACTTCGATAATGACGGCGACCTCGACCTGATCGCCGCCGGCAAGCTGTTCCGCAACTCCGGCAACGACAACGCCTGGGTCAAGATCAAGCTGCTCGGCACCGAAAACAACCGCGCCGCGATCGGCGCCCAGGCACGGATCAAGCTCGGCGAAAGGCGATTCACCAGGCAGGTCGAAGGCGGCACTGGAGAGTCGAACCAGAACGACCTGACCCTGCATTTCGGGCTCGGACCACCGCGCACCAGGCCGGTGGAGGTCACCATCACCTGGCCGGGCGGCGAGATGCAGAAAGCGACCGTCGACGTCAACACGACGACGGTTATCGAAGAAGAATAACGGTAACGCAGTTTGCCATCGGGACCAGTGGCCTCGATCATCTTCAGCGTAGTCGCCGGCGGCGGCGCGCGTTGCCGCCGGCGCTCCCGCCGTCCCGCCCCCCCGGCACCTGTCCCTCGCACGGCGTGGCGTCTTATACCGGCAGTTCCGTCGCGGGCGTCACCGGCGGCAGGTCATCGGGCGTCTGTCCCGGCAGCAGGATCGGCTGGAACGTCAGGCTGTGCGCCGACTCACGGGCGGCGAGGCAGATGGCAGCACTGAGCAGGCCGGCGGTCAGGTCGCCGCCGGCATTCGGTTCGCCGCGCATCATGTCGATGAAATACCCGCCCTGTACATGATCGCCGCCGCCGTGGCCGCCGCTGGCCTTGACGGTAATCTCATCGACGCGGTCATCCCGGTGCTCCATGACCCGAAGTTTGTCCGTTGCCCAGTCGAAGTCGAGGGTCGCCAGATCACCGATTATTGTGGCGCCGCGACGGTAGGAACTGCGTCGTGTCACAAAGTTCTGCGTATAACTCACATGCGCCCCGCCTTCGTACATGACGATCGCCGATCCGGCGTCCTGGTTGCGGATTTCCCGGCTATACGGACAATCGTGCGTGCCGTCCTCGGCACCGCCCCATTCCATGCCGCCGAAATCACCGCGGCGACGTTGGTTGTCACTGCTTTCCGGACAGGCCGCCATCTCATCGCAGGCGGAACAGCGAAGCTCGTGCGGCTTGTCGCCGCCGTAGATCATCTGGGTCGCGGTGGCGGCGATCCGCAGGGGCCGCCGGTCGAGCAGGTGCGTGAGGTAGTCGAAGTCGTGCGTCGCCTTCTGCAGCCACAGCCCGCCGACCTCGTCGTAGTTGCGATACCAGGTCGCGAAATAAACGCCGCCGTACGGCACGTTGTTGACCGCCTGCAGCTGGTTGATGCGGCCGAGGCGGCCGGAGCGGACGACTTCCAGCACCGTCGTGTACAGCGGCGTGGCGCGCAGACTGAACGAGATCAGGACATCCTGCTCACGGCCCTGGTAAGCCGCCGCGAGTTTCGACAACTGATCGCCGGTGATCGCCACCGGCTTCTCGAGATACAGCGGCAGGCGGGTTGCCGCGACCTTGCAGGCCAGTGGCGTATGCAGATAACAGCGGCTGCCGATCAGGATGCCGTCGTAGCTGTCGGCATCTTCGAGCAGTTGATCTTCATGGTCATGGAACTGTACCGTATCAAGCCCTACCCCGGCGTCTCCGAGCCGCTTCCTGACACCGGCAATGTCCGGGTCGGCGACGGCGGCGAGCTGCAGCTGCGACTCTATTTCGTGCAGCACAGCGACTATGGATGTTGCCCTCGCACCGCAACCAATGACAGCCAATCGTAACATCTTCCCCTCCATAATTTATTCGTGGTGATCGGCTCACTCCGCCAGCCGGCACAGCGACAGATTGAGCTCGTTGTCGACGATACCTTCAAGCCCGGTACAGGAACCGCTCACCTTGATCGTGTGGCCCCGCCGCAGGCGGTCCACGACCGCCTTGTCTGCCGTGCGGAAGGCGCAGAAAACGCTCGTGTCGGCGGTCGCGGCGAGCCGGACAAAGACGACCGTCGTCTCTTTCTCGATACCGGTCTCGAGAACTTCACCTTTGACAACGATATTGTGGCCGTCGTACTTTACAACTGCGGCGCCCTGATCAGCCTCAAACTCCGCCGCCCACTCGCCGGTGGCGAGCATCGGGCCGAACGTGGTCTCCTGCGGCACCGCATCCTGCCTCGACCAGCAGCCGCAGAGTATCAGTGCGGCGCCGGCAATCAGCATCACTTGTCGAATCTGTCGGCTCATCGTTCGATTCATCCGTTGCCGGAAGTTACTGGTCAGCGCCGTTGGCAACGCCTTCTGCGCCTGCTCTTTCGCCTGGTTGAAGGTGTGCTCGACGCGGGGAGCAAAGCTCACGGGCCCGGGTCGCGCCGAACCACACGTTGCCGCGCAGGATTTCCCGCTGCCGCCCGGGCGGCGGTTTGTGCGGCGCCGTCGCACTCTGCAGGCATGCCGCGAACATGCCGGCGAAAAGGGGTCGAATCACCAGGAATGTTCTCCGTTTTTGTCAAATTCGCACCGGCAGAGAAGATACACTGCGGACAGCATCATTGCAGGGACGGATGCGTGAGCATTTGTGCTTGAGATTAACATCCGAAATTTGTACACTACAAATGGTTTGAAAATCAACGGTTTTTTGCTAGATTAAAGTACCAATTCGCCGCGGTCGACTGACTGACCGCAGTGAACCTAACCAGTTGCATCGTTGTCAAAAGGGCAGCGTCAAATCGAAAGCGTCAACCGTAATCTCCTGGACACGGATTATGAAAAACAGTGCAGCCCTCGCCATCCTGTGCATTTTCCTCGCCACCACTCACAACAGTGTCGCCGCTGAACCCGAGTTGCTGGGCCGCTGGTCCTTCGGCCCGGTCTACGCGATCGTCGAACAGAATGACCATATCTTTTTCAGTTCCGGCGGCGTCATTCGCATCGCC
>JASLZG010000126.1:0-12633 GCA_030754995.1 Lentisphaeria bacterium
CACAGGTCGGACAGCACCGGCACGGAGCAGCTGACACCGGCAATCTTCCGGACCGCCCAGGGGGCGCTGCCGGTGTCGAGCTCGACCGGCGCACCTTCGGCCGCCAGGATAAACGCCGGACAACAACTCACCTGGGCGTGGGGTCGATGCGTTGCGACCGAGTGCACCGACGCTGCGAGGGCATGATCGCCGGCCTCCAGTGAGATTTCATAACTGTGGAAACTCCAGTGCTCCAGGTCACTGCGGTCCGGGCCCATGCCGACATACCCGCCGTCGCAAAACAACTCGAAACGCTGGTCGCCGCTCACATGGACGACAAACGCCGCGGCCGTGTCCAGCTTGAACGCCAGCTCGAACTCGAGGAAATGATCGGCGTCCGTTGCCGCACCGGGCGCACTGATCCATTGCGCTTCCTGGATATGGTACTGGCGACGAACGTTGAGATTGGCGTACGGCTTGACCGGAGTAATGGTGATTCGTTCGGCGTGCAACGTGTGGCCTCAATCGATATGGAAAACTTCGCGAAGGTTTTCAGCGACCGGGCTGTTGTCCGGGTTCGACGGCATGACGTCGACCATGTGGGCCCACCATTTCTTGCAGATCTCGGTGTCGGCTATGGCGTCCCATCGTGCTTCGTCCTCGATCTCGGCATAGGCGAACAGTTGCCGCGTGTCCGGCAGGAGGAAGATCGAGTAGTTGTGCACGCCCTGTGCGTTCAACATTTCCTCCAACTCCGGCCAGATCGGGCGGTGTCGGTGCTCGTACTCGGCTTCCTGGCCGGCATCGACGGACATGACAAAGGCTTTGCGGATCATTGGTGATTCCCCCGGTTGGTGTTTGAGTGGAACAGGATTTTCCGACGACAGTCAACTGCCGTTGCGGCTCATGGTTCGTAGCCGAATAGTTTCAGTTGGTCGGCGAAAAAATCGAAACAGCAGTTGTTGCTGCACGTCTTCCAGCGCCCGATGACTTCCGGTTTCACCGGAATGCGCGCCAGCGGCATCTCCAGGTAGGCCTCGAGCCGCGCCAGCGTTGCCTCCTGTTCAAGCACGAAGTCCTCGAGCCGGACGGTGATCCAGTTTGCCGGCACCGGTGTGGCCCGGACGATATCGACCTGGTACTTCCAGCTGGTGGCGCGGCTCAGCTGGAGATCGTCCGTTGTGTCCCAGGGCACGCCGAATCTGCTCATGTCATCGGTGATGTGGTCGCCGGCAATGCAGTCACGCGGATCGCGAACCCAGTAAATATACCTGATTTCCGGGAACAGCCGCGCAATCCATGGAAAGATCAGGGTGGTTTCCGGCAGTTTCCAGCCGCGGTGTTGCGCATCGGCGGCGAGCACCGAGTCCAGGTACGATTCGACCAGCCGCGTGAAAGCGGGGTCGATCGGCATCGTGTGCAGTGCTTCGAAATCCCAGCGGCAGCCGCCCAGGTGCCGCACGTGTGCGGCCATGACCCGGCACGCTTCATATATTTCTCCCGCCGGTACCAGGTCGCCGGACTCATTCACCTTGGCGCCCATGTACACGCTGCTCTGGCTGAGGGTGTGCGACATGGCGCGGGTTCCCGAGTGGCCGCGGCCGATGATCGTGATCAGCGACATGTTACTTTTTCTTCTTTTTCTAGGTTCGTGATCAGCGACATGTTACTTTTTCTTCTTTTTCTTTTTCGCGCGTGACCTGGCCTGCAGCTTCCTCGCTGCCGCGGCGTCGCCGATGTGCAGCGTGTCGTAAGCCTGCCGGCTGCTGGTGAATGGCCCGCACCCGTAGCCATGCCAGTCGTCCTGGGTCAGCATCGGGTTGGTTATGCCCAGCGCCTTTTCGCGCTTGGCGATAAACGCCTCCATGCGTGCGGTCAGGGCGGCGACAATGTCCGGATGCCGGTGCACGAGATTGACGTTTTCATCCGGGTCCTTGACCAGGTCATACAGCTCGACCGGCGGCTTGAAATGGAAATCGGGTTCGAGCGCGACGATCAGCTTCCACTGCGGCGTGCGCCAGCCGTGCTTGCGCATCCACGTGCACTCGGTGATGTAGAACTCCGACTCGAAACTGGTGGCCTTGCCGTTGACCAGCTTGATCAGCGAGGTGCCGTCGAACTTGTCCTTGGTCTTCACTCCGGCGAGCTCGAGCAGGGTCGGCGCCAGGTCCTTGTGCTGGTTGTAGCCCGCTATCCGCCGGCCGGCCGGTAATTTCTTCGCGTAGCGGATGATCAGCGGCACCCGCAGGGTCACGTCGTAGGTGCCGTGGTGATCAAACCAGCATTCGTGGTCGTACAGCGTCTCGCCGTGGTCCCCGTTGAGTGCGACAATCGTATCATCGGCGACACCGAGCGTTTCGAGCTTCTCGAAGATCCCTTGAATGCACGCGTCCATGTAGGCGATGGCGCCGTCATACTGGGCGATCACGTAATCCTTGTCGGTGACGCCGGGGGGGATCCAGTGCATGAAGTAGTCCCTGAACGGCTTGAACGCGTAAACCGGGTCCATCGACTTGTTCGCCGGATCGAATTCGTCGCCCTGGTAGAAGATGCGATTGAACGGCTCCGGCGGCAGATATGGGGAATGCGGGTCCATGTGCCGCAGCATCACGAACCAGGGCTGGCCGGATTTGCTGAGGCGCTCGAGTTCCGGCAGTGCCACATTGTTCAGGCTCTGTGCCTTTGGCAGGTACGCCGCCCCGGTCTCCCAGGCCTCGTAATCGAGATAGTTGTCGAAACCGCGGGACGACGAGTTGCCGGTAAAACCGACGCAGGTGGAGGCATAGCCGTTGTCGCGCAGAATCTCCGCGAGCGTCCGCACCTTGTCGGTAAGCGGGCCCTTGTGGCGCAGCGCCACGACCTCGGTGCCGAAGCAGTCGCGCCCGGTCAGCATCGAGGCGTAGGCCGATGTCGTCGGCACATGCGGGCAAAAGGTGTTCTCGAACAGTGTTGCGGACTTTGCAAACTCGTCGAGGTGCGGCGAGGTGAGCTTCGGGTACCCGTAGCAGCTCATGTGCGTTGACAGCAGGGAGTCGACGGCGATGAGCAGGATATTTGGTTTTTTGCGGCTGGCAGCCATGCCTGGTCTCCTGGTGATTCGGTGCGGTTATCGGGCGCCGCAGGCTTGCAGACACGCCTGCATGTGGCCGCGTGTCTCTGCTGCGATGGCGGTGCATTCGGCAACTCCGTATTCCTTTGCACCGATGACTTCCAGGTCCATCGGCCCGGTGTAGCCGTGCTCGTGCAGGACGCGAATGTAGCCGAGCAGATCGATGTCGCCACGACCGTTGGCCTGCAGCTCCGGCACGCCCGGTCCCGCCTGCCGGCCCTTGCAGTCGCGGATGTGCACGTGGCGAATCCGATCGACCACCGCGGCAATCGCCTCGACCGGGTTCTCGCCGGCGCGATGAACGTGGCTGGGATCCATGTCGAGGCCGAAAGAGGGCAGGTCGATGGCCGCGAGCGCGCGCAGCGAGGTGGGCGTGTCGTGGATACAATGGCCGACGTGTGCCTTGACGCACAGCGTCACGCCGTAGGTGCCGGCCTGTTCGGCGAGCCTCCCCAGCGAGTCGATGGCGGCCTGGAAACTTTGTTCATTACCGGTCTCGCCGCCCGGTCCGCAATTGATGACCGGACATTCGATTGCCGCCGCGGCCTGGAAGGCGGCGGTCATCTTCTGCGGCTCACGCGACGGCTGCTCCATGGCGAGGACCGGCAGCTCGTGGGTCCTGGCCAATTCCTTGATCTCCGGCACCAGCTCCTGCCAGCGCTCGAGCACGAGGTGCTCGCTCATGCCGTCGATTGCCGAGATCTCGATGCCGTCGTAGCCGCAGCGGGCGATGTACGAGAAGGCGGTGGCCATGTCGTGGCCGCCGAAGAGAACGGAATTCACACCTAGCTTCATACCGGGTCGCTCCATTGTGGGGTCAATCGGGAAAGAGTTCATCGACCTTGACGATCGATTCTGTCTGCACCGACTCGATGGCGGCGGCCAGTACCTTTTGGGCGGCCAGGCCATCGGCGCCGGAACCATCGACCTCGGCCGGGGCGACCCCGTCATTGAGCTGGTCGACGAACGTCCCGAGCCGGTCACGGAAGGTATCGCCGAAATCGCGGAACCCGCCGAAGACAGGGTTGGTGTACACGATCTTCTGCGGGTCACCGGCGGCATACAGCGTGGCTTCACGGTATAGGTCATCGATGACGAACCGGCCGTTGACCCCGGCCAGTTCGCAGCGCTCCATCGGATGGCCGCGCTCGATGTCGTAGCTGCCCGTGAGCTGCCCGATGCTGCCGCTTGCGAAGCGCATGCCGAACTGGGCGGTCGACCAGATGCGGCGGCCGGGTGCCTTGGTCACGAAACATTGAACCGCCTCGATGTCGCCGCAGTAGTAGCGCATGATGTCGACGGTGTGCGGGTGCAGCGCCTTGATCTGGAACCACGGCGAGCTCTCGTTCGGGTTGCTGATCCACATGCTCATGTTCATGAACAGCTGGTGGCCGATGCGGCCGTCGTCGACCCACTGTTTGGCCAGCCGCGCTGCCGGCGTGAAGCGATGGTTGAGGTTGATGCCGAAGCACAGGCCGCGGGTAGTTGCCTGGTGCACCATCTCGAGAGCCGGTGCGATTTCGTTGCAGATCGGTTTTTCGCAGAGCACATGGCAGCCGTGAGCCAGCGCCTGCATCGTCGGTTCGTAGTGATCGGAGCCGTACTCGACACCGCCGGTGGCGACACTGGCCATGGTCGGCGACAGCTTCGACAGCATCTCGTCGACACTGTAGAATGCCGGCACGCCGAAGGTTTCCGCCGCCTTGTCGGCGCGCGGCCGATCGACATCGCAAAGGCCCACGAGCTCACAGCCGGCGTGCTCTTGGTAAATGGCTGCGTGGCGGTTGCCGATGGGGCCGAGCCCGATGACACATACGCGCTGCATGGTTCAGACCTGCGGATTGAGAGAGACGACAGTGTCGGTCTCCCAGCTTTCGATTGCCGCTTCGATGACCTGCTGCACCTTCAGTGCATCGGCGCCGGAGCCGTCGATGTCACCCGGCGCCGTGCCGGCGCGCAACTGTTCGATCCATCGGTCGATGCGGCTTTGGAATGTTTCGCTGAAACTTGCCATGCCGCCGAGGTGACGGTAGCTCTCGGCCTCGATACTGTGGCGTGGCTGGAACTCGAGCAGGTCGCAGGCGTCGTGCAGCACGAAGCGGGCCTGGTGCCCGATGACTTCACAACTCTCCAGGCCCCACGCGTGCCCGGGCCCGCCGCCGTCGTAGCTGCCCATGAGGTTGCCGATGACGCCGTTCTCAAAGAGCAGGTTGAGCTGCAGGTTCGACCAGATCTGGCGGCCGTTGCCCTTCTTGAAAAACGCCTGGACCTTCGCGACGTTGCCGCAGAAGTAGCGCATGACGTCGAGCGAATGCGGGTGCAGCGCGCGGATATGAAAGTGCGGGCTCGATTCGTTCGGGTTGCTGATCCACAGCATCATGCGGATCATCTGCAGCTCGCCGAGCCGGCCCTCGTCGATCCACTCGCGGGCCTGTGCGGCGGCCGGGGTGAAGCGGTGGTTCAGGTCGATGGCGTACGGCAGATTGCGGGCGGCCGCCAGGGCGACCATCTCGGCCGCCTTGTCGACTTCGTTGGATATCGGCTTTTCCCCGAGCACGGGAATGTTGGCGCCGAGCAGCTGCATCGTCGGTTCGTAATGGTCGCCGCCGTTTTCCTTGCCGGCCGTGGCCATGCTGGCGGCATCGATGGTCACGTTGCTGTCGAGCATTTCCTGAATGCTATAGAAAGCCTTGGCACCGTATGCCTCGGCGGCCGTGTCGGCACGTTCGGCGACGCAATCGCAGACGGCGACGACGTCGGTTTGCTCGTTTTCGGCGTAGCAGCGGGCGTGGGTGTTGCCGATACCACCCATTCCGACAATAGCGATTTTCAACATGCCACTCCTCCTCGATTGCAAAGGATCAAAGTCTAACGCCGCGGGGGCATGGGGTCAATTCGCTTCCACAGCCGGGTTCAGGCAAGATCCGGATAAACTGGCCGGGGTCCTTCGTTGGGATTGATGCCGGCAATCTCATCGCCCCGCCACAGCAGCTCGTAGACGTCGCCGACGGGTGTTGTTTCGCTGCTTCGCCGCTCGGGCAGAGCGTAGGTCATCATCACCGTACCGGGGGGCGACAGGGTATCGCCGGAAATCTGCGCGGCCGGGCCGACTCGTTCCACGGGCCTGTCGTCACCGTCGACGGTGATGCGGACGCTTGCGGGCGGGGCCCAGCCGGGGATGCGGATAAACAGGTTGTCCGCGGTGTCGAGGGTGATCGTCAGTCGACCGGCCTCGTCGCGCTCGCTGTGAATAGTGACTCCTTCGCCGGCATAGTCGGCATGCAGGTTGACGTGCAGCCCGGTGGCCGAGCGGGTGCAGATGTTGGCATAAACATCGGTGAGTGAATGGAGGATTGCCCCCGGGTAATCCGGCATGCAGGGGGCTTTTGTGGAGTACGGATATTCGCAGCAGCCCCAGCCGCCGATGTGCTGCGCCGGCACTGCCATGCCGGGGTTGCCGATGGTGTCGCTCTCCTGGATCTGGGCCGGCAGAACACGGGCCCGCAGGTAACGCTCGACGTCGTCCAGCAGCTCCACTCTTCCGTCCTCGAGCGCCAGCCATAACGCCAGCTGCACGACGTCGCAGGCACTGGTGCACTCCGCCAGGGGATTCCCGTGGTTGTCATGAAAAAGTGTTGTGCCGAGATCGTGGGCGACCCAGCCGGATGGTTTGATCAGGTGATTGCTGACGGCATCGCGGTACGTCTCGTAGACCGTGTCGACGCAGTCACGCCGCCCGGTCAGCAGGCCATGGCGCAGGAGTCCGCGCAAGGTGCCGAGATACGAATGTGTATGTCCCTGGTTGTCCGGACTGAAGATTTCCGCGCGCGGGCTGCCGTCGGCGTTGACGGTGTGCTCGAGGTGGTAGTCGAAAAACAGTTGCGCCAGCTCCAGCGCGAGCGCCTCACCGGTCAGTTCGTAGTGCCAGACCAGCGCCTCGATGAAGCGGCCGGTGACGGCGGTATAGTCGCTTCCGTCCAAAGTGGTATGGGTGCGATGCAACGGCCTGTCCTCGCCCATGTACTGGAAGTAGTCCAGGCGGCGCGGGTCGATCGTGCCGTCGTCCCTGACGATGCGTTCGACAGTCTGCAGCATTCGCCGTGCCGCGTCTGCGGCCCAGTCGTCATGGCGATTCCTGATGCGTGCGGTCAGTGTCAGCAGCCCTTCGCGCAGCGAATGCAACTCGAACCGCGGCGGTGTCCAGTGGAGGCCGGCCGGGACAAAAAGGAGGCCATCCGGATTGTCGAACATGGCATGCAGGTTCTGCAGCATGGCGGCTTCGGCCTCGGCCGGCATGAGGAAATCGCTGACTTGCTCGTAGCGCAGCAAGGCGTCCCACAACCTGCCGGTGTCATGGGCGATTCCGAAGCCGCCGGTCAGCCTGTAGCCGTGTGCCGGGTCGAGCCAGCTTTGCAGGTTCGCGGCCGCCATGGCCATTGGGGTCGTGAGGTTCATTTGATGTCGGGGTGTTGGCGCGCCGCGATCAACCGTCTTCGATATTTTACCCTGTCGTAATCAAGTTGGCAGGATACCAAGGGGGCGGCGCGTGTACAAGAGAATCCTCAAGATTCGGACGAAATAGCTGGGGGGCGTTCATTTGGATTGATACCGTCACTCTTATCGCTGCGCCCCAGCAACAGCTCAGGTGTTGGTGATGTTCCGGAGGAACGGTGCGGCCGGCAACCCTGCACCGTTGTACAGGTTGCAGACCGGGTCGCCGGCCCAGGCGTAGCGGACGGTTTCGGGACTGGAGAGGTGTTCGGACGTGACCAGGACCGCGGCACCCTCGATGGTGGCGTCCGCCGGGGAAAACGATCCGCCGTCGCCGGCAACTTCGAAGCCGACGAGTCTGTCGCCCCCGGTTTCCAACCCTGATTCGGCATGAGAAAAGGTAATCCGGCAGCCGTTTTCTGCGGCTTCGGCAGCCTTGGCCACAGGCCCGCTGTATTCGATGTCCTCGCCGTGGATGTGATGACGGGCGATGAGGCTGAGGCGTTTGCCGACGTCCTGTTTGTTCTTTGGATGAATGTCGTTGGATTCGCCGATATCGATGATCACTGCCATGCCGGTGCCGGGCACTTGCAATGTATCGGCCTGGCACTGGCGCAGGATGGGCCACTCAGAGGTGGCGGTTTCAGCGAAGTTCGCGAGTTGCACGAAATAAAAGGGAAAGTCACAGCCCCACCGTTCTCGCCAGTCGGCAATCAGCGCGGAGAACAGTTGATGGTAATTCTCGGCAACACCCTGCCAGGCGTTCGATTCGCCCTGATACCAGATGGTGCCGCGAATGCCGTACCCAACCAGTGGATTGATCATGTTGCGAAACAATACCGAGGGGGAGTTTTGGTTGCCCGGCCCCATCGGCTCTTCCGGCAGGCCCAGATCGCCGAGATCGACAAAACCGAAGTCATGCTCGACATGAAAGTTCCATGCGCCGCTCAGCGGCAACCGTTGTTCGTTGTCGCCGGCCGGCGACAGATACAGTTCGCCCGGCTGGCCGACAAAACCGCCGGCGTACATATGTGAAAACACCCGGGTGGCGACAATTGCGCGGCCCGGCCTGACGAGATTGCCCGGCACCGTGTACCGGCGCGGAACGATCCAGGCGGCGGGGTCGTCGTCTCTGGATAGCCCGCCGACCTTGGCGCCATTGAAATACGTTTCATCCCACTTGTCCAGTTCCCCGAGGGCCAGCAGGAGCTGCTTGCCGGCCCAGTCTTGGGGTATGTCAATTTCGCGGCGGAACCAGAGCACGCCGCTGTAGTTTTCGCCCTTGCTTTGCCAGCTGCCGGGCTGTTCCATTTCGCGCCATGCCGAGTCGTCGTAGTCCGTGTCGGCATAGCCCAGCTCGAAGCCGCTGTTACCGGGGTCGGCGGGAAGATTCTCCTTCTCCCAGGCAGTCTGCTCTTTCGCATACGCTGCCAAGGCCTCATCGAGGTTCTCGAGCCCGGCCTCATACGCGGTGATCATTTCCGCATAGTGCGGCATCGACAGCAGCTTTTCCCGGCTGGTCCAGGCCTCCGCACGAGTGCCGCCAACCGAGGCATTGATCAGGCCGATCGACACGTTCTGGGTGCGATGCAGCTCGCGGCCGAAGAAGTAGCCGACCCCCGAAAAATCGCCCGCCGCGGCCGGTGTGCAGGCTTGCCAGTTTGATTTGAGGTCGACACGTTCGTCTGCCCCGGTCAGTGTCGGTATCTGGAACAGGCGTATCTGGGGATAATCGGCGAGCTCGACCTCCGCATCGCCGTTGGCACAATCCTTCAAGGTCCATCCCATGTTCGACTGGCCGGAGCACAGCCACACCTCGCCGACCAGGATGTCACCAACGACAATTTCTTCGGAGCCGCAGACGCGCATTTCATACGGCCCGCCATAGTCCATTGCCGGCAGTTCGCAGATGAAGCGGCCCTCCGCATCCGCCACGGCATCGGCAGCAGAGCCGTTCAAAGCGACAGTCACGTTGTTGCCGGGCGTGTCCCACCCCCAAACCTTTACCGTTTGATTCTGCTGCAGAACCATGCCGTCGCTAAATAGTGCTGCCAGTTTCATTGGTCCTCTTGCGTATGGCGTTTCGTGACCGATAAGATAGTGCTGACGTTCCACAGGAAAGGAGGCGGATGGGGATCTGCCGGTCAGACGACCGGCTTCAGGTCGAACAGTTCCTCGTAGAATTTCCTGATGCGCTCGAACTCTTCGCCGGTCGCCCGAAGTTTCAATGGGCTGCCGACGCGGTTGTCCGGGTAAAGGCCGAGGATCATCACCGCCGACTTCAGCAGCACCAGCCAGTTCACCGTCTGGGCGAAGGCCATCATCGGTTCCTCGTAAAGGTATATGATGTCCAGGGCTGCCTCGGTGTTGCCGGCTTCGACCTGGTTCCCGAGTTCGATCGCGATGTCGGGACGGAACGGTGCGATCGGACACAGATAGGCTGGCGCGCCATGGACCTGGCCGAACAGGAAGTTGGACATCAGGCCGCCGCTGACAGCCGCACAATTGTGGCCGGTCAGATCGCGGCTGAGTGCGTATAAATCGGAGAACGGGCAGCCGTCGTTCTTGATCCCGACAACATTTGGCCGCTTGCCGATCCCGGCAAATGCCGCACGGATGTCGGGGGGCATCGTTCTGTGAAAGCCGCCAGGGTTCCACCACATCAGCAGCGGGATGTCGGAAGCCCCCTCGATCTCGTCGAAGTACGCGGTGATGACGTCGCCGTTCGGGCCGTCGAAGATGTTGATCTGGACCTTGACGGCATCGACGCCGACGGCATCGGCGTGCTGCAGAAATTCCCGACACCGGCGCGGCGTCCAGAAACCGGTGGACGAGACGCAGAGGCTGCGGCCGTCGATGGTCTTGGCGATCTTTTCCGTGAGCCGCCACAGGTCATCGTCGGTGAGCCAGGCGAATTCGCTGCTGCCGTAGGTCAGCAGGATGACCGGCGTCTTCTCCGATGCCAGCCAGTCGACGTAGTTGCAGACCGCATCGTCGTTGACCGTACCGTTGTCGTTGAAGCACAGGTTCAGGGGCACGACTGCGCCTTTGAGGCGTTCATGGCATTTTTCTGCTCGGTTCATGTCAATTCCTCCGGTAATAGGTGTTGTCTGATTGCGCAGTCCGCACCGGCTGCGGGTCAATCCGGGCCGTCCTTCGACTCGGCGCATGTGATCGACCTTGCGCCGGGGCCGTCTGCCGGCAGCGGCTGGGTGTACGGGTGTTGGTTGGATCAGTCATCCGGTACGAAGGCCACGGCGCGCACCCAGGCCCCGTCGGCTTCACTGACGTTCAGCGGCAAGGCCAGGAGATACACTTCCTTGTTGACGATCTGATCCAGGTTGGTCATCAACTCGAGGATGATCGGGTAGTTGTCTTTTTCCCGGAAAATCTTTGGATGATCTTCGAGATATGGATCTGTGGACGGCGTGTCCATCCCGACCAGGTCGAGCTTGTTCTCGAGTACCCAGTCGATGGCGGCCTCGGAGAAGTGCGGGTGATCGAGGTTGAAGTAGGTCTCGTCGAGCGGCTTGATGTAGCGGTCCCAGCCGGTATGGATGAGGATGCTGTCGCCGGGTTCGACGCCGCGTTTCTCGAAGTCCCCGGGTTCGTAATGGTCCCCGAGCGTTTTCTCGGTGAAGTCGAGCACCTTGCACCAGCCCATGTAGCGCTGCAGCGGGATTTCATGGACCTTGTCGCCGAAATTCTGCATGTGATACGGCGCGTCGGTGTGGGTGCTCTGATGCCCGGACATGCAGTAGTATTTCATGTTCAGCGGTTCGACGCTGCCGTGCTTGCGGCCCTTGACGATCCAGTCGTGCACTATGCAGCGCGGCTCGGCGCTCCAGATCGGGGCGTCGTCGTGGATCGGCAGAGACAGGTCGACCATGGTCATGTTCTCGAATGGGTCGGGGCGCATTTTAGGGATTATCCTTGTGTGACCGTTGGAACTAAATCGGCGGTGCATCAGGTTGCCAGGCGTCCGGCATCACACGGATTTTAGCGATTAAACGAACAAATTCAAAGAGAACCTGCGGTGGGCCTGTGTCGAGGTTGAAAATCTGATACCCATTCAGTTCGGGGGCCGAAGCAGATCCTCATGCCATCCCGGGGGCAGGGCGTTTTCCCTCAGTCGGCGTTCATCTGCCGCACTTCATCATCCGAAAACAGCGCCGTCGGCCGCAAATGGAAACCGCCGTCGACCAGGAGCTCGGAGCCGGTGGTATAGGCGCTGAGCGTGTCCGACAGCAGCCATGCCGCGGCGTTGCCGAAATCCTCGGGCTTGCCGGGGCAGCGCAGTGGAATCTGGTCGAGAATCTCCTTTTCGCGGTCGCCGATGACCGCGGCGGAGACCCCGGTTGGCAGATATCCGGGGGTAACCATGTTGACACGGATCTTGAAGGGTGCCAGCTCGACCGCGAGCAGTTCCATGTACGGCTTCAGCCCGGCCTTGGACACCCGATACCCGGTCTCGGTGGCCAGCGGGGCGTGGGCCGCGGTGGAGCCGACGATCAGGATACTGCCGGTGCCTTGCGCGATGAAGTGCCGCGAAACTTCGCGGCAGGCGTAGACGCAGGCGGAGAGGTTGGTGTTGATGCTGTTGAGCCAGCCGTTGCCGGTCACCTTGGTCACCGGTTCGTCCCAGTGCGCCGCCACGTTGTTGACGTAGAGGTCCAGGCCGCCCAGGCCGTCGATGGTTTCCTGCACCATGCGAACGACCTGATCCTCATGCCCGACGTCCGCCACCAGGCGCAGCGCCCGGACGCCATGTGCCCCGATCGCTTCGACCGTCTTGGCCGCGGGGTTCCTGCTGGCGATCGCGATATCGACGCCCTCGGCGGCGAGCGCCAGCGCGATACCGCGGCCGATGCCGGTGGCGCCGCCGGTGATCAGCGCCCGTTTTCCTTTCAGTCCTGATTCCATGGGTTCCTATCCGGCACGGTATCTTACGTGCAATTCCAGTTTTTCGATTTGCATGGTTTCTTGTTCGCCGGCCCTCGCGGCGGCGCAAACACCGATGAGATTTTCGCCGGCTGCGAAGACGGCGGGCGGCA
>JASLZG010000126.1:12643-12913 GCA_030754995.1 Lentisphaeria bacterium
TTGTTGACCCGCATCTGGATGTGTGCTTCCACACCCGTTGCCGGTGGTACGTTGAGCAGCCCGTTGCCGGCGTGGCCGATGGTGGCTATGGTCACCGTGGCGAGCCGCTGCCCGTCGAGCAAGCCGGCGGCGGCCGGGTCGGAAAGCAACAGGCGCAGTTCGACTGCCTCGAGTTGTTCGGGATCGAGCGGGTCGGCGACATTGAGGACGAGCAGGGTGTCTGTCCTGCCGTCGTTGTCTATTGGCGCCGGCAGGGTTGCGAGCATGTTG
>JASLZG010000127.1:0-6826 GCA_030754995.1 Lentisphaeria bacterium
ACAGGAACTCGCGGCTGCCATACTTCAGTTCGATCCGCCGCCCGAAGATCCACAGGATCCACATATTGAAAACGATGTGGAGCGGCTCGAAGGGACTGTGACAGAAGGCATAGGTCAGCAGTCGCCAGACCTGGAGGCGGGGGATCGTGTCCGTCGTCACCGCGAGCCACGCAGTGACATGGGAGTCGCTGCCGTCGGAGGTGACGATTTGTGCGACGTACACCGCGATCGTAACGATCAGGATGCGCGTGCACATCGGTGTGGCGTTGGCCGCCCTCCCGCCATGGGAGCCGCCGTAGCTGCTGCTTTCCTGGTACCAATCTCTGTTGTGTATGGGCATGAGTCGTTCGTTGCGGCGCGGTTCAACTGTCCGTTATCGCATGGACTGGAGCAGCGTGGCTGCAGGCGACCTCCGCTTTTGACATGCTGCGGTTGCCGAAGCTCGGCAGCCTGCAGCAAGCATCGATAGCCTACTTTACGCAAAATCCGCCACAATCCTACAGGGAACCGGTACGAATAGGTAAGCGGGCTGACATCTGGCGCTGGCGATAACTTCTGCCGCTGCTACGGCACCTCGTCGATCTGGAGACGGTCGGCGACGTCATTGTTCTGCGCCTCCGGATTGCCCAGGGCTCCGGTCAGTGGTGTGTCGATCATCGTGAAGAACTGCCCCATGCTGCCAAGCAAAAACTCCTGCTGAAACTCGAAAAAATCGGCATCGAATCCGGTCCGTT
Source organism: Lentisphaeria bacterium (assembly GCA_030754995.1). Lineage (GTDB taxonomy): Bacteria > Verrucomicrobiota > Lentisphaeria > JABSQK01 > CAJWLW01 > CAJWLW01. The sequence goes on from JASLZG010000127.1 coordinate 735, forward strand.
CACCGTTGTGCCCGTCGATTTCGATGTAAAGATGTCGCGGCACATCGGGGAACTGGGACTGCGCACGCTGTAGTAGTTCGAACAACGCGGTCGCGGCGTCATCGAACGACTGATCCGGACCGATACACAGCAGGATCGCCGCATGACCGTCCTGGGTCAGGGTTATTCCGGGTTGTTCCGGTTTCACAGGTAACCGCCGTGGTGTTGCAGCAAAGGGGTTGGGTGACACGCTCTTTCGAGGCCGTGAGTACGAAGCGTAAAGTACCGTGTCGGGATCCACGTGTCAGGTGCAGGTGTTTCTTTATATCGCACGGGATGTTGAACCTTCGCCGTGCTGGCCCTGGCGGCTGCGCACCGGGCACATCCATCATGCCAGCGGGGAATCCATCTATCGCCCCTGCATCTGCGTCAGGTCGTAATACAGTCCGCGCCTTTCCATCAGCTCGGCGTGTGTACCGCTCTCGATGATACGTCCCTGGTCGAGCACCATGATCAGGTCGGCATCACGCACGGTTGCCAGCCGGTGAGTGATGATGAAGGCTGTGCGCCCGTCGAGGATGCGCCCGAGGTTGTTGTGAATGAGTCGTTCCGATTCGATGTCCATGGCCCCGGTGGCTTCGTCGAAGATGAACACCGACGGTTCCTGGTAAACCGCACGGGCAATCGCAATACACTGCTTCTGGCCGCTCGACAGGACATAGCCGCCCGCCCCGATCGCCGTGTCAAGGCCGTCTGGCAACTGCGAAACAAGGTTGTGACAGCTGGCCACCTCGGCCGCCCGCATGGCGCGCGCCGGGTCAGGTGCCGGGTCGCCGAAGGCAATGTTCTGGAGCACGGTGCCAACGAACATGTGGTTCTCCTGGAACACCACCCCGAGCTGACGCCGCAGCGAAGTCATGTCATAGTCGGTGGCGGGCACGCCATCGTACAGCACCGCGCCCTCCCCTGGCGTCAGGAGTCCGCCGAGACAGCGCGCCAGCGTCGTCTTGCCCGAGCCGCTGCGGCCGATGACCGCAACCAGGCACCCCGGGGTTGCGGCGAGATTGACGTTGCGCAGGATCAGCGGGGCATCCGGCGTCCCGTAGCTCACACTCACATGTCGGAGCTCGACGGCCCCCTGCAGTGCGTCAACCGTGCGTCGTGTCGCGTCGCCGGCACTGCTTGTGGGTTCCGGAGCTGTCTCGATGATGTCGCCAAGCCGCTGGACGCGGGCGCCACTCTGCTGCAGGTCCTCCCAGAACTTGATGATCATGAGGATGGGCGGATAACTCAGGGCAACCAGCATTTGAAAAGCGACAAACGCCCCGAGGCTCAGGCTGTCTCCCATGACCAGGCGGGTGCCGATCCACAGGAACAGCACGGTAGTCAGGAAGCCGAGCGCTTGAATGGTGCCTTCAAAGCAGTAGACATTGAAGTTGTTCTCGCTCTGGCGCTGCGAGATACGGCGAAAGTCAGACAGCAGCCGGCGGTGGAAGTGGGGTTCGGCAGCGGCGGCCTTGACGGTGTCGATGCCGTTGACCACGTCCTCCTCCAGGGCCCGCAACTGGTGCTCGTCCTCCTGCAGTTCATGGAACGCCGGCCGCAGCAGTTTACCGGCAAAAAACATCAGCCCGAAATAAATCGGCGCCATGACCAGGAAGATCAGAGTCATCGGTGGGCTCAGCCACGCCATCAACGCAAGAAAGGCAATCACCTGTACCAGGGCGACCACACCGCCGACACCGCTCTGCACGACAAAGTCGCGAAGCCCGCGGACGGTCTCCAGGCGCCGCTGTATGTCGCCCGGACGGTGGCGGTGAAAGTACATGGGCGGCAGCGCCAGCAGCCGGCCCATGATAAAGTCGATCAGGGACTCGTCGAGATTCACCGCGATGACACTGAGAATGCGCCGCTGAAACAGCGTCAGCAGGAGCGTCAAGGCGATCGTCGTACCCAGGGCCAGCACGATGGTGTTGAGCAGTTTGACGTCGCGGATTGCCAGGACATCGTCGACGACGACCATGGTCAGGTACGGGGTCAGCAATTGCAGGCCACAGATGAACAGGGTAAGCAGGACGATCTTGGACAGCGACCACCACAGCGGCGTAAAGACAGGCCAAAGCCACGACCAGTCCCGCCGCGGCCGGGCCGCCTCATGCCCGGAGAAGGGCGCGCCGAAAACGATCGCGTGCCCGGTCCAACGCTCAAGGAAACTGTCACGCGTAAGCGACCCGGGGCCGGTGGCGGGGTCAACGATGCAGATTCGTTCACCGCGCCGGCGGCTGACAACGATCCAGTGGTTGTCGGCGAAATGGGCGATGGCCGGCGTCGAGAGCCGGTCGAAGTTGTGGCTGGAGAGCTTCACGGCGGCGGCCTGCAAGCCGAGCTTTCCGGCGGCGTGCGTCAAGTCGCTCAACGTCGAGCCGTCGCGGCTGCGGACCAGGTCACGAATGCGCGTGCGGCCGACAGCCAGGCCGTAACCGGCGCAGACCATGGCGAGCGCTGTGGCGCCGCAATCCATCTCGTCGATCTGGCGGATCGATGGGATGACCGCCGCCCCGTGGCCAGCGACGCCGGGGTCCCGGGGATCAGGCGTCGGCCGCCAGTCGCTGCTGCCGGGACCGTCCAGGAGAATGTCGGGAAACTGGATGTCGCAGCCGGCCACCCGTTCCAGCATTTCCGCATGCAGAGCCGGATTGGCGGCGGCGAAAGCAGCAAAATCCTCGGTCGCCAGCCGCCATAGTGCAACGTCGCCGCTGGCGCGCAAGGTAACGGCCCTGGAGGCCGGGTGCAGCAACCCGAGTTCACCGAACGTACTGCCAGCCGCGAGCACCGCCAGGGGTTCCTCATCGTCGTCGCCGAATTGGCGCACCACGCGAACCCGGCCGGACGCGATAATAAAATAGGCCGACGCCGCATCGCCACGCGTCGCGATCACGTCACCAAAACGAAAGTCGCGGCGCTCGAACAGTGCCGCCAACTCGGCAAACTGCTCCGGCGACTGGTTGCGAAAGAGCGACTGTTGTTCAACTAATTTTTGCATGAAGGTGAAAGAGGCGGTTGGAAGGTGGCCTGGAACCTTTCCCATTCCGTTGCCATTCTTCCATTTATTGAAGGTCGATCAGGTAGTCGACATGTGTGTCGAGAAGCGGCGCCAGGCGATTGCGTACCAGGCGGTCGCGAATGTGGCAAAGGACGACCGGATCGTCTGGGGCCGGTTCGATTTTCTCGAGCACCTCCAAGGCCTGGTAGCCATCCGCAGCGGCGATCGGCCCCACGTACTCTCCCGGCATGGCAGAAAGCAGTCGCTGTGCGTCGCCCGCTGCCAGCTCGTCGGCGCGGGCGGTAAATTCCCGGTAGCGGCCGTCGCTGCGCTCACACACCTCTGACAGCGCCTCGCCGTCGGCCGTGGCGCACAGCAGTGCCTCGCGGGCCGCCTCACGACCGGCAAAAGTCGCCCCGGCCAGTTTGAAAGAGACAAAGTGCCGGCGCAGTGCGGGCAACTGACGGCGACACTCGGAGTCGTCGGCGGTGGTCATGGCGCACTGCCTATAACCTGCATCGAGTCGAGCATACTTGTCAACCGTGTCGGCGGTGAGGAACCAGGCATCGGAAAAGTCCGGCGGCGAGGAAGTGGCAGTTGCCGCGTCGCTGCAGGTACAGGCCAGGACACGATAGATGAGGGCGCTGGCGTAGTCTGCCAACGTACCACTGAACACCGTGTGCGGCCAGAGCAGCGGCACCAGATCGTCGGCCGCGGCCGGGGCGGGTGCAGGGTGGGCATGGCCCAACTCACGGCAGGCCTGGTGCAGAATGTAGGTGCCCAGGTCTGCGAGGCCGACGGCCCGGGCAGCAAGCCAATTGGCGGTTTCCTCGGCCGTAACCAGGTCCCAGGTGTAGCGCCAGTCGTGTGAACGTCCCTGCACCTCGGCATCGTTCGGCAGGCAGTTGCGTTCGGTCGCTGCTGCTTCGGCGGCGCATCCCGCGGCGACCTCGGCAAGGAGCGACTGGAGATTGCCGGTGTACTCGACCATCGCCAGGACGTCCCGCCAACACCAGCGTTGGCCGGCCGCAACGAAGATCTCGTGACTGAGCGAATCGGATTCACGGAGTCCAGGTTTCACTGGGTTCATGCCCGGATGAGTAGATCGAAGGCGAGCGTTAACAAGGCGGACCGAGGTGAGCCGAGGTTGCGATGATGAGCTTGCCGGCGCTTGTCCGGCGCCATTCTACTCCAAGGAAACGATCCCGGGCGCCGGAAGGTGACGTGCCACAAAGATAAGCCACGAACGCTCGATGCGGCGGCCTGTCACTGGGTTTCCCGGAGTCGGTTCAATGAGTCGACAGCGCTGCTGACCCGGGCATTGACCGTCTGCAGTTCCGACTGAATCTCGTCCGGGCCGATTGTATTCGTGCCGTCCGCTTCGCTGACCCGTGCCTGCAGCGTCTCGATATCCTTCTGCAAGCCGGCGAGCTCCTGCTCGAGTGCCGCAACGGTGTGTTCATAGGCGTTGAACACCGATTCCATCTTTTCGTAGTTCTGCCACTTGACGATCGTGGCAGTGAGGATCTGGGTCAGCATCTGAAGCGTCGGTCGACAATGTTTCGGCAGTTCCCCGGTCGGCATGGGACTGTCGCAATAGATGACGCCCATGACGCGCTTCTTGCCGGTGCGATGATTGAAAGTGACCAGCGGCAGGCAGACGACGGAGATCAGCTTGAACTTGCGCATGGTGTCGGTCCTGACCTGCTGGGCACCGGCGTCCTCGATGACAATGGGTTCGTCACCCGAAACGACCTGGCTGATGATCGACTGGCTGATGGTGTAGCCGGAGGGGTCATCGTCGGTCAGTGCCTTGCCGCCGGCTCGGCGGGCTGCAACCTCGCGCAACTCCATCTCGCCATCGGGGCTTACATCCACGAGGAAGGCGTAACCGCGTTTCGTGTGGGTCAGGCGCACAACTGCATCGACAGCGTTATTGAACACTTCCTGCAGGTTCAGCGACGTGTGGAACTCCGAGACAACCCCGAGCATCAACTGCAGATGGTTGGCGAACGGATCCACGCGGGTGACCTCGCGCGCCTCGTCACCGGACCAGTTGAAGAGAAACTCCTCCACGCCGACCTTGATCGTCACACCGTCACGCAGTTTGGTCTTGTCACTGACCGTTCGACCGCCAACGGTGCAGCGGCTTTTGTGCTCGACGTCGAGCAGCGAAAATCCCTTGCCATGATAGACGAACTGCAACTGCTCTCCAGCAATGAGATTGCTTGGGATGACAAAATCATTGGCAATATTGCGTCCCAGGCTCAGGTCGCCGGGACGCATTTCCCAGACGAACCCTTTCGGCAGAACGCCCATTCCGAGGCTGGTAAGCTTGCCGACGAGCAGGCTGCTGTCGCAGTCGTTGCAGCTATCGGCATCTGGTTGATTCATCGCCTTGCACTGTGGGCAAGTAATATCATCCATCGTCATGATCTCACCTTTTTTTTTCTGCCAAACTGGCTATTCACGTTCAAAATTTGATTGGCGCTTCCGCTTCTTCAGGCGGCCTGGTATTCCAGCGCCTATGCATCCAGATCCACTGTGCCGGCCGTTGCCGGATCATCTTCTCGAGTTCCAGGGTAAATCGTGCGGTGTTGGCGCGGGCGTTGGCGTTGCGGTCCTGCCCTCCACTCTCCAGCTCGATCGGTGCGCCGAACCGGAAATGGTGGTGCCACTCATCCGCGTCCCGGTGACAACACACCGGCAGGACGGCGGCACCTGATCTTTCTGCCAGCACCGCCAACCCCGGAATTGTACAGGCAGGCATACCGAAGAAATCGACGAACACCCCCTCGTCTGCGGTCATGTTCTGATCGAGAGCGAATCCGACCATCGCATTCCTCTTGAGCGCCTTGAGTACCCCCCGGGCCGCACCGTGTCGTAAAATCCCATGCACCCCTCGATCATCACGGATCATTCGGAGAAAGGTTTCCCCGGCGGCATGCTTAAGCTCTTTGTAGACAATGTACATCTCCGGGCCGTGGCGATTAATCATTGGCAGGGGCAACTCCCAATTCCCCAGGTGACCACCCAATGCCAAGACTCCCCGACCCCGCTCGAGCGCCTT
>JASLZG010000127.1:6836-12882 GCA_030754995.1 Lentisphaeria bacterium
CATCCGCAATCGTAGCCTGCCGCAGCAACTCCATCGCCGTCAGCCCGATGTGCCGGTAAAACGCCGGTTCGACTGCGGCCGCCGTTTCGGGCCCCAGCGCCGCCTGCAACTGCTGCCGGACCACAGTGCGGCGAAATCTCACCACCCGCCGCAGCCCCCAGCCGAGCAGGCGCCCGAAACCGATCTGCAAAGTTGCGGGCATCGCCCCGATCAGCCAACTGACACACCGAATAAACAAAGCCATGGGCAGCCAGTTTACCAATCGTCTCCGACTTCTTCCTCGATAATGATTGGCTTGGGCTTGGGTTTTGGTTTCTTCGCAGCCGGCTGCACCACCTGGACAGGTTCCGGTTTCGCCTCTTCCGGTTTCTCTTCTACAGCGGTAGCGGGTGCCTCCACAGGTGCCGGCTGCGTATCGGCTGACTCATCCGGCGTGGCGGCCGCCGCGGCAGCACTTTCCTCTACGGTGCCGTCGCTGTTCAGGGTGACGGTCTCATTCGTGTCGAGCAACGCGATGTTCAACGAAAAAGGGCTGTCGGCTTGTCTCACCTTGTAAAGCAGATGTACGAGCTCCACATCGGCCGCCTGCCGTTGTTCCCAGGTCTCCGGTCGGAAGGGCCCGTCGTCGATGGCCATGGCCAGGCAGGTGGCGCCCGCAAGGTCGTAGTCATACTTGCCGATACTGCGGCCGGCGGCGAGCCTGACTGAAAGAATGGCGAATTTTTCACCCGGTCCGAGAGACGGTCGCGCCTCGAAATCGATCTCATTCCACTCCAGCACCGGGACCGCCTGGTCAACCAGTCGAAATCGGTCGATCTCGCCGAATCGCATGGCTGTTGCGGGGCCGCCGGCGATCAGCAGAAGTGCCACAATCGGGAGAGCGCACCGCCGCGGGCAATATGGCTTGTTGATGCTGGTCACGTAATCCGTCCAGTTGAATCGCAGTTTGTCAAGAATATGGTAAACCGAACACACCTCATAAACTATTGAAAGTCAGCCTATTTTCAAGCGCCGTCGGCACGGTCGGCACGGCAGGCTCCGGAGTTATCACGACCAGTAAAAACTTTTTTTTGCCCCTGGCCGTGTTTCTTGCTGCTCTTCGTGACCGCGTGGTGAAATCCTTGTCAACGCATGGCGATTTACCACGGCGGTGGGAATTTGTCTCCAGGGTTCGGTATTGTACCGTTCAACCACACTGATTTTCGCATGCCCCCTTCAATCTTCAAAGCCTGCGACATTCGCGGACTCTACGGTTCGCAGCTCGATGAGCCGACGGCCTATGCCGCCGGCTGCGCTGCCGGTTCCGAGATCGACGGCGGCACCGTCGTGCTCGCTGGCGACGTGCGCCCCAGCACCCCGCCCCTGAAGCAGGCCGTCGCCAAGGGGTTAGCCGCCGCCGGCTGCAGGGTGCTGGACATCGGCATCGTGCCGACGCCGGTCGCGTACTTCGCCAAACGCTTCCTGCAAACCGATCACGTGGTGATCGTCACGGCCTCCCACAACCCGCCCGAGTACAACGGCATCAAGCTGATGCTCAACAATCAGCCGACGGTGCCAGCCACCATCCAGCGACTGGTCGACCGTATCGAGCGCCAGGATTATCGCCAGGGCAAAGGCCGCATCGAGGCCGCATCGGTGCAGCAGGCGTATAATGCCTGGCTGGCGGAAGAGTTCGACGATGCTTTCGGGCGGCCGCTGCGCCTTCTCGTCGACGCCGGCAACGGCTGCCAGGCCGACTGGGCACCGCCGATCATCGGCCGGCTCGGCCACGATGTCGTACCGCTGCACTGCACCCCGGACGGCAGTTTCCCGAATCGTGACCCGAACCCCGCCGTGCTGGCAAATCTCGACGGCACCTGCGACGTCGTGCGTCATGCCGGTGTCGACCTGGCCGTCGCTTTCGACGGTGACGGCGACCGCGTTGTGCTGATCGACGAGCGCGGCCGCCCGGTCGAACCAGACCGTCTCGCGGTCTTTTTCGTGCACCATCTGCTGCGCCATATCGACCGCGTCAAGGTCGTCTACGACCTGAAATGCTCCGACATCCTGCGGCGCGAGGTCGAGGCGCTCGGTGGCCACGCCTGCATGGAACGCTCCGGCCACAGCTTCATTCGCAGCCGGATGATGGCCGAGCAGGCCCACTTCGGCGTCGAGATCAGTGGGCATGTTTTCTTCCGCGAGCTCGACTACGGCGATGACGGCCTCTACGCCGCCCTGCTCGCGGCGCGCATTTGCAGCCACGCCGAGCGTCCGCTTTCCGAGCTTATCGGCGACATCCCGCTGCCGATAATCACCCGCGACATTCGCGTTCACCTGCCGGACAGCGTCCGGGCCGGCATGATTGACCAGTTTCGGGCCGCCTTCCCGGACCTGCCGGCTACTGCCGTCGACGGCGTCCGCCTCGACTGGCCCGATGGCTGGGCACTATGTCGTGGCAGTGTCACGGAGCCAGTGATCACACTGCGCTTCGAGGCGGCAACGGTCGGGCGGCTCAAGGAGTTGCTTGACACCGTTGGGGAAGCGATTCCGGAGTTGACCGAGGCGCTGGCCGTCGAAAAGGACCTGCTGTGATTCGGGTGGCATGCGGCCGGTGCCGGGCGCTGGCGCGCCACCAATGTCGGTCACCCGGTATCCCACCCCTTCAACCCTACAACTCTTCAACCGCCCCACTCTTTTTTACACAGATCCTGAATATCCACAGCACCAGAAATATCGGCACCGGCCCCACCGCCAGGGCTACCAGTATGTTCTGCACCATCAGAATGATCACTTGTACCCTGATCGCGTTGCGGATGACCTCGAAATGTTCACGTGCATCGGCCAGGCGCGCCGCCGCGTCCCCGTTATCGGCAGCGAATGCCTCAAACGCCTCCGGACTCATATCGTCCAGAGCCAATAAACCGACGTCCGCGATCCACGTGAGTTTCGATTCCTTGTCGATAATAAAATCGATCACCCACTCAACCCCTTGACGCAACATCCAGTGCTTCACCCGATCGAGCCAGCCATCGACTTCACCTTTGCGGATCATCCCACCAATCGCTTTGTTCACAGCGTCGGTGATTTTTTGATCGCTGACTTCGCGAACACCCTCGTATTTCGTCAGCAGCGCCGCCAGCTCCGCGTTTGATTCACTGCCGTCAAGCTGATGTCCGGCATCGTCTAGGGCTATGGCAACGTAGATGCTGGAAACCATACGCTCGATCGGGCGCTTGGACTTCACGGTCGAAATGGCATCGACACTGCCGAGGATCGAAGGAAGCGCGATCAGACCGGATAACGCGAAGCCAACGGCGAAAGCCAACGGCCACAGCCAGTTGAAAAGAAACATCCAGCGCCACGGCGACTTGAAAAACCCGTGCTTGCGCAGCAGCAGATACAGCAGAAGCCCGATCATGAACCCAAAGACGCCACCGCCGATAATGCCGGCAATCACGATCAAGAAAAAACCCGCTATCTCAGCCAGGATTTCCTTCGTATTGCTGCTGGCGATATGTCCGAAGTTCTTCAGAATTCGGTAGGAATGATCGGCCGACGCCGGGGCTATCCCGCCGTCAGGGGGATCCATCTCGGACTGTTCAACATCGCCCGTCGCAGCTTCGGCCCCGCCGCCTGCTTCGATTGTTGCAGCTGGCGCTGGCAACGACTCGGTGTCCGTCGCAACCAGCGGATGAAGCATCAGCAGGAAAGAACTCAGCACAAGGAATCGCATCAACACACCCCGGCGGTCTGGAATTCCATTAGCAATCTGCGACAATCACGATTACGGTTCAGCAACCCGAATGCATTTTCGAATGAAAACGCCGCTGACAACTTTTCTGCACGTCGACATGGACGCCTTCTTTGCGGCTGTCGAACAGCGTGACAACCCGGAATTGCGTGGCAAACCCGTCATCGTCGGGGCCCCGCCCGATGCTCGCGGTGTTGTTTCGACGTGTTCGTACGAAGCACGCAAGTTCGGCGTACACTCGGCCATGCCGTCGCGTCAGGCTTACAAGCTGTGTCCGCATGGAATTTATGTATCCTGCCGCGGCAAGCGTTACGGTGAAGTCTCGAAACAGGTCTTCGCGATACTCGAACAATACACGCCGTTTGTCGAACCGCTATCCATCGACGAGGCCTTTCTCGACATTACCGGTTCGATGCATCTGCGCGGTGGCGACATCGCCACTGCCGAGGCGATCCGGACGCAGATTCGGGATGAACTGCAGTTGACAGCATCAATCGGCGTGGCCGGGAATAAATATCTGGCCAAGCTCGCCAGTGACATGAATAAGCCCGACGGACTCACTGTCGTGCCGCGGGACCCCGCGGACATCGCCAACTTCCTGGCACCTCTGCCGATTCGCCGGATCTGGGGGATTGGCGAAAAGTCAGCGGCCCGACTGGCGGCAAAGGGCATCTCACATATCGGCCAGATCCAGGCCATGTCCCGGGATCAGTTGACGCAGATGTTCGGCGAAAGGACCGCGGAGCACTTGTATCAACGCGCCTTCGGTATCGACCATCGCCGTATCGTGACCGAGTCAACAGACAAGAGCATCTCAAATGAACACACCTTCGGTACCGATTGCACCGATTGGAAAACCGTCGAGCGCACGCTGCTGGCGCTGATAGAAAAAGTCGGCGGTCGCCTGCGCCCTTCACAACGCACCGCGTGCACGGTCCATCTCAAGCTGCGCTGGTCCGATTTTAAGACGATCACCCGACAGCTGCGTCTCGACCCGCCAACCCATCAGGACCGACGCCTGATCGACGCCGGTTTTGAACTGCTTACGCGCGAAAAATCCGGTCAGCCTGTTCGGCTGGTTGGCTTCGGGGTCTCCGGCCTCTCGGGTGAGACCGACGATACCGACCTGATCCAGCCGGACCTGTTCGGTGAAACTTACGGGCAACAGGCAGAAGATGAGCGCAACGTCGAGCTCGACGCCGCAGTGGATGCCATCCGCCAGCAGTTCGGCACCAGCGGGGTGAAGCGGGGCGACTGGTAGGGAGAGTGTGCCGGTACTCGACGGCGCTTGGACTGGCTATGCCCGTTCCCTAGCCAATCAAGCGCACGACGTTCTCCGCCGCCGCCGCCAAATCGTCCTCGGCCGCGGCGTAGGCTTCGGTCAGCGTCCGCGGCCCGGGGCTAACGCTGAATACCGCCGTTACTCCCTGGCTGTATAACGGGCTGAAGTCGCCGCCGACTGCCCCGGAAAGGATGACGCACGGGACACCATGCGCCGCGGCGACCTTCGCCACGCCGGCGCATACTTTGCCGCGCAGTGTCTGGCCATCGGTGCGCCCTTCCCCGGTGATCACCAGGTCCGCTGCAGCGATCTTGTCCTCGAGCTGGATGGCGTCCATCATCACCTCGACGCCCGGCCGCAGCGTGCCGCCGAAAAACGCCATCAGCCCGCTGCCCAGGCCGCCGGCAGCGCCGGCGCCCGGTGTGTCACGGCCGTCCCAGCCGAGGTCGCGGGCCAGGCAATCTGCGAAGTTCGCAAGGCCGGCGTCGAGCGGCGCCACGTCTTCGGGTGAAGCGCCCTTCTGCGGCCCGAAGATTGCCGCGGCGCCATTCTCCCCGAGCAGCGGATTGTCGACGTCGCAGGCGATCACGATGTGGCATCCCGCCCACGCCTGCTCGGCCGGCGGGACAATCCTGGCAAGTTGCTGCAAGGCGCCGCCGCCGTCCGGCAAATCATTGCCGTCGGCATCGAGAAATCGGTAGCCCAGGGCCCGGGCGAACCCGGTACCGCCGTCGTTGGTGGCACTGCCGCCGATCGTCAGGAACACCGACTGCGCCCCGTCGGCAATGGCCTGGGCGAACATCTGCCCGGCACCGAACGTCGTGGTGCGCAGCGGTTGACGTTCGTCGACGCTCAGCAGCTCGAGCCCGCAGGCCGTCGCCGTTTCGATAAACGCCTCGCGCGCCGCCGGCTGCGCACCGCCGCGGCCCTCGGGGCCCCGGGGCCCCGGGGGGCGAGCGTCTTGGCCGGCGCTGTCATGGCCGGCGCGGCCGTGACCGGCGCCGCGGCCCGGGGCGCGCGGCTGGAGGCCCGGC
>JASLZG010000128.1:0-259 GCA_030754995.1 Lentisphaeria bacterium
ACCTGCTTGGGCTGTTGGGGTTGCGTGACTCCCCCGGGAGGACGGCATCACGGGACGGCTTGTTCAATCTCATAGCGTGCTGCCGGTACCTCGGCATCGTAATAACCGCCCAGCGGCGGCACCGCCGGGTCCGTGGCCCAGGCCGGATCGATCCAGGCCTGTCGAATGGTCGCACGCCAGATGGGCGCCCGGCCAGGTACCGGGCCGATGGTGACATCGAGAAAGCCATAGTGCCGGCCGATTGCGGTCTTGCCATAGT
>JASLZG010000128.1:269-4823 GCA_030754995.1 Lentisphaeria bacterium
TGGCGATTCTTGCCGAACGAATGCCGTCGCCCGCCGAGCCCGGCGTGAAGTATCGAAGCCTGTGCGCTGCACCCTTGGCAGTCACGCCCTGCGTCTCGGCCATTTCCATCATCTCCTCGTGGCCGCAAAAGACGGCGTCGACGCCATACTGGTGAAAAAGCGAATCCAGTTTTCGCAGCGGATAGCCTGACTGCCAGTCTTGTCCATTGCCGCGGCCCGGCGGCAAGCTGTGTACACCGGAACCAAACGGCATGTGATGGAAAAACACGAAGATGAACGGCGACCGCTCTTGCGCGGCTGCCAGCGTCGTCGCCAACCACCGGTACTGTCGGGATTCGGGCATCCGGTCGGGGGCGCGGCCGCCGCCCGGTTCGTTCTCACCGGTCAGGGCAAAATTGGTATCGAGTCCTGACCCGTTCGGGCTCTGGTTACAACTGTCGAGGCCGATCACGGTCGCCGGCCCCCACGTGAACTGGTAGTAGCGTTCGTCCGTCGGCAGCTCGAAATGGCTGTGGAATTTGTGCATCGCGTGCCGTTCGCTGCCCGGCTGTTCGTAGCCGCCGCCATTGGGGCCGGCATAGTAGTCGTGGTTGCCGGGCACCGCGAAGATCGGTGTATGTGCTGCCAGCAGGTTGGCCCGGTCATTGACCTTGCGGAAAAACTCGTCCCAGTCTTCCAGCTCGCCGCCGCATTCCGTGACGTCGCCGGCCAGCAGAATGAAATCAGCCTTGATCTCCGCTGCCGCTGCGACGCATGCCCGGATGCCGTCGTTCTGGTCCATCGGATACTCTTCCGGTACGCCGTCACCGAGACGGCCGTGGGAGGCCGGTTCAGTTTCTGTATCGGCCCATACCAGAAAGCGAATCGGCGCCAGCGTCGTGGCTGGAGCGGTGCGGAACGTTGCATCGAACATGGCGGTGCCTTGCTCGACGCGATAGTGATATTGCGATCCGGGCCGCAGCGGCTGGAGCCGCACCGCGTGGCGAAAGCGCTGTTCGCTGCCGCCGGTTTCCGGTTTTGTCAGGACAATCGACTGTGGCTGCGACGGTTGGGTCGTGCCAATGGCGTTGGTCCCGAAAGAAACGGTGCCGGGGCTATCCGTCCGGGTCCACCAGACGAGCGTGACCGCGTCGGCGGTCGTGTTCTGCAGGTATGGATGGCCGAACGCCGTATCAAGGAACTGCGCCGGCGCCAGGGTGCAGGTGGTCAGGAGCAAGAGGAGGAGGACAAATCGTCTCATGCGAGAATATGCCGCACCCGTTTGATCCGGCAAATGCTCTTGACCGCGTTCCGGGCGCCGGGCGCCCGGAACGCCGGCCTGCTGCTGCCGTACAAACCCCGCTGGATTGCAATCCTGCTGCCGCAACGGTTTATTACCGGCGCCGGCACTCCTCGACAGTCGCCCCGCCCGGCTCAACGTCATAACGGTTGCTTGCCATTTTGGACGATCCCCAGCGTACAATTGCCGCGCCCTGCCGTTTTTCCGGAATCGCTCTGCACACCGGCGGCCGGGCCCATCTGACGATTCAGCCGGCGGCCGCGGATGCGGGTGTCTCGATTATCCGCGTCGACTTGCCGGACCAGCCGTCGGTGAAGGCGGTGGCGTCGAATGTTGTCGATGTACGTCGCGCCACGACGCTCGCCAGCGGCGACGCGGTGGTATACACCGTCGAGCACGTCCTGGCGGCCTTGTATGCCGGCGACATCGACAACGCCGTCATCGAGATGGACGGTCCCGAGCCACCGATCGTTGACGGCAGCAGTGCGCCGTTTTTCACCGAGATCAGTGCCGCCGGTACGGTGACCCAGGAAGCGCCGCGCCAATACTGCTGCATCGAAGAGGCGATCTACGTCGAGCAGGGCGAGACACGCGCCGTGATTCTGCCGTATGACGAGTACCGGATTTCGTGCACCATCGGTTTCGGCGCCACGATCATGGACACCCAGTACCTCAGCCTGCCGGTCACCAGTGGGAGCTTTGCCACAGAGCTGGCTGGCGCCCGGACCTTCTGCCCGTATGAGCAGATCGAAGAGCTCATGGTGGCGGGCCTGGTGCGTGGCGGCAGTCTCGACAATGCCGTGGTCATCAAGGACGGCGTGATCATCGCCAAGGACGAGTTGCGCTTTCCGGATGAGTTCGTTCGTCACAAGGTGCTCGATATCGTTGGCGACCTCAGTCTCGTCGGTCGCCGCTTGCGGGGGCAGATCATCGCGATCAAGCCGGGGCACCCCTCCAATGTCGCACTGGCCCAGCGCATTCGCGAAGTCATGGGCTATGAACACAAATAGAAGTCGAAAAGTCCGGTGGACAGGATATTTTTCATCCGTTCCGACCGTGTCGAAGAGTTCAGTGCAATGCAACAAGGACAAACATGAGTGTACTGGGGACTGATTCCGTCCTGGCGCAGCTCGGCGTCGAACCGCCGTACCTGTTGCTCGACCGTATAGAACTCGATGGTGACCAGGCGCGCGGTGTCAAGCTGCTGTCGATCAGCGAGGCCTTTTTCGCCGGACATTTCCCGGCGCAGCCGATCATGCCCGGCGTCTTGCAGGTCGAGGCGATGGCGCAACTGGCGACGGTGGCGTGGCGACAGGACGGCACCGTCAGCGATTATGTCGTGACGCAGTCGGTCGACAAGGTAAAATTCCGCCGTCCCGTTGTGCCCGGTGACCTGTTGTCCCTGGAGGCAACCCTCAGCGATGCCACCAGCACAACGTTGACGGTTGCGGCGACTGCCAGGGTTGGCGAAGAGGTTACCTGCGAAGCGCAGTTCACCCTGGCGACCGTGGCCGACCCGGCGGTCGACCTGGCACCGCGCCAGCTCACTGCACCACGCGCTGCCGAAGTGCCGGTGCTGCAGGAGGGTGCCTTGGACACCGAGGAGATCCAGTCGTTCATCCCCCATCGGTTCCCTTTTCTGTTGATTGACCGGGTCGAGGGCTGGCATCAACCGGAGGAAGACGGCATGCCGGAGATGGTGGCGGTGAAGAACCTGACCGCGACCGAGGCGAACCTGGTGCGACACCCGTCGGGGCGTTGCTGGTTGTCCAACTGTTTGCAGCTCGAGGTCGCGGCGCAGGCCGGCTGTGCCTATGCCTTGTCGCGCCCGGAGCACCGCGGGAAGCTCGCCTACTTCATGTCGATCGAGGATTGCACTTTCAACCGGCCGCTGATTCCGGGCGATCGGATGTACATTGTCATGTCGCTGCGCACGATTCGACAGCGATTCGGCCAGGCGTTCGGCAAGGTGTATGTCGGCGAGGACCTGGTCAGTGTGACCAACGTCAAATTTGCGTTCACGGAGTAGCGGCCATGGCGATTCATTCAACTGCGATTGTCGATCCGAAAGCAATCGTCGGCGACAGTTGCGATATTGGTCCGTACTGTGCCATCGGGCCGGAGGTCAACCTGGGCGCCGGCTGCAACCTGCATTCGCACGTGGTGATTGATGGCCATACCTCACTGGGCGACGAATGCGAGGTGTTTCCGTTCGCCTGCCTCGGCAAGAAGACCCAGGACCTCAAGTACAAGGGCGAAGAGACGTATGTGCGGATCGGCAGCCGCACGGTCATCCGCGAGTACGTCACGGTCAACGCCGCAACCGGCGGCGGCGCCACTACGGCGATCGGCGACGACTGCCTGATCCAGTCGTATTGTCATGTCGCCCACGACTGCACCCTGGGCAACAAGGTGATCATGAGCAGCGCCGCCATGCTTTCGGGCCACATCGAGGTCGGCGACGCCGCCGTCATCGGCGGCCATAGCGGGGTCGTGCAGTTCGTCAAGATCGGCACGATGAGCATGGTCGGTGGTTTCTCCAAGCTGGGGCAGGACGTCTGTTCCTTCTGTATTGCCGATGGGGTGCCGGCGGAGACCCGGGTGACCAACAAGATCGGCATGCAACGCAACGGCAAGAGCCCGGAGCAGATCCAGGCGGTGGCCAATGCCTTCCGCGTCATCTTCCAGTCGGATCTCCCCATCGACGCCGCCGTCGCCGCCCTGCGTGACTCGGCGGCGGAGTTCGCAGAAGTGCAGACGATGCTCGACTTCATCGCCGCCAGCGAACGGGGCCTGGCGCGGCCGAAGAAGAAATCGGTGGACTGACGATGAAGTCGATGGGCATCTTCTGCGGCTCCAGCGCCGGCTTCGAAGGGGCCTATGTTCCGGCCGCGGAGGCGCTGGGAACTTTGGTTGCGGAACGCGGCCTGACGGTCATCTATGGCGGCGCCAGTATCGGCTTGATGGGGCATGTCGCCGACGCGGCGCTGCGGGCCGGCGGCCAGGTGATCGGGGTGATTCCCAACTCCCTGCAGGTTTCGGAGATCATGCACCACGGCCTGACCGATCTCGAAATCGTCGACACGATGTGCCGGCGCAAGGAGCGGATGATCGAGCTGGCGGACGCCTTCATCAGCCTGCCGGGCGGTATCGGCACTCTCGACGAACTGTTCGAGGTCTGGGCGCTGCGGTCGTTGCAGGCCCACGCAAAGCCGGGTGGCCGGCGCCAACTCGGCCGCGGCGACGGCCCCCGGCGGGGGGTTTTTTTGCGCCAG
>JASLZG010000128.1:4833-12879 GCA_030754995.1 Lentisphaeria bacterium
TCTCGACGGCTACTTCGACCCGCTGCTGGAGTTTATTGACCGCATGGTCGCGCAGGGGTTCCTGCGCACCGCCTGGCGCCGCCTCCTGCACGTCGAGTCGACGAGTGAGGCGCTGTTGCGGAAAATGGGGGTGTAGACAGGGATTCGTGCTTTCGCATGTCTACCGGTCAGTGGCGACACGACAAACGTTGAAACGCCTCGACTCCGCCGGTATCGCTCACGAGAATCCATTGCGGCAAGAGCGTTTGCCCGGCAGGCATTGCGCTGCGGTGACGCGTCAATCCAGGATGCTGCCGGTTGCGGTGTCGAGGTCGCTCCGGGCCTGCAGCAGCTCGGCACGCACGACCGCCAGGTTGAGTTCGGCGACGTTGAGGTCGCGCTGTGCCTCGTTCAAGCGGGTCAGCGGCTCGGCGCCGGCGCGCCAGGCCCGTTCGATGTCATCACGGATCTGCAGCGCCAAGCCGACACTCTCCCGGTTGAGCTTCAAGCGCCGCCGCGCCGCTGTGATGACCGGCCGCTGGCGGCGGATCTCACCGACGATCTCCTGCCAGCGGTCCTGCAGTTGCCGGGCGGCAACTTCGTAGTCGGCGGCGGCGGTATCAACTGCAGCCTGCCTGGCACCGCCGGTGTACAATTCCCAGGTGGCGACAACGCCGAGGCTGCCGGAACGTTCATCGCCTTCGAACTTGACGTTGTCGCGGCTGGTGGCGCCGAGCTCGCCGGACACCGACACGGTGGGTGATTTCGCCGCCTGCGCCGCGGCCTGACGCGCCTTGAGCGCCGCCATCGTTGCCCGGAGTTCCTCGAGGTCGGCGCGCTGCTGCCGGGCGATGTCGAGCAGTTCGTCGAGTCCGGGCGCGGATTTTTCCGGCAGCTCGCCATCGGCTATGTCGAAGTCGAGGCGGCCCGAAAGGTCGGCGCCCGGCAGGCCGAGGAGCTCGGCGAGGACCGTGAGGGCCAGGGTGTAGTCACGTTCGGCATTGATGAACTGCACATCGGCATTGTTGCGGCGCAGCTCGAAGTTGTTGGCGTCGGTCCGCGACGCCTGTTCGGCCTCGACCTGCTGCCGCATGTCGTCGAGCAGTCGCTGGTTGAAGTCGCGGTCGGCAGCGGTGATGCGCATGCGTTCACGGGCCAGGGCGGCGTTGTACCAGGCGCGGCTGACGGCGCCGAGCAGCAGGCGCCGGGCGTTGTCGTGCACCGCCTCGCTGGCGCCGAGGTCCCGGGCTGCGGCATGTTCGCCAAGTTGCCTGGCATAGCCGTCGAAGGCGAGCCATTCAAACGTCAACGACGGGCTGTAGGTTTCGAAGCGCTCCCCGGTAAGAAAGGACTGGCTACTGGGAACATCCTGCGAATGGACCGCACTGACACCGGCGCCAACGACCGGAGCGTATCGGGTGCCTGCCTCACGCAGACGGGCGCCGGCGCTGCGGATGCGGGCGCGGGTGACCTCGAGGTCGGGGTTGTACCTGAGTGCTGCGGACTTCGCAGCCTGGAGATCGAGCCGGACTGGCAGGGCCGCGGCATCGGGCCGGGCCGGGCCGGGCAGGTGCAGGTCGGCCGCCGGCGGGGCGGGCGGTATCGTCCTGCAGCCGGCGGCGAACAGGATCAGGAGAAGGGCTGGGCGTGCGGCGCTCTGTAAAATTTGATACACGTCACTTGCCGTAGCCTTTCTTGGCGGGGCGGTAGTTGAACTTGTACTTCTGCGGCTTGACGATGCGTCGTTTGATCGGTTCATCGTTGAGGAACTGTTTGGCCTGATAGGCATAGTAATTCAGTACATAACTGGTCGGTATGGTGCCCACGTCCTCCAAGTCGCGGATGAGCAGGTTGAACAGTTCCTTGGCCTGTTTCTGCAGCTCTGCATCGTTGGGATAGCGTTTCCCATTGATGACCAGGCACCAGAGCGCGGTGGTGCGTACGTTCTCGGAATCGAACGCCGGTCCCATCGGCGTGGCGATGACGGGCGTCGCGATCTGGGCGTACAGGCGCGCTTTCGTCGGTGCCCCGATCGTCGGCAGGCGCGACAGCATCCAAGCGGCCATGACCCGGTCTGTGGCGGTGAGAAACTCACCGGCGGCGTAGTTGGTGCGCTTGAGGATGTTGAGCAGGGTGTCTTCGAAGGAGTTGTCGAGGATGGCGTTCATGGAGGTCAGCGCGGCTTTGCGCACCTCGGTATCATGGTCTTGCTGCGCGTACTGCTTGACGATGTCCGGGCCGTTGGCGGGCTTCAGTACACCGATTGATTCAGCCACCGCGGTGCGCACCAGGGCGTCCGGATGCTCCTTGAGCGCCGTGATGTCGGCAGCCGCTTCCCTGGCGCCGCCGGTGTTGAGCGCCCGGATGGCGGCGGCGATGTTGATCGGCCGGTCGCTGTATGGCAATTTCTGGCGGGCGGCGGTGGCACTGAGGTGTAGTTTTGTGGCGATGGGTTCGTTGTACATTGAGCTGTCGAGGCGGGTCAGGAGGCGGTAGAGGTTGTAGCGGATGTCGGCGTTCCTGTGGTCGAGAAAACTGCCGGCCTCACGCTCGACGGGATACTTGCCGGCGATGCTCTCGAGCGTGTCGAGGGCGGCGTCCCGCAGCAGCTCACTGCCCGGGTCGCCGCAAAGCTCGATGAGACGGACATAGGTGTCGCGCTGCGGGAAGGCGCCCATGGCAATGGCGGCGCGGCGGCGCACGATGGGGGCCGGGTCGCGGGACAGTTTGACGAGGCCGGGCAGAAGTTCACCGGCTTCGAGCCGGCCAATCGCGGCGGCGGCGGCGGCCCGGACACTGGTGTGCTCGCAATCGATGAGGGGACGCAGCAGGCTGAACTGAAACTCCTTGTCGAGACCGGTGCCGAGATGGTCGGCGATGGTGGTGCGGATCAGCGGGTGCCCGGTGTCGGCGAACTGCGCAAACCGCTCTCGCAATGCCATGGCCCAGTCGGCATAACCCATGATGGCGGCGACTGCCTGGGCGCGGTCGGTCGGGTTCGGCACATCCAGCCGCGGTTTCCAGTCGTCGATACTTGTGCCGGCATGTTTCTGCGCCAGGACGCCCCAGATCTCCTCGACAACCGGCAGCTGCGACTCGCTGCCGGCCAGCCCGAGGAGGCGGGCAGCCTGAAAGTCGGCTTGCTGCGCATAGAGCCGAACGGCTTCGCGGCGCACGTCCGGATCCCCATGCTCCAGGTAAGTTTCGCTCTCCGGGCATGACGTCTCCAGCAGCCGGAAGGCCTTGAGGATGTCGGCCGTGACATAGGCGTCGAGTTCGATGGCGAGCAGTCTTTTGAGCAAATCCTGGGCGATTGGGTTGTTGCACGCGATGAGTCGCATGACGAGGTTTGAGCGGGCCAGTGGATCGCGGCTGTTGAGCAGGAAATTGCTGAGTGCGTGGATCGAAACATCGCGGGTGTACTTCGGCGACTTATTCTTGAAGTATGGCTCTTCCGTGTAGCCGATGTCCTGCCACGTCGACAAGATGTACCGCATAAAACGGGGGCCGGGTTTGAGGCTGCCGTACTCGGAATCGCTCATCTCGTAGTCGCCGTCGTCGGCGTCGAAGTACGTACGGTCGGGGTTGTGGATGATTTCGAAATCGTAGAACCCGGCGGGATCAGCCGCCAGGCCGACGGCGGCCGACACGATGATGATAACAGGGATGAGGCGTTGCATGGAAGGCACGTTGAATTGACCCGGGAAGGGAGGTTTGACGGAGACAGGTGGAAGAGTTGCCGCGAACGGGCGCTAATACAACTTGTGCGACGAATTATTTCGGCGCCAGCACGATGCGGAAACCGATATTGTCGAAGGGTTCATTGACGTCGGCATAATTGAATCCTGCGGGTTCGACGACGAGCTGGGACTTGTCGAGGCTTGTCCAGGCACCGCCGAAAACGCCGCGGCGCCCTTCCCGTTCGTCGCTGGTCCACTCCCAGACATTGCCGGAGAGGCCGAACAGGTCCCAGGCATTCCTGCCGCTGTCCTTGACGTCGCAGGTGACCGCGAACTTGTCGGCGTATCCAGCCAGATTCCAATTCTCCGGGAAGACTTCCTGATTTGCGTAATTGCCGTTTTCCGGGGGCCATTCGTTGCCCCAGGGGTAGTGGTGATCGATGCCGGTGGTTGCGATGCTCTGCCACTCCTCCTTGGTCGGCAGCCGGAACTCGTAACCGTCCGGCAGGAACTTATCCCTGGCCATCGTCGAGTTGAGCCAGGAACAGTAGGCGACGCAATTGTAGTAGGTCACTTCGATGACCGGCTGGTCGTCGCCGTTGAGGGAGAACCCTTCCTCCGCCTTCTTGCTGTCGTGCAGCGGCTTGTACTTGCGGTACTGGGCATTGGTCATTTCGTACCGGCCGACCCAGATCTTGAACTTGTCGACCCAGACCAGTTCGACATTGACCATCGGTATGGTCCAGTTTCTGCCCGTTTCGCCGTGGTACTTCTCGTTGCCTTTCGCGATGATTGCGTTGTACTTGTCGACCGCCTTCTTGAATTCCGTGACGGCCAGGTCGAACTGCTTCTTCCTGCTGTATTCCTCGGCCATGGTGCATGAGACATCGGCATCGACGAAGGCCTGGGCGAAGTTCGGGTCGGCGCCTTCGAAGCGTTTCGCCTTTTCATGGGTGGCGGCGGCCTGTTCCCGCAGCTTCCCAGCTTCCTCTTTCTTCTCCTGGAGAGCCCGCAGCTCCATGTTGTGGACGGCGTCGATGAGTTGCTTGTAGGTGGTGATGGCGAGCTCGTAATTTTCCTGTTCCATGAGAGACTCGGCAGTCTTCGTGACGTCATCGATCTCCGGCAGGTAAACGGCGATCCGCGGATCCTCAGAGGTTTTCTTGACGATGGCGGCGAGGCTGTCCTTCTGCTGCTCGGCGCGCTGCTTGAACTCTTTGCGCCTGGCTTCTTCCTTGAGACGCGCCTGTTTTTCTGCGAACTGCGCCATTTGACTGGCGACCTCTTCTTCCTGCTGGCGCTTGAGTTCCTCGGCGGCCAGACGTTCGTGTTCGTCGTCGGTCATGCGGTCGCTGTCGTTGACATGGGCGGTCACATCGACATCCGAACCGTTGTCGTTCGCCGGCACGGTGTCGACGTCGGTGCCGTTGTCGGTGTATGCCACCGTGACGTCGGCGGCCTGGGGGGAGGAACTGCCGGGGGGCGGTGACCGGTGTTGTTTGCTGTTCTCTGCCTGGCTGCTGTCGCGGTCGCCGGAGCCCACAGCCAGAACGGCGCCGACACCGAGGACCAGGAGGATGGCGGCGGCGATGCCCAGTTTCACGAGGATCGGCATGCCTTTGCGATTGAGGGCCTGGACGAACTCGGTGCAGCTGGCGAAGCGTTGCGAGGGATCCTTGCTCAGGGCCCGGAGGATTGCGTTGTTCTCCTGTCTACCCACCCCTGCGATCGGCTCGGGTGTTTTTTCGAGCACGTCGTGGTACAGGTTCTTGAGCTGGCGCTCCTCCTCGGAGAGTTTCTTGTCCGCCTTGTCCTCGGCCGCCTTTTCGAGATAGTTGGGGTTCTTCAGCCAGAACGGCAGGCGATGCCCGAGCATTTCGTAGACCATGACGGCGAAGGAGTACTGGTCTGTACGCTGTGTCAACTCCCCTTTCTGCCAGATTTCGGGCGACTGGTAGTCCGGGGTTGAGTATGGGTACTTGTAGGGGTGTTTGGCGTTGCCATGGGGGTCTTTCTCTGGCGAGCAGTAGGTAACACCATGGTCAAGCAGGCGGACCTGGGTGTCGTTTTCCACCAGATAGATGCTCTCGGGCTTGAGGTCGTGGTGGACGATGTTGAACTTGGAATTGATGCTGTCGATGGCCTCGGCGACCTTGGTCAGGAGCGGCTGGATATCGTTGACCGTAATGCCGTCGAGCTCGATGTTTTTCTCGTGCACCCAGGATCGCAGGTTGCGGCCGTCGAGCAGCTCCATGATGACGAAGAGTTCGCTGGTGCTGTCATCCTGGATGAGGTCGCGGAGATGCACCAGGTTGGGGTGTGACATGCGCATCAGCCGCTGGATGTTCTCCTTGACGCGGGGCATGTCCGGTGCCGGGAATTCGCGGCCGGGACACAAGCTCTTGACCGCGCATTCGACACCGGCCTTGGTGTCCATGCAGTGGTAGACGGCACCGGCCTGGCTTTCACCGATGAACTTGAGGACGCGGAAGCGGTCGAGGATGAGTTCGTCGATTTCGTAGGTGTTGTACTGCATGGGCGCTGCCATCGTCGGGTCGTCGATGGCGCCGCCGCCCATGCCGGCGGCGAACTCTTCGATGCCGCCGTGCATGGTTTGGCCGCTGCCCTGGATCACGGCAAGGCGCTCAAGGAGTTCGTCGTAGCTCCCGATGCGTTCGTTGCGTTCCGGTTCGAGCATGTCGTAGATCAGTTCGCAGAGTTCGGCGGGGATATCGTCGCGCCGGCTTTCGATCGGCTCGTACTTCTTCTGGATCTGCGCCATGTAAATCATCGGGGCGGTGCCGCCGGGGAATGCTTTCCGGCCGGCGCACACCTCGTAGAGCGTCGCACCGACTGCAAAGATGTCGGTACGGTGGTCGATGCTGGCCTCGCCGGTGGCTTGCTCGGGCGCCATGTAGTGCGGCGTGCCGATGGGGACGCCGGCGTTGGTCAGCTCCGGCATGTCGTAATTCTCATCCGTCGTATTCATCGGCTTGGCCAGGCCCAGGTCAACGATCTTGATGATATCGTTGGTGGTGATCATGATGTTGTGCGGCTTGATGTCGCGATGGATGATCTTGTAGCTGTCCCAGGCGAATTTCAGGCCGCTTACGGTCTGGCGCATGATGCCGATGATCTGCGGTACGGTATAGGCCCTGTTGTTTTCGAGATGATCGGCGATGGAGGCGCCGTCAATGAACTCCATGGCGATAAACCAGGTGTCCGAGTCGAAGTTCGCTTCGTAGATCTGCGCCAGGTTCGGGTGATTGATGACCGCGGCGCTCTTGGCTTCGCGGATAAATCGTTGCTCGATGTTGTCGCGCAACTGCGGGTTGGCCTGCTGCGCCACCAGTTCACGGTTCATGAATTTGATGGCGACAGGGCGGGACAGCGTCAGGTCCTCGGCGAGATATACCGCCCCCATGCCACCCTGGCCCAGCATCTTGCCCAGGCGGAAATGGCTGATCGTGCTGCCGGGTTCGTAAACTACGTTTGACATCGCCTGTTTCGGGGCTGCAACTGACGCAATGGCGGGAGGCAGGACCGGTGCCGGTACGGGTGCATTTGTGCTCGTGTCACTATCACATTAGGTTAGGCGTCACTATTGCGGTGCAATATAGCGAGGCCGGGGCAATTCTCAACCGTCCCAGCCGGCCGCCTGGCGGTCTCTCCAAGTTGTTCGACGCCCGTGTGCGACCGTGGCGCCGGCGCCGGCATCGTAAAGAAACGGATGGCGTGGGATCGAATCACCGATGGCGGGTCCATGGACAAGCATGTACAGGCGACGACACCGAAATTGTCCGGGCAGGATTCGCTGATCATTTCGAAGACGCAGATCGTCCGCAAAAGCTCGATCGTCTCTTCGATTCTCGTTGATGCCGCCAGCGACAGTGGAGCCACAGATGCGGCCACTGGCGACGAACGGTTTTGCGGCGATGTCCGCTGGCGCACCGCTCACGACGGGAAATACGTGACGAAACACAAGATTGCCACCGGCGGCATGGGGGTGATCTATCATGTGTTAGACCAGGATTTCGAGCGGGATACCGCCATGAAAGTCATCCTGCCTGGGATCGCGAACGACGCCGTGGCCCTCGACAGTTTCATGCGCGAGGCCCGGATCACGGCACAGCTCGAGCATCCGAATATTATTCCGGTGCATGACCTCGGGTACCTGCCCGGGCACGGCGTCTTTTTCACCATGAAACTGATGCAGGGGCAACCACTGATCGATTCCCTCCGGCAGCTCGAGATCGGCGACGGCGACGTCGCCATCGGCACCATCCGGGCCTTCGAGTCCGGCGAGATGGACATCCCCTGGTCGCCGAACAATCAGGTCAAGAGCCGGGTCATGCCGGCCCGCGACATCGACGGCTATCTCCGCATG
>JASLZG010000129.1:0-303 GCA_030754995.1 Lentisphaeria bacterium
ATCGCAAAGGCGCGCTTTATTTCAATGGCACCACCTCTTATGTGGAGATCCTGGATCCGCGTAATCATGCCAACCTGCGTGAGGAAGTCTCCATCATGACGTGGACCAGGACCGAAGACTTCTTTACGGCCCCGTTTTTCGTCTTGCGGGTCGAATCGACCTCGGGCGGCTCGACTGGTGAAGTGTATAAGCTCGGCTCCGACATCGACCCGGACCGCGTCGATTGGCGCGTCAACTCGGCTGCCGCGGTATCCAACGGGGCGGCGCTTCTGAGCACGGCGACGTACCACCATTTGGCGGTTA
>JASLZG010000129.1:313-4179 GCA_030754995.1 Lentisphaeria bacterium
TACGTTTGACGGTGATATCCTGAAAACGTACGTCGATGGTCAGCTCATGGAAAGCCTTGCCTACAGCGCCCCGCTCGACGATTCTCCGGACGGTAAATTACTGATCGGTGTCGATCAAGACAGCGGTGGGTTCAACCAGCATATGTTCGGGTTTGTCGACGAAGTCGTCATTTTCGACCGTGGCATCACGGCGCAGGAAGTCGTCGACCACTACAGTATGGGCCGGCCGTAAACTGCCTGTTTTGAAGCAGCGTGCAGTCCCTGCCCCTACCACCGCTCCGACGGGTCTCCCGATGGCCCGTACGAGCTGCTCGTGGCCTGCGACGTGCGGGATTATATCGAACTCAGGAATGCCAGGGCCGGTCTCCGGCGTTCATATGCGGCGGCGGCGACTGGAAGATTGATCGCGTCGAGGAGAAAAGGCAGCATGTCCGGCGCACCCACAAAAAAGCACGGAGTCCGGAGACCCCGTGCTTCTTTTCAAGGTTAACGCGTCAATCGGTTTTACTAATTGAGTTTGGCGTTGATGGCAGTTTCAATTCCCGCGGCGAGGTCGCATTCCGGCTCGCAGATATTGGAGCTGATCATGAGAGTATCGACAATGGTCGTGGCGGCGGCCTGCAAATCCGAAACACTGGCCGGCGGACTCTCGCCCAATATTAAGCAAGCCAGGGCGACGGCGGCATCGACGACGTCGGCGCATGGTGTGCACGGTGCATCGGCACCAGCGGCGCCAGCGGCACCAGCGGCACCAGCGGCACCAGCGGCACCAGCGGCACCAACCTTACCCTGCGGCCCCTGTGCGCCATCGGCACCGGCCGAGCCATCATCACCGTCAGCACCAGCGGGACCTGCTTCGCCGCCGGCACCGCGCTGGCTGATAACAAAGTAGGCCGTATGGCCTTGAGGGTGGATCAAGGAACAACCCGGATCGTAATAATCCGAAGTCTTACTGCCAGAGAAAACCTCCGGGTAGACGCTGCCGTCCGCGCTGAGCGTCCAATATAAGGTGCTTCCGAAACCTACCCATTCATAGTTCCCAGGCTCGAGGTCGCGTCCCCAGGTCCAAGCCTCCCCGTCTCCCGGTACCGCAGGGTGGGGGTTGTACCCGGGGCTCATATACGAGCCGGCACCGGTGAAGGCAATATGATCCCCGGAATTGGCGCCGCAGGTGCCGCCAGTCGGGGTTTTCTTCGGCTTGCCGTCACTGTCGGTGATTGACAAGTTGAAGGTTACTCCGAGCGCAAAGCTCTGGATGCCGACGAGCAGCGCAATGGCCACGGCGATTCCGCCAATGATGTGTTTGAGATTCGTCATCGCTGGTTCCTCCGTTAACTGAGGTGGTTATAGATTTTGATCAAGAAAAAAGAACACTCCAAATAGGCTTTTTTTTGATCAAGAAAAAAGAACACTCCAAATAGGCTTTTAACCTTATTATTAGCTTCAGTATAAGAAATCTGTTTCGAGATTCCAAGTAAAAATATCGCAAATTTAAAAAAAGTTTCACAGGGTATTGGAAGCAGAATCTTACCGACACCGGATGCGGTTGATATCACCGCGGGGGGCGACGGAATCAGCCGCCAGTTGCCGGCTGGTGGTCCGTGCCACAGAAAGAGTTGTTCAATCGACGTAGCGTTTGATCTTCGCTGCTGCCAGCGCCGTCTCCAGGTGCTTGCTGCGCTTCCAGCCGAGCCTGGTTATGAGTAGCTGGGTGCGCAGATCTTTGCTGTCGCCGTCAAGTACAGCGGCGAAAATCGCCTCGTTCCAGGCGGTCAACTCTGACGCTGTGACCTCAGCCTTGACGTGTTCTTTCTTGGCCGCCGCCAGCCAGGTGCTGAAGGCGTCCCCGTCCTGCGCCATCAGGGTTTGAGCGATGGCCCGCGAACAGCCGCGCAGCTCCGCGTCGGTAATCTCTATCGACTGCGTGTCGATGCCGTGATGCTGCCAGTAAATCCCCGCCAATACGATGTAATCGGCGATGGGTGGTCGCACCGCCCGGCCGGCCGTAGCCACAAACTCCGGGGCCTTGTCAATCCCCTCCTTCCTGGCCTCGGCGGCGAGCAGCGTCGTGATGACAGGCCGGAGCAGCGGCATGGGGCCCGCGCGGTTTGCGGCAAGGCCAGCGAACACCGGCAGCTCACCGACGACAATCTCCTCGCCCGCCACGGTGATCACGGCCTCTGCGAGAGCATCACGACCGCCGATGATATCCGTCACCGCGTCGAGGAGAGTGGTGCCTTTCGGCTGCTTCCGGGCGGCAGACATTGATTGTTGCCTGGCGGCCATAGCCGCCTCGATCGTTGCTGCGGGTACATTCTTGTTATTGACCTTGATGCCCTTTTTCAGCAGTAACGCCGTGAGCCATTCCGACTCAGCCGCCGCGAAGCGTTCCTTGATGATCATGCTTCTGGCCGTGGCTTGCAGCCGGTCGCCGGACAAGGTGCCGAAGCGGTCGCTGTTTAACGCTATGTACTTGATGACCTCGACATCTTCGACATTCGCCGACGCCTGCCTTGCCTCGACCAGGGCGGGTACTTTCTTGCGGTAGTGATCGACCAGTATCGTGGCCGTCAGCGATTTCTCCCGACGTCGGCGTTCCGCCGAGTGATCCTTGACGCGGACATATTCCGGATCCTTGTCCAGACCTTCTTTGCGTGCCTGCTGTGCCGCCAGCGCATTGAGGATGGCGCCGTCGATCTGGGCGGTGATCGGTCGTCCGGCTTCAACCGGCGCCCGAATATCATCTCTCGAGATCTTCTGACTGTTGACCTTGGCGATGATTTCGGGAAGCTCGCCCCAGGAAGACTGGGCGGTGGCGATTGAAGAAGCCAGGAGGCCGGCGGCGGTAACGATGAGAACGGGGATCTTATGCATGAGAGGAGATGTGGTGGGAATGAGTGGTTGTTGAGAGAAGCGCTACAATAAGGTAGGGCAGATAGATCGTCAAGGACAGCAGTAGGGCGGACGCGCGGGTGCGACTGGAAGATTGATCGCGTCGAGGAGAAAAGGCAGCATGTCCGGCACGCCATCAACCAATCGCACCCCGGGGCATGTGAGCCTTCCGCCGAACAGGTTGATTCATATCAAAGGCGAAACGACCAGATCACGCCTGTTCTCGACTCGACCAGCACGATCACGCGCCGGCCCTTCAGTTGGCGAACGTCGGCGCCATGCCAGTGCACTTCGGCGCGGACGTTGTCTTCGTCGATGGGCAGACAGTCATCGAGGCCGAACCCGTCGATTGGCTCTGCGGCTTCGTCGAACAGGGCGGCGCGGGCCGTACCGCCGTGTCCCTCGATGTTCAGCGCCAGCGTGTCGGCGGTCACTGTTACGGGTTGTGTTTGCAACAAGGCCGGCTGGTCGTGTCGCGCCGCCGCCACCTGGTCCACTGCCATGCCTGCGAACCCGTCGCGGCGCAGTCGGGCGATGCACATATACCCTTCGTGAAGTCCGCTGTCGTCATTGGACTCGCAGCGGCCGTTGTAGAGGATGAGCATCTCGTCACCGATCAGCAGTGGTGCGTTGCGCGTGGCGTTGACGATCATGCTGTCGGGCGCCCCCGAAGCGCCGCATTCGATCAGCGGCGGACAGCCGTCGACGCGTTGCCAGCGTTCGCCGTCGTGGTGGCTGACCAGCAGGCTCGCCTGCGGCCGGCCCTTGATGGAGAGTTCGAGATAGCCAAGGTCCTGGTCGCCGTAGTTGAACGGGACCATGCCGTGGTGCTCGTAGGCGGCGCCGAAATCCTCGGCTTCGCCCAGTGGAAAGAGCTGTTCGACGTGCTCAGGCCAGTCGTCGAGCCTGTCGCTGGAGCAGAGCCCTGCCGTGCGGATGTATGTCGGTCCCCACAGGCCCTGCCGGGCGCGGTC
>JASLZG010000129.1:4189-12792 GCA_030754995.1 Lentisphaeria bacterium
GCGGTCGTTGTACCACCAGCGCTTGTTGCGATGATCACGTGTCACGCCGCTGTAGTCGCCGCCGCCGGCGTGTTCCTTGATTCGTTTCACGGGGCCGTGCCAGTGAATGCCGTCCGGGCTGGTCATGACATATTTCGCCGAGGCGTCCCAGAAACGTTGCAAATCCGCCTCGCTTCGATCCAGGCCGCCCCTGCCATCGTGGCAGTGTACGCTTGCCCAAAATGAGAAAAATTTATACCTCTCTTCCGGCGGTGCGGAGTCGTCGCGAACGACCGATGGGGAATCCATGTTCGTAACGGCACCGTCATACTGCTTCACGGCGATGCTGCCGTCCAGGACAATGTTGTTGGCCTTTGACCCTTGCCACTCGATCAGCCCGAGGTCGTCGGGGCGTGTCCACGTGATGCCGTCCTCGCTCTCGGCGTAACTGATCATTGCGGTTTGCCATTCAGGCACGGCGCCGGGATACCGATCAGGGAAGAAGCCGTACTCGGCGCCGCGGCCCCAGACGCCGGCCTTCGCCAGCTCGTGGCAATTCTGCGGCACTTCGGACTCGTACCACAGCCGGTGCTTCCCCTGATCGGTGAGCACGCAACCCCAACAGATGCTTCGGCCCGGGATGTCGGTCAGTACCGGCTCCGGATCCTTCTTCGCCTTTCCGAAGACGCGCTTCATCGACAACAGGTTGCGGACGTGATGGTCATCGACCAACAGGTGCAGAGCCGGGTCGTGGGCGTTACTCATTGTCGCTCTTTGATGGGGTAGTGACGGATGCCCCGTCCGCTGCTTTCCCGATCGTCGCGGTGATCAAATGCTTCCGCGGCCCATTGGGTTGGCATGGGAGTAACCGTTCATTATATGTTCCATGATACAGCAGAGCCAAGTATCTGCCTGCAGACTGTTTTTGTCAAGCCGAACCGTGGCGGCCGTTGCCGAGTTCCAACTGTGCCCCCTCCCACACACAAAAAAGTGACGTTATTTTGGGCTGCATACCCATGATGACAAATAAATTGTACCGGTGGGAAGCGGAAGGATCCGGGTCTACTATAAGGGGGTGGGCCGAGAACCCTTTCGCTGTCGTCCGTCCCGGGTGGTGCTAATGGCGGGAAGGAGGGGTGCGGAAGTATTTTTACCTCAACTTTGAACGGGAAGCATGATATGTCACCCGAGGGCAGGCCAGAGAGTGCTCTTGAAGTGGCGCGCGGCGAAGACGTCAATTCATTCTCACCGAGCGAGTTGTTCCTTTTCGACGCCCCCGCCTGCAGGGCGGGCAGGACCGGCGACAGGGTAAGGCGAAGGTTCGCCAGTAGCCGATCGTCTCAAAAATGCTTTACGCTTATTGAGCTCCTCGTGGTCATCGCCATCATCGCCATCCTGTTTGCGATGCTCCTTCCCGCGCTGGGGGAAGCGAAGGAAAGAGCCAAGCGCGTCGTGTGCATGGCCAATCTGAAGCAGTGGGGCGTCGGCCTGTACGATTTCAAGATTGACCACAACCACCGGATCTTAACGACACCGATACATTATGGTACCGCCCCTTATCCGTCTTTAATCTACCTGGAGAACGGCAATGGGGAGTTGGATACTCTCACCGGCGAAATGAGTGTAGAGTCGATCAATCCTTACATCGGCGAGCCGATCGACATGGATAACTGGTCGGCGGAACCGAATTCCGTTTTTTTCTGTCCCAGCGCCGACCCGGGGACCTGGACAAAGATTTGGGACTGGTACATGAATCTTGATCCGGGCTATTGCCCGCAGATGCCGTACGCCTACTTTGCGGGGTTCAACGAAAGCCCTTGGCTCGACAACGCGCCGCAATGGGAGGACCTGACGTGGGATGAAATGGTCGCCGATCGCCTGTTGATGTCCGATGTCATTTTTTGGGCCCCGGGAGTTGAATACACGTACAACCACGGCTCGTACGGCTGGTCGACCATGTCTTCATATGGGGTCAACCCGAGCTACAAAGACTGGGGCTGGCCTCCGCTACTCTCCGGGTTGAATCAACTTTACGGGGACGGACATGTGAATTGGAAGGCTGCGAGCGAACTGGACACCGCCAACATGACTACTTTAGGTGCGGTTCCCAGAAGGGTTAAAGGCGGCGGCGGCGGGACGGACACCCACTACTATTGACCTCCCCCTGCCGTGGGTGCCCGGCTCCCACTGTTGCATTCAGCGCGTGGAACTGAAAGACGGCCGGACTATGCCGAGAGACCGGCACCGCCGTTAGAATCGATAACTTGGACTGGCCTTGGCGCAACTTTTGCGGGGTGGCGCTTTTTGCGTGGGAATTCAACCCCGGTGCCTTAGCAGCAAACGGAGACGGTCGGGTTGCCGGCCAGCAATGGAGGGGCATTTCGCTATGTTGAAGGCATTTTCGAAACAACAGCACAGGTTGGCGGCAGTTGCAACCGTGGGCATCACTGCCTTGATCTGGTGCGGATCGATGGTGACGGTGGCACGGGCGGCCGGCGCCGACTCTGCAGAGCGTCTGCCCAAGGTGGTCGCCAAAGTCAACGGCGAACCCGTGCGCCGGCACGACGTGCTCGCGGTTCTGGAGGAATCGGACAGTGTCGAAGGCTCGCCAGTAGCCGACCGTGTGGCAGCCGCCGTCGACCGCGCTGTCGAGCAGGCGCTGATCGCCCAACAGGCGGCAAAGGACGGGGTCACGGAGGACCCCGGGTACGTCCGGCAACGGGATCAGGCCGGCGCCATGATCCGCCGGATGGAGGCAGACATCCGCTCGATGATGGTGCGTCAGTATGAAAAAACGATTCCGCAGCTGGTCGAGGCAAGGCAGCTTGCGGCGGACGTGACGGATGAAGAGATCGACGCCTACATCGACGCCAACGCCGACAGCTTCGGACGGTTTACCGGGGACCGGCGGCGCCAGATCGCGACGGAGCGGATGCGCACCGCACGCGGCCGGGAGGCATACCGCGAATGGCTCAGTGCACGGTTGCGCAAGGAAAGGATCTCGGTCAACGGCAAAAGGATACGATCCCGCAGCGTTGCCGCTGCCGTCGACTGGTACGCGGGCTTGATGGAGCCTCCCCAGGAGCGCCTCGAGCGCCGGGCGTTGCTCGACGAGGTCACAGAGATGATCGTGGCGCAGGCCGCGAAGAAACATGGGGTCGATGCTGACAGCATTGCAAGCGATCCCGAAGCGGTCGAGCGGTATCTGGCCGCGGCGGAAATTGGCGTGGCAGGCGAGACGGTCGTGCTCGGCGACACGGGCTATATGCCCGATTTGACCGGCCCGGACCGGTCGGACCAGGCGCTGATATGGGTGATCAGGGACTCCGCCCTGGCCGGGGAGGTGCGCGCCGCGGGCATGGAGAACGATTCCGTGATCGCCGCCGAGATCGTCCAGCTTCAGCAGGTCAAGGCGGCGGCGGGCAATTCGGACACCGACGCGTTCTTTGCCCGAATCGGGCTGGGTCGCGAGGATTTGACGGTGACGGCGGCAGAGCGGGACGACTGGTATCGGGCGATCGGTCGGGGCCGGAGCGCGAACAACGACCTTCAGACCTGGCTGCAACGCAGCAAGACGGCGTGGATGCGCACCGGCTATACCAAGGCACAGGGTGCCGGTGCCGGGTTCGACGCAGCCCGTGACACGACGGTGACGGCGGCGGAGCTGGACGACTGGTATCTGACGATCGGCCGTACGCAGATGGGTGGCCGCGGCGCGGAGAACGACTTCCAGGCCTGGCTGCAACGCACCAAGATAGGGTGGACACGTGCCGGATATGTCAAGGCGCTCCGTGCCAGTGCCAAGATTGAAATGCTGATCGAATAGCCAGGATACCCGTTCAACTCTCCTGCGGCGCCGGCGGTGCAGACGCCGGCGGTAAATCACACACGGGGCGCTGCCTTCTCCGGGCGACGCGGATCTCGATTCCCTCTTTCACCGCGGGCTGCAGGCGCAGTACCGGCTCGATGATGCGATAAAAATTGCTGCCAGCAGTGATCCGGAACTTGCGTTTGCATCCTGACATTTGCTGCCTAATCTTTGCGCCGGATCTTTCCGGGTCCACACACAAATTGATCACATCGACTGCGAAGCGGGAAACCGATCACATGCCCCACATTGTCCTGGAAACAGCTGTAGACCGCTTGACGTTCGACGGTGACACCGGCCGGTTTACGTCGCTCCGGCCCAAGGCGATGCCCGAGCTCGAGCTCATCGCGACGGCGCCACACCAGCCGGCGTTCGCCCTCCAATACCTGACGGACGACGGCGAATACCGACGCGCCGACTCCCATGGCGCTTCGCAGACCGACATTGCCTGCGGAGAGACCGGCGCGGGACAGGCGCTGTCGCTCTGCTACCGTGGCGTGGGCGCCATGGACGTGGACGTGGTCATCACCATCCGCACGGCCCCGGCAGACGACTTCGCCCGCTGGTCCTGCAAGGTTCGAAATGGCGCCGGGATCCGTCTGACAGACGTCCAGTTTCCGGTCCTCGTCGTGCCCGATGAAGGCACCGTCCTGCAGGCCGTTGGAGACAGAAAGCACCTGACCTCCGGCAAGGCGCTGCAAGCGCTCCCGGCCGATGAACCGGTGGCCTGGGAGTTTCGTGTCGAAAACAAGGGCGGCTCCACCCACTATCCGGGACACGACTTCGCGCAGTTCCTCGCCTGGTATAACGACGATGCGACAGGCACCCCCGCCGCCGGCTGGGGCGTTTACGCAGCCTGCGAGGATGCCGAGGGCAACATCAAGCGTTTCCACGCCCTCCGCAGGGAACCGGGCATCCGCCTCGGCATCGCGCACATCGGCGATTGGCCGGCGCCGGGCGAACGCACGCTCGAGTACGACGTCGTGGTGCGAAGTTTCGAGGGGGACTGGTACGATGCGGCGGATATCTACCGGAGCTGGACGCTCGCCCAGAAATGGGCGACGCCGCTGACCGAGAGGACGGACGTGCCGGAGTCGCTCCTGGACTCGCCGCCATACATCACGATCCGGGTTCAGGGATACACTGACGAGGGGCCGGCGATGCCGATCAAGGAATTCCTGCCGTACGAGAAGTTGATCCCGTTGCTGGAGGAGCTCGCGCGTCGCGTCGACTCGCCGCTCGTGCCAGTCATCATGTCATGGGAAGGGGCGGGGCCATGGGTTTACCCGGACTGTTTTCCCCCAGTCGGCGGCGACGAGGCCCTGGCCCGATTCATCGCGATGGCGAAGGAGCGCGGTTGGCGCGCCGGGGTGATCGCCAACGGCACGCGCTGGGTTACAGGGCATTTCGCAATGGGCTACGACGGGCGGAAGGAGTTTGAAGAGCGCCGCGGCGCCGACAGCGTTTGCCGGCTGCCGGACGGCGAGATGTGGTCCACCGACTGGGATCCCGACTGGCGCCCCAGCTATCTGGCATGTGCGGCGCAGGCGATGACCAGGGATATCGCCACCGATGCCATGAAACGAATCGTCGGCTGGGGGATGGAGTCGATCCAGTTCATGGACCAGAACTTCGGTTGCGCCACCTTCCCCTGTTTCGCGTCCGACCACGAACACCCGCCGATGCCGGGGAAGTGGATGGCGACGGCGATGGAGGAGATCGTCGAAGGGTTGGCCCAAGTGGCACGGGACGCCGGGGCGACGGAGGCGTACCAATCCGTCGAATGCGCCTGCAACGAATATTGCCTGCCGCTGTTCCCGCAGTGTGACGAGCGCATCAGTCCACCGAGCAGCGGCAGGGACGGGTACATACCGCTCTACCACTATCTGTTCCACGAATGCATCATCATCAACGGCATGATGAGTACGGGCAGCGAACCGTTCAAGGTTCCGATCAGCACCGCCTGGAACTGTGTCTGGGGAGAACTCCCCGGCGCCGTCATGACCGGCGACGGGACGCTGCTGAACCGCGAAACATTCAATTGGGCCGAGTGGGAACCGAAGATCGGCAACAACGATGATGCACTCGAGATGATCCGTACCGTGGCGGCGATGCGCCGTGGGCCCGGGCGCGACTTCCTTGTCTACGGCCGGATGCAGCGACCGGGCGGGGTGAATGTGAAAGTCATGACCTGGGAGTACAACGACCGCACACATGAAGTGCCGGCGGTGGTGGACGCCGCCTGGCAGGCCCCGGACGGCCGGTTCGCCATTATCCTGGCCAACTGGACGACCGAGACGCAGGCCGCCGCGATCGTCGATTCACGACTCGGCGACCGGGTCACCGTGAATGTCTGCGGCCCGCAGCAGGAACAGGCGACCCACAGCGTGACCGACGGTGAACTCACGGTGAGCCTGCCGCGGTTGAGTTGTGTGCTGGTGGAAAAGTCGTAGTGCCAAGGCGATGGTCGCCGGCCGCGTAGACCCCCGACCCGCGAGAAAAGAACGCCGGACACCGGCAGCGAGGAGATAATCATGTGGACAGTTTCTTCGGCGTACGAAAGAGCACGGAAGGCTGCAGAGCGGGATGCCGACAGCCGCCGCAGGACGGCCGACTATCTCCTGGAGATCTACGAGGGGCATCTTCCCGGCATGTCCCGGGAGGAGATCGGCAAGATCCTCGCCGAGAGCAACCAAGAGCGGCTCGATGCGGTGCCGGACCTCAACAAGTACCCGGAGCTCCGCGGCGTCCGCGAGATTGTGGATGCCGAGTGGCGGGGGCACCGTGACGGCGCGAAGCTGACGGCGGCCCAATCGGCGGCAAGCTGCAACGGCCTTTTCCACCTGCACCGACATATCAGCGGGGGCATTGGGCGGGAGACCGGCTGCAGCAGCGTCTTCTTTCCCGAGAGCGACCGGGGCCCGATCCTCGCCAACAACCTGGACTCGGCCCCCGGCGAACCTTTCGGCGCTCCCGGCTGGGCCGCGCTGAACGAGCATCTTGTGATGCAAGCGGTGGCCAGCGGGATATTCGGCGACGAGCTCTCGCCCGAGATCTTCCCCGTTCCCATGGACATGCTCCTGGGCCGCTACACCCGGAGTACGGATGAAGCGGTAGAGATGCTGGAGCGCTACAATTTGTTCTGGGGCCCCTGCAATGCGATGGTGATCGACCGCGACCGTCAGGTCGCGATGATTGAGAAGAGTGCCTGCCGCATAGGGGTCCGCCGGAGCCCGGACGGATTCGGTTTCGTTACCGAGATGACGGCGGAGGAGCCGTCGATGCGGGCCTACCTGGCGGAGACGCGCGCCGCGAGCCTCAAGGCAAGAGACCTGCCGGAGGAATGCAGCGACACCGTCCACTGGCGAGACGCGGACCACCGGCGCGAGCTCATGCAGGAGCTGCTGGACGAGGCGCGGAAAAATCCAACCCTGGAGGGCCTGCGGCGCATCATCCAGTTCCGCGACCCGAAGCGGGGAAAAGTCTGTTACAACGGAGAGATCCTGACGCCGGGAGGGCCGCCCTGCAATTTTACGCTGCGTACGACGATCTGGCTTCTCCGCGAGGGCCGGGCCATGTGGTGGGCGAAGGAAGGTGACAAGCCGAGCTTTGAGAACCGCAAGGAAGACATAGAGTTCAAGGACGTGTTGCTCTGGGACTGAAGAGGGAGACCGAGACGGGGGCCTGAATTGCACGGAGCGGGGAAAAAAAGAATGAGCAGGAAACTGTTGTCAGCAGGATTGGCGATGGCGTTGCTGCTCGGCATCACGAGCCGGGTCGGCGCCACCCAGGTGCCGGTCAGCCTGACCCTGGTGGCCAAAGATGGCAGGCCGATCGTCGATAGTTGGCCGGACAGCAGCAGTTATCACAGCTGGAACATGAAACTGTCGATATACTGGGGTGAAGGCAGACCGACGGAGAAGAAACAGCCGCCCCATGAAGCAGCCTTCAAGTTGGAGTTGCCCGACGGATATGAGGGGCCGATCACCTTCATGACCAATTACTCCAGCCCGGAGCAGCGCTTTGAGTTCGTGATCGATGCGGAAGGGAAGGTCTCCCCACACAGCTTCGTCATGGTGATTGACGGCATGACATTCAAAGGCATTGAAGGCCCCCTCACGACGAGGGTTCTCGTGACATGGGGGCCTGGGCCACCGGCTGCTGTTCATGGTGGTGATGATAAGCCACCAGTCGCCGTCGCTTTCGAGGACAAGACCGGGGAGTGGTGCGGAAAGGGCGACGGCGGCGGCGGCACCGCCTCCTTCGGTGACTTCAACGATGACGGTTTCGTGGACCTCGCCACCGGCAGCGGAATTTGGCTGAACGCCGGCGGCAGGAAGTTCAGGAACATCGGCGGCGGCGGCGGCGCCGTAATCTGGGGCGACGTCAACAACGACGGGCACCTGGACAGGGCCCAGGTGTCCGGTCCGGGCCCGATTCGGCTGGGCGACGGCAAGGGCGGTTTCGAAGTCGGGCCCACCCCACCCGGTCCGTTCGGCGCTGAGTGCGTCGCCGCCAGCTGGGGCGACATTGATAACGACGGCCTGCTCGACATCTACTACGGGGGCGGGTCGGGCCACAAGGACACGTTGTGGCGCCAGGACCCCGAGCACGAGGAGAAGTGGGTGAAGGCCGCGGAGGCCGGCGGCGCCTATGCCCGCAGTGTCGTCGGTTGTGATTTCGATGAGGACAACGACATCGACTTCTACGTGTCCAACTACTGGCTCGTGTCCAACTGGCTGTGGGTCAGCGACGG
>JASLZG010000012.1:0-4508 GCA_030754995.1 Lentisphaeria bacterium
CGGCAGTGAACAATTGCCGGTGGAGATGATGGCGGAGTGCATCGACCGGTTCCACGGCGGTACGAGAGATCACAACGCCAATACCCGTATTGATCCGCTCTGGCAGGTGATCCTGGATGCCGCCGACCTGAAAATGCCGGCGACGCGGCGTCAATTCGACGAGGCCGCTGCGAAGCCGTACATCGAGCGCATCGGCAGGCTCGAACTGCAGGTCGGCGAGAGTACCTATCAATTTTGTGACTTGCGCCAGTCCGACCTGATGGCCCGGAACGCCAGCGTCGGCTTTCCCGGCAGTACCATGTTTAATACGTTAAAAACCCTGATTATCGCCGAGAAGGCTCACCGGGAGGATGTCAAACGCGTCGACACTGGTGATGGCGTTGATCTCGAAAGAGCGCTGCTGACGTGGATCCTTTTCGAACGAGCCAATATCGCTGATCTCGACAGCTGCGAGATAACTGAGGAGGAAATAGAGTTGTACCGCACTGAACACAGTGGCCGCTTCGAACGAATTCAAAAAACACGGGGCGGTGAAGATCGAGTCAAAACACTGATCGGTCGTATGCTGAAGGGCGAGAAAATCAAGGCCGCCCGCAACGAGTATATCCGCGGGTTGCGCGACAAAATCGATGTAAAAATATACGAGTACAGTAGCGTTGGCGCATTGGAGCTATAGAGTGTATTAGGTTTCTCCCATTTCCTTTTTCCAATCACTTATACCCCATCCGATGAACGCCGCCCTGTTTACTTTCCTTTGGGACTTTGTCGATGAAGGCGTCGATGACCTGGCCGCCTATATTCGCGACCTGGGCGTCACTCGTGTCGTGGTTACCAGCCAGTACCACGCCGGCTTTTTTATGCACCCGCACAATCCGCGGCGCAAGACCCATCTGCTCGAGGACGGGGTTTCCTACTTTCATCCGGATCCTTCACGCTACGATGGGCTGGCGATCCGCCCGATCCCGGCGGCGATGTGCGCCGACCGCGACTGGTTCGCCCTCGTTTGCGAGCGGTTGGTCGATCGCGGCCTGGAAGTTTCCGCCTGGCATGTCTGTCTGCACAATACGCGACTGGGGTTGCTTCATCCGGATGCGACTATCCGCAACGCTTACGGTGACTCCTATCCGCACGCGCTCTCCCCGGCACACCCGGACGCAGTCGCTTTTGTCGAGGCTACGGTCAAGGACATTGCCACCAACTACCCGCTCGCCTCGGTCACGCTCGAGGCGCCGGATTATCGCAAGCGGGCCCACGGTTCCGACTGGGTCAGCGGCCACCATCACGAACGCGACGGTGTTTATCTGCGACCGCTTGAACAGGCCTTGATGGATGTCAGTTTCAACTCTGCCGACGTGGAACAGGCGGAGGCCGCCGGCATCGATATTGAGGCGCTGCGGTTGGCGATCATCGCGCACATGGATCGATACTTTGAAGAAGCCCCGGTGATCCCGGCGGAGTTGCCCGGTACGATCGATCAATTCTGTGACGCGGTCCCGGCATATGCCGCCTGCGAACAACTGTGCCGCGACGTCGAGGCGCGACTGCTGGTGACCATGAAGGACGCACTTGCCGGTACCGGTTCCCGGCTTGAAGCCGGACCGAGTCCGCATGTCGACTGGGTCCTGCAGGGGGCCTACGGCCTGGGTCCCGAGGAAACCGCCGCCGCCGTCCGCCGCGCCCGTGAGTTGGTGCTGCCGCATCAGCGTCTCAACTTTACGCTGCGAATGGGGTTCAACCATCCAGGCATGGGCACGCCTATCCTGTCAGAAGCCGAAACCTGTGCCATGGCGCAGGTCGTCGCCGGTGCCGGTGCCGACGAGCTCGTCTTCTACAACTACGGCGAGGCGCCGCGCCGCAGCGTCGACTGGCTCAAGCCTGCCCTTGCCGGCTTGAGTTGATCCCGGCACTGATTTTCCGCCTCAATCCCTGATGGCGCCGACCCGAACTTTGAAAAGCGCCCGTCCCGGCCACTGGCGTGCCGGGATCGCCATGCCTTCCCCTAATTTGCTGTCCCTTAATCCTGCGATTTTTGCATGACTCTTCCCGCCCGTATCGCCGCCCGACTGCCGGTCTCCTATGGCTGGGTCATCCTGGTCGTCGCCACCGCCATTCACCTGGTCTCTTATCCCGGGCAGTCGGTCGTCATCGCGGTCTATAACCCGTCGTTGCGGGCGGCACTGGGATTGAGTCACGGCGACCTTGCCGGGATATACATGCTGGCGACACTGATTGCCGGGGGCACCGTCCTGCTCACTGGCGCCGCCATCGACCGGTTCGGCGTGCGCAGCGTTTCCATCGTCGCGGTCGTCTCAATGCTCGGTGCCTGCATACTAATGTCCAGCGTGTCGTCGGTACTGACGCTGTTCGCCGCTTTCCTCCTCTTGCGCGTTGTCGGGCACGGCGGTCTGCCGATGGTCGCCGACAACGCAGTGGCAATGTGGTTCAACCGGCGGCTCGGCATCGTCACGGGGATCAAGAACCTGGCTATCGCCGGCTGCATTGGGATCGTGCCGGCGCTCAACATGTGGCTGGTCAAGCGCTACGGCTGGCGGACCGCGTTTACCGTTCAAGGCGTATTCTTTGCGGTCACCGTACTGCCGATGATCGGATTGCTTTTGCGCAACCGGCCGGCCGATGTCGGTGAGACGATCGACGGCGGTATCGAGGCCGCCGTGACGATTGTCGAACCGCCGGCCGCTGCCGACTCCACTGCCGGTGCGGCGCTGCGAACCCGGGCCTGCTGGTTGATCATCCTCTTTTCCGGCCTGAGCGGGGTGATGTGGGCCGGAATCGTTTTTCACATCATGCCACTGTTTGAAAGCCGCGGGCTCACCGGGGCCGAGGTGGCCACCACCCTGGCGGCATACGGCATATGCCTGGCGCTCTCCCAATTCTTCGGTGGCTTCGTCGCGGACCGGCTGTCGCTGCCGCTGCTCCTGACGCTTTCCCAGGGAATGACTGCGGTAGGCTGTTTCTGCCTGCTGCAGATGTCGTCGATGTCGTTCGCCGTTGCCTTCGCGGTTGCCGCGGGTGCCGGTGGGGGACTCGGGGCCATTACCGTGGCTGCCGTCTGGCCGCGCTACTACGGGCGCCGGCATCTCGGAAAAATTCGCAGCTTCGGTATCGCTGCGATGGTCATTGGCAGCAGCGTCAGCCCCTACCTTTTCGGCCTCGCCTACGATGCCTGGAACAGTTTTGACTGGCCGCTGACGATCCTGGCCATTCTCTGCGTGATCCTCACGGCGTTCATGCCTCTTACCACAGCGCCAAAAGTGCGGTATATTGCGCCATGAAACGAATCACCGCCATTTTGGTCGCCATTCTCGCCGCCGTCGTGATCGTTGCCATCCTGCGGCGGGCCGCACCTGTTGAGCCGCCGGAGGCACCGACTGCCGCGGTCGTCAACAATGCCTCGGCATCGCCCCCGGCCCGCCTCGAGGATTACGCATCGATGAGCCGCGACGAGCTTGTCGATCGACTCCAGGAGCAGGAGAAGCAGTTGGCGCAGAAGCGGGAACTGCTGCAGCGGAATGAGGACGATTTCGAGCTGCTCGAGGAGAAACTGCAGCTGACAAGCCGGCGCCTGCGCCAGCAGCTCGAATGGAATGATGCCTCGATTCAGAGTGCGGCAGCGTCGGCAACGCTCGAGACCCAACCGCTGTCCCGGCAGGATATCGACCTGCGGCTCACCGAATACGCCGAGGCCTTCGACCAGGCCTTTGCCAATGGCGAAGGCGACGCCGTGCTGGTTATCCTCAAGGATTTGCGGGAACTCCGCGAAGATGGCTATCCGTTGCTGGTGTCGATACTCAACAAGGTTGTCGCCGATCAGCGTGGCGACAATACGCTTGGACTGACGCACCGGCAGTTTTTCCGCAGTTTCGGTCGCGAACCAGACCTCTTCGCATACGCCCTGCAGTCAAACGAAGCCTCGACCCAGTTGCGGGTCTCGTCGGTACATGCGTTACGATGGTCGGATGACGACCACGTGCAGTTGTTCATCGAACAATTGCCCTACGAAACGGATGAAACCGTCACCGTAGCGCTGGCGCGGGCGCTGGGACACACCGGCACGCCCGAGGCGGTTGAGGCGCTCGGCCAGGCACTCGATCGTGATTACGAGAACAACGACACCGTCGAGTCCCTGGTCTATGCCCTGGTCCGTTCCGGTTCGGAATCGTCGGCGGCCACCCTTGCAAAATATGCGGAGACCGCGACCGGTGATGCCCTGGCGACGGCGGAGGTCGCCCTGCGCATGCAAGCCTCACCGGAGGCTGGCGTGGGTGTCACCGGCATCACCCCGCACACGCAGGGGGAGAGTGCGGGCTTCGAGAAAGGCGACGTGATCGTGTCGTACGACGGCAATCCTGTCCGTGGTCGCAGAAGTCTGATACGCCTGACCCGCCGCTCCGATCCCGAAGAGCCGGTCACCATCGAGTATTACCGCGACGGCGTCAAGCAGGATACCCAGGTTTACGGCGGCTTCATCGGTGTGGGGGTCATCACTG
>JASLZG010000012.1:4518-32473 GCA_030754995.1 Lentisphaeria bacterium
CCTGCCCGGGGCAATGGTTGGTCCTGGCATGATCAGAAGCCCGCTGTCACCTTTGGCGATTTTTTCCCCGGTGAGCAGTCTGCGGCGTTTGTCGCTCCATGCTCATGCAACAAGCCGGACGAGTAAGTTGTGATGATGACCGATGTCAGTTTCACGTCGAACTTTGACGGCGCCGAACAGAAATACGTTTTATTCCTGCCTGAATCGTTCGAGCCGGATGCTGCGCATGACGTCTTGATCGCCTTGCACGGGTCGGGATCGGATCGCTGGCAGTTCGCCACCCAGGCGGGCGATGAATTTCAGGCAGCCCGGGACATCGCGGCCGAGCATAACCTGATATACGTCTCACCGGACTACCGCGGGCCGTCATGGATGGGGCCCAGCGCCGAAGCGGACATGGTTCAGATCATCTCCGAGCTGAAGGAGACGTATCTGGTGTCGCGGGTCCTGCTGTGCGGTTCCTCGATGGGGGGCGCCTGCAGCCTGTCTTTCGCCGTTCTCCATCCGGAACTCATCGATGGCGTGGCGTCGACAAATGGCCTCGCGAACTTTCTGGATTACGAAAATTTTCAGGAGGCAATGCAGAAATCATATGGCGGTACCAAGGACGAGATCCCCCTCGAATACAAGAATCGCAGTGCCGAATATTGGCCGGAAAAGCTGACCATGCCGATCGGTATGGCGGTCTCTGGCAAAGACACCATCGTGCCGCCCGACAGCGTCCGGCGGTTGGCCAAGGTTCTGGAGATTATCGGGCACCCCGATGTGATGCTTGTTTATCGTCCGGAACTGGGGCATGAAACATCGTATGCCGATGCCAGGGCGGTCCTGGAATTCATCCTCGAAAAATCCGCTGCCCGCCCAAGGCGGCCGGGATCGTGAGTTCGTGCGTCCAGGCAAGGCGATGGGGCGTGAAAGACTTTCCTAACTCCACCGTTCCGGACTGATTCCCGGTCCGGCCGTTGGCATATTGTCCGGGCGATTGGGTAAGTCGAAGTCGACAATACGGGTATTCAGGCTGCCGAACAATTCGCGGACATGTTCGGGCAGCCGGGCGACCATTTCGGGATCGTGCTCTTCCACCTCGTCAATCGGCCCGGCCCAGGCCGGGCGGTAGGCGATCGCCAGCAAACGTCTTGTCCGGTCACTGTAGTTGGGGTAGTTGCCGTGGAAGACTTTCTGGTTGATGATCGCCGCTGTACCGGCCTTGCACGTCACCATCATTTCGTCCGGATGATTCAGGTAACGCTGGTATGGATTGCCGTCGTGATTCATCGACAGGTGCGATCGCGGAATGACCTTGAACGGTGAACAGTCAGGCGTCAGGTCGTCGAGATAATACAACACCCGCACCAGCACCGGCGA
This sequence comes from Lentisphaeria bacterium, assembly GCA_030754995.1. Classification (GTDB taxonomy): domain Bacteria; phylum Verrucomicrobiota; class Lentisphaeria; order JABSQK01; family CAJWLW01; genus CAJWLW01. The sequence goes on from JASLZG010000012.1 coordinate 5,884, forward strand.
GCTCGCCTGGACACCGAAGATCTTGGAGCCGTACGGCTGTGAGTCGGTGTGCAGGACGATTCCCGGATGCCCCGGATCCGAAACCGCATAGGCAACCGACGTGCAGATCAGCCGGTACCCGAAGAGATCGGACAGGAACCCAAGAATTTCCGGGTTGGCGATGAGTTCGAGCGTCGTGGGGGAGTCGGTGGCGATGAGGCTGCGGTTGCCATGGTTGTGCTCACTGTAATCGACTGTCGCCGTCGGCACCCGTGACATTTCATCGCGGATTATTTCCAGCTGATCCACCGACAGCAGGTCCGGAATGACGACGAACCCGTCGAATTCGATCGACTGTATCTGCTGGGCCCGCGTCAGGCCCGGCCAGTGGGTGTCGCATTGGCGCGCTGTTTCGATGCTCTCGCGGCTGTTGCTGAATGAACTGTCCATACGGTCTCACTCGATGTTGAATGTTAGAAAGGTAAGGCTTGCAGGCGGAAACGTAAAGGTGTTCGTGCGTGGGGCTGTTTCAGTTGTGATCCCAACGTTGTGCGGTTCGTCCAGGGTGTTTCTCGCGGCGGGCGACTCACCGGTCAGCCGCGCCACTTCGATGGTATCGCCGGTCGGCTGCAGGCTGCAGAACGTCAGGGCCACCGTCAACGGCTGTTCCTCCAGTTTCTGTACCACCGACATACACGCAGTCTTGCTTTCCCGGTCGATGCTGACGAGCACGTCGAGCGCTGGGATGTCGTCGTAATGCAGGAGCGTCGGCAGGTTCTCGTCTTTGGCTTTTTCCGGGTCAACGATGCCGCAGAAGAAGCGTTCGTGCTTGGCCGAAAACAGCGGTGCGTCGACCGCGCTGTCGACGACGCTGCCGCGATGATGGTCGACCATCAGCTTTTGTGTGTACCAGGTGGTCTGGCGCACGCAGCGTTCACTGTCGGTGAAGAGATGGCCGATCAGGTTCACGGCCAGTGAAATGTTCGAGAGCTCGATGGTTTTCGTGTTGCGCAGGATGAAGTGAAATATCGTGGCGATCGTCAGCGCATCCGTATAATCATATTTTTCCTCGACCCCTGCCGGCCCGGTGTGGGGTTCCCGGTACCAGACATTCCATTCGTCGAAAGCGATTGTCGGTCGTTTGTCGACTTGCGGCACCTCTCCCAGCTCGCGCCGCGTCCTGGGGTGCGCCCCGAGGGTGGTGTCCATGGCCTCGTCGATCGCGACATTGACTGCTGCGAGCATTTCCTCGAGCACTCGACAGGCTGCCATGCAGTCGCGGAATCCCGGGCGACCGACGTAGTTGTGCATGCTGATCATGTCGAGGTACCCGAGCGTCTCGAACAGCACGGTACGATCCCACTCGGGATTGACGCGGCCGGCGCCGCAGGCGATGAGCTTGATGGTCGGATCGACGCGCTTCATCTGGATCGCGGCCTGCCGGAACCACCTGCCGTACTCCTCGGCCGTCATCTGGCCGTTCTGCCAGTCGCCGTAAATCTCGTTGCCGAGTCCGAAGATCTTGACGTTGTACGGGGCCTCGCGGCCGTGGGCCCGGCGCAGGTCGGCGTAACGGGTCGGGGTCGTGCCGTTGAGATACTCGACCAGGTTGGCGGCGTCGTCCGGCGATTCGACATGGGCGTTGACGACCAGGTAGAATTCGGCGCCGAGCTCCTGGCAGTAATCGTACGCTTCCGGAATCCCGAAAGCCGTCGACTGCGAGGCGCCGGTCATCCGGTACAACTTGGCCCGCGGCCGCTCTGCCACCGGCCCGACGAGCTCCTCCCACTTGAAGTATGAGGCGCCGCAGCCGCCCGGGTACCGGAGATGCGTGACCTTCAGTTCCTGCAGCGCCTCGAGCACGTCAGTGCGCACACCGTCCTGGCGCGACCGCGGACTGTCCGGTTCGAATACGCCGTTGTTGACGCAGCGGCCGCCGAGTTCAAAAAACTGTCCGAACAGCAGCCCCTCGATCGGGCCAAGGACGTTGCGGCCGAGGACGATTATCTCCGCCATCTCATTTTGATCACTCATTGTATCCGCTTTCCCATCAGTTGCTTTTCATTCATAAAAACCGCCATGGCTGCAAGCGGCGGCGGTGCGTTGCCCGTCATCCGGCGCATTGATCTGGATATTCCTGGTGCCATGGGCAGCGTTCGCACAGGGCCGGGCCGGAGGTGCGGAATTCACCGCCGTATTCGACCAGGTCCGGGTGAATGCCGTTCGCCGAGCACAGTGCGACGCTGCGGCCGTCGGCAGCGTGGCGACCGAGCCAGGCCGGACAATCGGCGCGTTCGACCGGGCGGTCTGCAAACGGGTCGATTGGCGCCGGTGAAATTTCAAAGTCCCTTGGCGGCGGCGCCGGGCCCCGGGCCCAGGCGCGCAACATGGCAGCGCCCTTGTTCAGTGCGTCCACGGCCAGGTCATCGCTGTCGCGATTAGGCGGGCGCACGATCATGCAAAATGGGTCGTCGTCCATGATCGTTGCCATGAAACTCTCGAACTCCCGGGCTCGCATTATTCCGGACGTGCCCTTGCCGACCCGGCCGGTGTGCAGGATGCCGGCGCCCTGGCAGACGTCCTGCATGATGCCGGGAAATTCATATTGGATGCGCTTGCCCGGCACACAGTGATTCAGATGCCGTTGCTTCGGCCAGTAATGTCCGAGGTAGGGAACGCACAGGATTTCCTCGTAGTAATGCCACAGCGTAATCGTATTGACCTGGACCCCGAGGATCAACACGACACCGTCGAGTTCGACCAGGGCCTCGAACGGATTGCCGGCAGCGCATGGCGTGGCGCTGTCGCGGTGGCCCTTGCACAGTTGCGCCGCCGCCGGTCCCAGTGCCACCCAGGAATGGGTCGGATGACAACTGCGCACGGTCTCCGCGCGCTGGCGCAGCTTCTCCGGGATGATTCCCTGGAAGCCGGGCTGTCGGCTGTGGCACAGGCTGTCGGCGCTGTTGCAGTCGCAGTCGGTGCAGGTAAAATTCTCGGGCTCGCCCCAGACACTGTCGCGGAAAGCCGGTGCGATCACCGTGCCGGCCGGGCCGATTGCCTCGATTAGCGCGTCTATCACAGTCCCGGCGCCGCCGTCGACCGGTCCCAGGGCGCTGAGCGAACTGTGCATCATTACCGCATCGCCGGCCTTCAGACCCAGTGCTGTGAGATCGTCGGTCAATTTTTCGCGGCTGATCATTGCCGATGATTATAGCCACGCAAGCCCGTAAAACAACGGTCTCGGAAGCCGCGGATTCACAGTCTCCAATCTTGAAGCGGCGTTCGGGACGTTCGGAACACGTAAAAGGAAGAATAATATTTTCCCCAATTCAGTAGGGATATGGCCCAAACCGCTATCAAATCACATCTGCCGATCGAAATCCAAGCGGGCTCAAACGCCGATGAATTTCATTGACCAGTTCCAAATCCAGTGGTCCTTTTCGTAATGCCTGAATATTCTCCTTCAAATGATCTGGATTAAGCGCTCCTATAATTACCGTACTGATTTTGGGGTGTGCGAAAGTGTACCTTAATATGAGTGCCGCCCGACTCTCTCCAACATCACGCAACTCATCCAAGTTGGCTTTCTCGAAATTTGCCCAGCGTTCCTCGTCCGTGGTGAATGTGATTCCCATCGAATGTGCAAGCGAACCCAAAATGTCAGGTTCACCTTTAGCTGCCCGGGTACGAATTACTATGCCGCGATCGTCTTCAGCTAATTTCGTGATCCAGTCGTGGTGTTCTGGTTGTAATGTGGAATAGCTGGTCTGGAAAACATCAAATGCTTCGACTTTGGCAAACGATGACAGGTACGGCAAATTGGTAGAAATGCCTATCCATCTGGTCTTGCCCTGCCGACGCATTTCCTCAAGAGCGCCGACAAGATTCAGCTTCTCAACGTCTTCAGGCAACGGATTATGGAGCAATAACAAATCGACATATTCCGTCTTGAGTCGATCAAGGCTTTCTTCAACATTTCGGTATATCTTGTCTTCTGACCAGGCCCCACCATCTGGCTCCCAAGGTCTGGCGTTAGCTTTGGTTGCAAGAAAATATTCCGATCTTCTTTTAGAAATATACCGACCGATATGTTCTTCTGCGGCGCCATATCCATTGGCCGTGTCAACAAAATTTATGCCGGAGTCCAACACCAGATTGAGCACCGTCTCCGCCTGCTTATCTGTCATCTCACGCTGTGGCACCCCAGCTCTGTCAGTAACGCCTCGCAGCTCAAGAGACCCATATCCCAAATGAGTGACCTCGATACCTGTCCGACCCAGAACACGCATAGGAAGTTCGAGAGCCAATTTTTAATTCCTCCTGAATATAGCTTTCCGGTTAGTAGCAAAACCTCGGGAATCCGTATTCATTTGGTGACTCCCATGCGGTTCGTTTAAGCCACATATGGCCTGTTTACATCTACGATCCGCCCAAAGGCCTGTGGATAATATGACACAGCAACACCTCCACTTGACATCCCAACATATAAAATGTGTTTCTGGTTGTATTGACACCGCAAGTGGGATTGCCATATATGTACAACTAATGGCCATAAATCCAAATAATGCGAGAAATTCCTCGCCCGCAATCGCTTTGCCTTTACTTTCTACATCGTCCCGGCATCTTAGATGTCCGCAATTGCTGCATGGGAGGATGAGATGTCAACCGAAGAGACCGGCAGCGTCTTGGCGCGGCTGATGGATATCATCGAGGACCGCCGCAAGAATCCGCCGGAGAAATCCTATACAACGACACTTTTTGCCGGGGGTGTGTCCAAGATCGGTGAGAAGATCGTCGAGGAAGCGGCGGAAGTCGTTGAGGCTGCCGGTGAAGCGGGAGACGCAGGCCGTGAACATGCGATCCACGAGGCGGCGGACCTGATTTATCATCTTTTCGTGATGCTCGGCTACAAAATGATTCAATTGGAAGAAGTCGAGGCCGAGCTAACCCGACGTTTTGGCTTGTCGGGATTGGACGAGAAAGCAGCACGGGAGAAGTGACGGGAAGGGAGGTGCAGGAGTCAGTTGGGAGGAATTGACCGGATGGACAGGCCGCCATTTGCCGATCACCACTGAAACCTGAAATCCTTGAAACAGGAGTGAAACATGAAAAATCTACGTATCGGCGTGCCCAGCAAGGGGCGTCTGGCGGATATTGCAGCGGAGTTGCTGCAGCAGGCGGGGCTTTCGTTCCGTCGCCAGAACCGCAGCCTGTTCGCGCCTGTTCGCGACATGAATGTCGAGGTCGCCTTTTTGCGTACGGACGACATTCCTGTCCTTTGCGAGGAAGGCGCCATCGACATGGGGATCACGGGCAGTGACCTGGTTGCCGAGTCGGGGGTCGACGTGCAGACGCGCCTGCAGCTCGGCGTCGGCAACTGCCGGCTGGCCGTATGTGTGCCGGAGGATGCGCCCGGCGACTCGGTTGCTTCCCTTGCCGGTCAGCGTATTGCCACGAGTTTTCCAAATGTGACGCGTGCTTGCCTGGCGTCGCACGGCGTCGAAGCGCACCTGGTAAATCTCACGGGCAGTGTCGAAGTGATGATCGCGCTTGGCGTGGCGGACGCCATCGTCGACCTGGTGGAGACGGGCGGCACGCTGGCAGCGAACCGTCTGCGGGTGCTCGACGAGATCGGGCGCTACGAATCGGTGGTGATCCAGAACAGTACGCCGCAGCATGCGGAACTGGCAGACCGCGTTGTCCGCCGGCTCGAAGGGGTGGTGATCGCCCGCAGTTATTCGTTGCTGGAGTACAACATCCCGAAGGACAAGCTGGCTGCGGCGGAGGAAATCACGCCGGGTTATAACTCGCCGACGATCAATGCGCTGGAGGATTCGGCCTGGTGCGTGGTGCAGGTAATGGTGCGCCGCGGTGAGATGATCGATGTCATGGACCGCCTGGAAGCGCTCGGTGCGTCGGCGATTCTCGAGACCGAGATCATCAACTGCCGGCTGTAACTCTGCACTCGCAAGCCGCCCCTCTCTTCATCCGGCGCCGGAATCGAAACCGGCAACCGTGGCTGATGAGTCGCACCTTCGGAGCTCGCACTCCTACGGGGCGTTTATAAGCCGCGCTGAAGCCGGGGAGATTACGATGAAGAGGAACGAATAAGGCCGGTTCGGTAGCCGATTCAGAATTTGACGAAGCTGGCGGCTGTTTTTTTGTCAAGTTTCCGGACCAGCTCCGTCACGAGCTTGATGCCGGCGAGATAATCATTGATGTCGATAATGCTGTTGTGCGTGTGGATATAGCGCGCCGGCACACCGATCACGATGGTGGGCACGCCGATGCCGTGAAGATGGATCTCCTTGGCGTCGGTGCCGCCGGAACGGCGCACCGCCAGCTGATGCGGAATTTTTGCCGCGACCGCTGCCTGGACGACGAAATTGACCAGGCGCCGGTTACTGATGGCGGTCGGGTCCATCATGCGGATCTGCACGCCCTTGCCGAGCACCCCCTGGTTCTCGTCGGCGATGCTGCCGGGCAGGTCATCGGCCGGGGGGCCTTCGAGGACGATGGCAACATCAGGGTCGGCAAGGCGCGTGGCGGTACGGGCGCCGCGGATGCCGACCTCTTCCTGGGTAGCGCCCACCGCAACCAGGGTATTGGGATGCTTGTGTTTCTGCAGTGCCTGGGTCGCCTGGATCAGCATGCCGACGCCGACGCGGTTGTCGAAGGCCTTGGCGGCGTAGCGACTGGTGTGGGCGAGGTGGGTGAAAAGGGTGTCAGGGACGATTGTGTCGCCGATGGCGACGCCGAGCCTGGCGACCGCGTCGCGGTTCGCAGCACCGATGTCGATGTACATCTGATCGGGTTTCAGGACCTTGTCGCGTTCGCCGGGCGACAGCAGGTGAGGGGGCTTGGCGGCGATAATGCCGATAAGTTCGCGTCCTGCACTGGTGCGTACCCGCACGCGCTGCGCCAGAAGCGTGTGCCCCCACCAGCCACCGGCCGGGATGAAGCGGAGAAATCCCTCGCGGGTGATCGCCCGGACGACGAAGCCGACCTCGTCCATGTGCGCCTCAATCATCACGCGCGGCGTTTTGCTGCTGCCGCTGTATTCGTGGATGATGCTGCCGGTGCGGTCGAAGGTGGGCGTGCCGGCAAGCTTGGCGGCGACGATGTCGCGCACCGTGCCTTCATCGCCGGGGGCGCCATGGGCTTCCGTCAGACGTTTGAGTAAAGCGACGGCTTGTCGTTTCATGCGGTTGGCGAGGCAATCGGTATTGTACGGTGCGTTGACGGCCAGGATGACCGCAACTGCGGGAAGACAAAGAAGAAAGAGTGGTCATGGATGCCGCAGTTGCAGTTCCATGAAGGCGGAGGAGAGAGGCGGTCAAAATCGACCGCGGTTCCGGCAAGACGGTTTATTTGTTGGAGCCTTCCTTGCTGGAGCCCTCCGGATTTGCCGTGGCTTCCTTTTTCTCGGTGCCGGAGGCTTCTTTCTTTTCAGTGCCGGGGTCTTTTTTCAGCAACTTGGTCTTGGAGCCGTCATAGCGCGGGGCCTTATAGGTGAGATTGCGGATATAGACCGAGAGCGTGCGGGAGCTGTATATCTCGCCGAGCTTGTTCTTGAAGGTCAGCCGGGCATAGAGGGCTTTACGATTCGGGACAAAATCGGTGTTGGCACGGACCTCGTATGCCGAGGTGCTGCCCGGTTCGATATCGCGCTTGACATTCTCCGGGTCGACAATCGTGATGTTCGGGTTGCTGCTTGTGACAGTCAGGATGCTCAACGTTTTCTTGCTGTTGTTGACGATCTCGAACCGCTCTTGCGAGTTGTTGTAGACGCCGTTCTGGACGTTGAACTGGACTTTTGACGGCTGGAAATCCCAAATTGACTTGATCCGTGCCGTGATGTAGATCGCCTGCGTCGGATTGATGGGGTCGTTGGTCTTGAAGGTGATTGATTTGCGCTGGTTGCCACGTTTGCCCTGCGGGTTGAAGGTGACATCCAGGTACGACTCTTCGCCGGGTGCAAGCTCCTTCTTTGCCGGCTTCCCGGCGGTGCATCCGCAGCTGGCGCGGACATCCTCGATGACCAGCGTTTTGGCACCGTCGTTCTTGAACTTGACCTGCGTCGAGACTTTGCCGACATCGTCGATGTCACCGAAATCGTGGGTTTTTTTCTCAAAAGAAAGGGTTTGGCTGTATCCGATGGCGGTCACAGCAATGAAGAAAGCGAGGCAGATGCGTTTCATGTTGGATCTCCAGTTTTTAGCTTCTCGCGTTGATAATGACGTCTTGTGTTCAGGGTGTTTGACGTCGCTGCGTTGCCGTTTGTTCATATATTACGATAAAGTATAGCGCATTTTTTGCAAGGGTCGGCAAACGGCTGGCCGGTCGTCTTTCAGGCTACTTTTTTTCACCGTTTTCCAGTTCGTTTTTCTCGGGGGGGACGGGGGTTGTTTCCGGGGGAGGTTCCGGTTTTACACTCTTCGGCTTGGGGGCATTTACATGTGACTTTCTCTTGTTGCGAATGTAGGCCCCCAGGGTGCGGACTTTTACGGCATCACCGAGCTTGGCGCGGATCGTCACGCGACTGTAGCTGAGTCGACGCTTCGGGCGATATGTCGGATCGACTGCGATGGTGTAGGTCGTGCTGCCACCGGGCGCCACCTCCCGCTCGATGCGATGGGCCTCGAGTACAGAAATCCTGGGATTCTGCGGTTCTACACTGAGGACTGTCAACGTCTCGTCGCTGCGATTCTCCACAGCAAACGTGTCGCTGGTGTTTTGGTAGGAATTGTCGGAGATGTTGAAGTCGACCGTGGGCGGGGTGAAGTCCCACAGGGTCGTGATGTTTGCCGTGATGTAGATGGTTTGTGTTCGCTGTTCCGGGTCGTTGCTTTGGAACATGATTGGCTTGCGTTGTTTGCCGCGCTTGCCCTTCGCGACGAACGAAACTTTGACTGTAGACTCTTCGCCGGGTGCCAGGATCATCTTTGCCGGGACCCCGACCGTGCACCCGCAACGGCTCCGGACGTTATTGATGACCAGCTCCTGGTCGCCGGTGTTGCTGTATTTGATGGTCGTGCTGACGGTGTCACTGTCGGTGAGGTCCCCGAAATCATGGACTTCTTTCTCGAATGTCAGCGTCTGGGCTGCCGCTGCCAGCGTCAAGGCAGCCATCAGGACAATGCCGAGGGTTTTCATCATTTACACCAGGATATTAGGCGTTGACGGTCGTCTCGAATCGTTGACGACACGCGTCTCCGGTGAGGAATTCCGCACCGCTGTCCGGCGTCTTGAAACTCATCGCCAGCAGTTCGAATGTGCCGGTGTTGTCACTAAGTGTCCGCATGATGTATGCCGCAATGTCGTCGGCTGAGATAGTCGGGCGCCCGAGGCGTTTGACCGGGGTAAAGGCAATGTCGCCGAGGCCGTGATATGAGCGGTACAGCAATTCGGTGCAGACCAGGCGGTCCGAGCGGCTGAAATCGAACTCGAAATCATAACGTTTCCCGAAATGCCCGAAGGCGTTGTCGATTGCCTGCAGTCGATTCTCCGGCGTCAGCCGAGGGCGCACTGCCAGGGCATGGTCGACACGCAGCGTGCGTTCGCTCGGGTTGCAGACGACCCCTGCCGCCAGGGCCTCGATCGTCACCAGCGAGTCGTCGCCGAGCGTCGGCATCGTTGCTGCCACATGCCGGCAGCGATCGGCGCCGGCAGCCCGCAGATTGTCGGTCCCGCCATGGTACAGCGCCACGTGCGTCCACCATCCCGGCAGGAATACAGTACTCGCTTTTTGCTCCGGACGCACGATGAAAAAATCTCCCGGCTGCATGAGGTCGAGAAAGGAGTCAATATGCGGTTCGGGCACGGTTGGATAGTCCGCCAAGGTCAGCCAGGTGTTGCCGAACACATCCATGGTCCATGAACGGATCATGTAGCCGGCGTCGCGCAGCGGCTGTTTTGCCTTGCCCTGAAGATTCTGCAGGCGCCGCCCCAGGTGGCCGCGGAAGATATCGACATGGGACCGGCGGACTTGCTCGTATTGTCGTGCGATCTCGTCCGTCAGCCACGCGAAATCTCCATTTACGGCGGCGCTCGTCTGCCAGTCGTCATGGCCTGCGAAGGTGTCCGCGGCGTCGCGCAGTTGCACCAGGTTGTCGGCGTTGCTGAGTGAGTCGCAGATATCTTCGAACAGGTTCGCGGGCATCCCGAAGCGGGCATCGGCTTCGTTCAGCTTGGCGCGGATGTGGGGAATGTCCCGGTAGGTGTCGACCAGCAGTGATGACCAGTTGAACAACATGACGGCACTGCCGAAGGCCAGCAGGAAGGCCAGGTTCTGCTCTTCAGCCTGGTCGAATTCGTCGAGTTCCCGGTAGCGGTGAATGATCTCGAAAAGAGCGATGCGATAGTTCCGATAGGCCAGTAGAATGCGGCGAACCCGGTCATCTTCGTCGGGCAGGAAATAGCCCCGTTCGCGAGCGCCCATCTCGGCCTGGGCCCGGGCCATCTGCCCGGTGAGCGCCGAGACCTCGTCGGCGATCGAGCGGAGTGTCATACAGTCACGTTGGAAGTCTGTAGGAATGTTCATTGCAGGTGCCATGTGCCGGCTAACCCGACCGTGCGATCGACTGTTTCCGGGCCGTTTTCGAAATCGCTGGCGTGGACGGTGGCGATGCCAGGGTGTATTGGTATGCCGCAATGCCGAGAACCTAAACGGCTCTGCCCCGAGTCCGGATTCACCGGGCGAATTCATCGGGAAACGTCAGATGTTGCACGCTTGACGGATGCAGTTGCGTCTGGATGCCGCCGTCGGCAACGATACAGGTGCCGCTGATGAAGGAAGCCTCGTCACTGGCAACCCAGGCGATCGTCCGGGCCATCTCCACCGGTTGCCCAAAGCGCCGCAGCGGCGTCATGCCGCACATCGTCGAATGAATCTCGGCGGTATTTTCGTCGTTGGTGTAATCGTTCGACATTTCTGTATCGATCGCGCCGGGATTGACGCCGACGACACGGATGCCGGTTGGCCCGTACAGTGCCGCGAGCTCGTAGGTAAGGGAATTGAGCCCGCCCTTGCAGGCCTCGTAGGCCGGGCTCATGCCGCCGGCTCGCTCCGACATCGTGCTTGAGATGTTGATGATTACCCCGCTGCCCTGCTTTTCCATTTGCACCGCGGCCCAGCGCGCCATGAACGCCGGCGTCGTCAAGGCGATGCGCAGCGTGCGCTCCCAGGATTCCTTGGTGATGTTGCGCATCGTGACGATGTCACGCCAGGCGGCGTTGTTCACCAGTACGTCGATGCGGTCAAACTCCTTGATGGTTGCGTCGATTGCGGACTCCGCAAATTCCAGGTCACAGAGGTCGCCGGCGTGCACCAGTGCCTCGCCGCCGGCGGCGCGGATGTCATCGGCAACAGTTTCGAGCTTGTCCCGCGTGCGTGCGGTGACGGTGACGGCGTAGCCGCGTCGTCCGAATTCGCGGGCGGTCTCCGCACCAATTCCCTGGGAAGCGCCGGTGATGATTGCTGTAGGTCGATCGGCCATGGCCAGTAAGGGGGCAGTGGGTTTTCAGTGTTGAGGAGGGGAGGGAGTCCCAGGGCTTACTATCGGGTAATCCCACCAACATTCAATGCAGGAGGCAAGCCTGTTGCCGAAGTGGCAGGGCATTGCTGCCGGTCCAGCCCCGGGAGGTTGCGGATCGCTTGCCGGCGCTGTCAAGGCCGGCAGGCGCCTAGCGGTTTTCGTCCCGGGCGTCGGCAAGGACGGCGTGCATGTCGAGCGCGACCTTGACCGCGTCGCCGGCGTACTCGTCCTTGCGCGCCATCATTTGTTCCTTGCTGGCGCCGCGGCCGATGATGCCCATGCCGATGGGTTTTCGATGCACCAGCTGCAGGTTCACCAGGGCGTGGTGCACGACGTGCCCCATGACTTCGCCATGCAGGGTCTCGCCGCGAAAGATGCAGGAAAGCACGACGACCGCGTCGATCTCGTTTTTCTCCAGTAGCACATCGGCAGCCAGCGGCATCTCGTAGGATCCGGGTACGCGTACGCATTCTGCGATCTCCGCACCGGCGGCGGTGGCTTCGGCGGTGGCGGTCTTGATCATCGTGTCGATGAGTTCGGTGTGCCACTTGGCGGCGACGATGCCAATGCGTATGTTGGAGTTGGTGCTCATCTTGTCGGCTTCCTTTTTCCCTTCATGGTTCGTCCCCGGCGCCGGTTGAGGGTATGTGTGGGGTCAAGGTTTTGGGAGTGGGGCAAGGGGTGCGGCAGGAACCGTCACAGCACCTGCGGGTTGATACAGAATTCCGGTTTTTCACCACGCAGCACAGCGTTCATGCCTGCCGCCATGGTACAGCAGATTCGGCTCCACGCCAGCGTGCTGAGGCCGATGTAGTGCGGCGCGCACAGGCAGCGCTCGTGGCGGAACAGCGGGTGTTTGTGGTCCGGTGGTTCGTCGGGAAAGACATCGAACCCGACCCCTCCGAGCTGGCCGGAGGACAGCGCCGCGGCGATGACGTCGAGACTTTCGACAACGCCGCCGCGGCTGGTGTTGATCAGGATCGCGCCGCGCTTCATTTGAGCCAGCCGCGCGGCCGTGATCAATCCTTTCGTCTCGGCGAGCAGCGGTACGTGCAGCGAGACATAGTCGGACTGCGCCAGCAGCGTCTCCAGGTCGACCTTCTCGACGCCCAGCTCCGCCATGGCGTCGGCTGGCACCTGGGTGTCATAGGCCACGGTCCGGAGATCGAACGGCTGCACGAGCCTGGCCAGGTGCTGACCGATGCGGCCGAACCCGACGATGCCCAAAGTGTGACCGGTGAGGTCGCCGCACGGCGTGCAGTAGCGTTGGCTCCACTGGCCGGTCTTGACCCATTCGTCGGCCTGTGGCAGGTTCTTGATGAGGGTCAACAGCATGGCCACGGCGCCCTCGGCGACCGCGAACCCGCCGACCGGCGCCAGCACTACCGGAATGGCGCGGCGCGTTGCGGCCTCGACGTCGACGGAATCATAGCCGGCGCCGGGGCGCCCGATAACCCGCAGGTCGGTGGCTGCGTCAATGATTTCAGCCGGCACCTTGCCCTCGCCGCGGCAGACGATGGCGACGGTGTCGTCAAGGGCATTCATCAGGGTTTCCACGCTGGTGTCGGGCAGCAGTTCACAGGTAAGCTGTTGACTGAGAATCTCGACTGCCTCGTCATCGATCGACGCGGTGCAGACAACACGTTTCTTGCTCATGCCAGGCCTCAACCGGTTGGATTGCCATAAGTGGTACAATAATTCAGAATTGGCAGAAGGTAATGGAATTTTGGCAGGGGAATTTCAGAAATCTTTCCAATCCCGGATCGGGCAATTCCCCGGCCCCATTCCGTTGCCACGTTATTGGTGTCAGTCACTGCGATCCCCTGGAACTGTTGCCGTTCACCTTCGCCGTGCCGAAGGCGCCGTGCTGGGTGATGCGGATACGGCTGCATGGTTGAAAGGACGGTGCGCCATGTTGCTTTTTCCTGTATCTGTTGCCATACTTCCAGCCGCATATGAACGATGCACTGGCAATTGAAATAGGCGGCCTGTTGCTGATGGCCGGCAAATGCCGGACGCGCCTGGGGACGGCGGTCCAGCCGCTGACCTTTCCGCCTCGCGCCGCCGACGAGACGGTTGTGCCGAGCGGTTCGACGCGGCCCGGATTGTCCGGCAAGGTGGGGTGATGGACTATCGGTTCTGGACTATCGGTCTGCTGGTTGGGGCAATAGTGGGTTTCTCGAAGTCCGGGATGCCGGGGCTGGGGGTGATCGCAGTGCCGCTGCTGATTCTCCTTTTCGACGCCAAGGCGGCGGTCGGTGTCATTACGCCGATATGCATCTGCGGCGACATCATGTCGCTGATTCGTTACCGGCGGCATGCGGACTGGTCGACGCTGTGGCGGTTGCTCCCGGGCATCCTCATCGGGATGGTCATCGGCGGTTTCGTTTTTTTGCACATCAACAGTCCGACGCTGCGGCCGCTGCTCGGGATATTGATCCTGTTGCTGGTCGTGCTGCAGGTGGTCACGTCGAAGCTCAAGATGGAGGATGTCTCGAATCACCCGGCCGTTGGCTGGGGCCTGGGCGGCGCTGCGGGTTTTGCCACGACCGTCGGCAACTTGGCAGGGCCGATCATGAGCATCTACCTGCTGGCGATAAGGTTTTCGAAGGAGAAGTTCATCGGTACGGGATCCTGGTATTACTTCACGGTCAACTGCATGAAGGTGCCGCTGTACGTCTTTGCCGGGGAGATCACCTTTGAGACGTTGCGGTTCAATGCCTGTGTCGTGCCGGGGATCATTGGCGGTGCCTTGCTGGGCTGGTGGCTGATGCCTTATATCCCGCGGCGGATTTTCGATCACACGGTGCTGGTGCTCGCGGCGGTCAGCGGGGTGTGGCTTCTCCTGGGTTGATTCTGCGGCCACTATTATTGAGCCGCACCGGTTGTGCCTGGAGCACCGGGGTTCGTCCGGCCGCGGGTTCGTCAGCCGAGGGCGACCAGGCTCTCGGCAGCCTGGATAATTTGGCGGACGTTCGGGCGATAGGCATTCTCGAGTTCCGGGGCGAACGGGACGGGGATATCGGGCGAAGCGACACGTTGTATCGGTGCGGTCAAACATTCCATCATCCGTTCGCCGAGGCTGGCGGCGACTTCGGCGCCCCAGCCGCCGGTTTTCGGGCCTTCCTCGACAATGATCAGGCGCGACGTTTTTTCCACCGACTGCTCGAGCAACGGCCAATCAAACGGGGCGAGCGTACGCGGATCGATAACCTCGGCCTCGATCCCCTGGCTGGCTAGTTCCCGGGCTGCCGCGAGCGCCAAATGCATCATCAGCAAGGTGGCGACAATGGTGACGTCACCGCCCGGCCGGCGAATGATTCCCTTGCCGATCGGCACGATGAAATCCTCGTCGGGAATCTCACTGGAGGCATCGACCTCACCGGTTGCGGCGCCGATTCCTTTCGACCCGTACAAAAGCTTGTGTTCAAACATGACGACCGGGTTGTCATCGCGGATCGCGGCCTTCAGCAGCCCCTTGGCATCATAGGCGGTGGCGGGACAGAGGACCTTGAGGCCGGGGACGCCAGTGAAAAAACGTTCCATGTTCTGGGCATGCTGGGCCCCCCTGCCGGTGGCGCCGACCGGCGCCCGAATAAGCAGCGGCACGGAAAGCGTGCCACCCGACATGTAGCGGAGTTTGGCGGCGTGATTGATAATCTGGTCCATCGCCAGAAAGAGAAAATCGCTGTACTGCATGTCCAGGACAGGGCGCAAACCTGCCAGCGCCGCACCGATGCCGAGACCGATACTCCCTGCCTCGGCGATCGGGGTGTCGATGAGCTGATCTCGAAATTCCTCTTCCAGCCCGAGGGTGACGGTGAAAACGCCGCCCCAGCCACCGGGTATGGAGATGTCCTCGCCCATGCAAAAAACGTTCTTGTCGCGGCGCATTTCCTCGATCAGTCCGTCGCGCAGCGCCGGTGCTATGGCGAGTTTTTTCATGATTCCACCGGCTCCGCGTAGACATATCGAAACGCTTCTTCCGGATCGGGGGCCGGCGCTGCCAGGGCAGTCTCGATGACCGCTTCGATTTCGCTTTCCAGTTCCGTCTGCATTGCTGCCAGCAGCGATGCCTCGGCGTGGCCGTCGCGCAGCAGAACCTCTTCAAATCGTTTCACCGGTTCCTGCTCCAGCGCCTGGTCGCGTTCGTCCTCCGGCATGTAGTTGCACGGGTCCCGCCGGTTATGGCCGGTAATGCGGTAGGTCATCGCCTCGATGATGGTCGGGCCCTGGCCGGCGCGGGCTCGTTCGACGGCGGTTTGAGCCGTTTCATACACCTCGAGCACGTCGTTGCCGTCGATCGTGACGCCCGGAATCCCGTAGGCGGCCGACAGCCCGGACAACTGCTCCAGCTTGGTGTTGCGGGAATAGTGTGTGGAAGCGGCGTACCGGTTGTTCTCGATGACGTAGAGAACCGGCAAATCCCAGATTGCGCCCATGTTGACAGCTTCGTGGAAGATGCCCTCGGCGACGCTGCCGTCGCCGCTGAACGACACGGCGACGTGGTCTTCCCGGCGCCTCTTGAAGGCCAGCGCCACGCCCGTGGCGATGGGGATGCCGCCGCCGACGATGGCGATGGATGGCAGCATGCCCTTGGTGATGTCACCGACATGCATCGAGCCGCCTCGTCCTTTGCAGCAGCCGGAACTTTTGCCGAGCAATTCGGCGATGAACGAGGGCAGGGAGACGCCCTTGGCCAGGGCATGGCCATGGGGCCGGTGGGTGCTGGTAATGACGTCGGTCTCACGCAAGGCGCTACAGACGCCGACAGCCACTGCCTCCTGGCCGAGCGACTGGTGCAGTGTGCCCGGAATGGTGCCTTCCAGAAAAAGTTGACTCAGGCGCTCTTCCACCTTCCGGATGAGCAGCATCCGGCGATGGAATTCGAGCAGGTCAGCGGTCGAATATGGCATGTGGGAGTTCAGGGTTCAGGTTCAAGGTTCAAGGTTCAAGGTTCTGAATTCGCGGCGTCAAGCACATCCTGGCGGGTGATCATGCCATGGTTTCCAGTTCCCTTTATCTGCGCCAGGTCAACCGCCATTTTTTTCGCGAGATTGCGGATCAGGGGCGATACGCGCGGTGCGTCTGCCGCCGGTCTCCCGGGGGCGGCCGGTATCTCCCTGTCCGGCACTGGTTGTTCGGCCGGGGTGTCGGCCGGTGTCACGGTGTCCGGCAGCGGTTCTCCGGCCGCCCCGACATAGGCGATCACCGCGCCGATCTCTATCTCTTCGCCGTCTTCTGCCAGCAGTTTCAACACGGTTCCCTCGGCGACCGACTCGAGCTCCGTCACCGCCTTGTCGGTTTCAATGTCAGCCAGCGCCTGGCCGCGATGCACCGTGTCGCCCGGTTTTACTTTCCACTCGATCAACGTGATCGTGTCGACCGTGGCGGCCAAGTCCGGCATCATGATTGGTTTTGCCATGGCAGCTATTCAGGATATTCATAATCGGGGTTCCCATAAACTTCCGGCATGTCGAGGAGTTCCAGAAGAATCCCGTATTCGTGGCCTGACTCGAAATAGTCAAACTGTCCGTTGCGGTCGTTTCCGAGGATTGGCCCGCCCTGGATCTGGGCATAGCCAAGCCCTTCAAGGTAGTTGTAGGATGCCGCGTATTCGTCGGGTGGCAGGTAGGTGCCCAGGTGATGAAGGCCGCCCTCGGGTTGTTTGTCCAGATACTCGGTATAGATGGTCCTGCCGCTTCCCGGCAGTGGAACGATGATTTCCACATCCCAGGCACCCAAATCCGCCATGCATACCTCGAGGGCATAATCCTCCGCGGCAGCGCCCCGGTAATTGACCCCTTCCCAATTGCGACTTTCGACGTTATAGACCTTGAACGGGCCGAAGCCAATGGCCACCAGGCGATCCATCATTGTCTTGGCGTCCGGTGCCACAAAGCCGAGCTGGCACCAATCGGCTAACGACTTTATGTCGTCGCTCAATTTGATCACTGTTTTTGCCCTCTTTTTCGCTCAGGCATCACTCAGGGCAGCAGGGCGCCGACGCATGGGCATGAGATCAGGTTGGCGGACGGGAATTTGCTCAATTGCCGCATGCCGTCCTTGGTAACGACAAATTGCTCCTCGATTCGCGCTGCATCGTTTCCTTCGCCGCAGTATGTTTCGAAGGCCATGACCATGTTCTCCTCGATCACCTCGGGGTTGTCGAAGGAGAAAAAACGGCTGATCACCGGTTTGCCCCAGTGCGTGATGCCGATCCCGTGAGCCACCTGCAGGGCGAAGGCCTCGGCCTCGCTGGACAGCCCCATCTCTTTATAGGACGGCCAAATTTCGGCAATTTCCGCGGTGCTCACACCGGGCTTCACCATGGCAACGGCATCAAACAGCCAGTCATAGGATTTCTGGTATACGTCGAGCTGCAGGCTGGAGGGCTTGCCGATCACAAATGTCTGGTAGTAGCATGTCTTGTAGCCGTTGAAGACGCTGACCACGTCGATGAAAAGCATGTCGCCCATGCGCAGCATGCGATCCGACCAGTCGTGCGGATGCGGGTAGGCCCGGTTGCCGGAGATGACGTTGATATTCTGCAGTTCCTCGGAGCCGAGCCGATACATGGTCTCGCGCATGAACCCGGCGATGTCGCTTTCCCGAACGCCCGGCGCCGCCCGGTTGACGACTTCCCAAAACGCCGCCTCGACGATGGAAATGGATGTCTCGATCAACTCCACCTCCTCCTCCGTCTTGATCTTCGAGGCCTCGAGCAGGCATTGCTGGCCGTCAACCACCTTGATCCCCTCGTCTTCCAGCGCCCGGATGATCAGGATCTCGGACAGGTCGATGCCCACCGGCTCATTCTGCACGCCGTACTGGGTGAGGTGGTCCTTGACCATGCTGGCAAACTTCTTGGCATTCTCCTCGCCTACGGCCCGTGGGAAGGCGCCCCGCCAGGTGCCGATCGAGGGGAACATGCGGTCGGCGATCCACGGGCAGAGTTTCTTCTTGGCGGCGATGGCGCTGCCAAGCTCGTAGAGAATGGGCTCCTCGCCGGCCACCATCAGGGCGCTGCGCAGCAGCTTGTTGTTGGCCCAGTCGTTGACCTTGGTGCTGGTGATGTAGCGAATCCAGTCCTGGTCGAACACCAGGAGCGTCGCAATCCCTTCCTTGACCATCTGTTCGTTGGTCTTGCGAACCCGATCTTTGCGGAGCTTGTCGTAGTCGATGCGGATTTCGCAATCCTTGGCCATTAATCCCAGGGTCATGATACCAGTCTCCTTGCTTTTGAATTGGGGCGCTTAGGCAAAATACAATCCGCCGTTGAGATTCAGCAGTCCCCCGGTCATATACGAGCCGGCACCGGACGACAGCCAGATGATTGTGCCGGCCATGTCCCGTCCTTCCGCGTACCGGCCGAGGGGGATTGTTTCCAGTTCCTCGTCCTTCAGTTGATCGAACGTCATGCCCCGTTCCTCCGCTTCGTTGCGCATAAAGCTCCAGTGCATTTCGGTGGCCGCCAGGCCGGGGCACAGGGCGTTGACGGTGACGTTGTACTGGGCCATTTCGCGGGCCAGGGAGATGGTCAGCGTATGAACCGCACCCTTCGAGGAACAGTAGGCCGCATATCCGGGAAACCCGAGTTTGCCGCCGTAGGAGCCCAGGTTGATGATGGCGCCGTGCTTTTGTTCCCGCATTTGGCGCGAGGCGTATTTGCACCCGAAGAAGATGCCCTTGAAATTGACGGCGAAAATCCGGTCGATGATCTCGATATCCATGTCGGCCACGGGGCCTTCTTGCAGATGCATGCCGGCGTTGTTCACCATGATGTCGAGCCGGCCGAACTTCTCGACGGCGCCGGCAATCAAGTCGCTGACCGCGGCTTCATCACTTACATCGACTTCCTTGGCATAGCCGTCGTTTTCCGGATGGTTCTCTTTAATGGCATCGAACGTCTCCTTGCCCGAGTCCCCTGGCGGCTCCGGTAATCACTGCGACTTTGCCTGAGACGTCGTCGAAGGGTTGTTTGGCCATGTTGTATGCTTTCCTGTTTGCTGTTGGATGAATGGTGGCTGCAAAAAACCCGCTGCACGGGGCCTTTATTCAGGCACTGCACAGATATGTATCCAGTTGGGTTGGCAGTATAGTTACGGTATTCGCAACTCATGGAAGGTCAAGTGAAACTGCAGTAAGATGCAGTGGGCGGACTGGTGAAACGCAACGGACGGGCCGGGAGAAGATCGACACCCGCCTTCAACTGAATGGAACCCTACAATGGCGCGATCGAATGCACTTGCAGACGGGGAAAGTCCTGCGGCTGCCTGGCAACTGAACGAAAGCGGTATTGCGGTATGGCCGGTCGGTGCTTTTGAGCAACACGGACCGCATCTGCCGGTTAATACGGACGGCCTGCTGGCGCAATATTTTGCCGAATATGCCGCTGCCGGGCTGGGGGCCTGCCTGCTGCCGCTGCAGGCCGTCGGCACCAGCCTGGAGCACACCGGGTTTCGCGGTTCCTTCAGCCTGACGCCGGAGTTGCTGATGCAGCTCGTCCGCAATTGGGCCGATGAGCTGGAAGCCCAGAATTTTCACACCTGCATCGTCGTCAACTTTCACGGCGGCAACTTTTCATTGGCTCCGGCGATCCGCGACATCAACCGCAAAGACCGGCGCATCAAGTTTCTGCTGGTCAATTCCTGGGAGTTAATTTCTCCTGCCACCGAAGAGATCCACGGGGGCGAGTTCGAGACCAGCCTGATGCTCCACCTCTTTCCGTCGCTGGTGAAGAAAAACGCTGTCGACGAGGATCCGTACACGGCGGAACCGCCGTTCGGTCAAGGCGACCTGAACACGTTCGGGATCGGCCGGATGAGTGGCTCGGGAGTGTGGGGATACCCGACGAAGGCCAGTGCCGCCAAGGGCAGAAAGTGGCTGGCGGGGATGAAGGCGGGCCTGCTGCCGCATATCAACAGGCAACTCGACCGCCTGTCAGAGGATCGGCGCTACGGCGGCCCGGGACCTGTTGCCTTGCGGTCGATGACCGAAGCGGACATTCCCCTCGGCATGCGCTTGAAGCGCCTGGCTCACTGGAACCAGCTCGAGGGTGACTGGCGAATGCTGCTGGCCGCATCCGGCGGCGGAAATTTCGTCGCACTTCACAATGGCACGGCGGCCGGCACGGTCACGACGGTGACCTACCAGGATCACTTTTCATGGATCGGCATGGTGCTTGTCGATCCGGCCAGCCGCCGGTGCGGTGTGGGCACGGCGCTGTTGACGGCTGCGGTCGATTACGCCGGGGCGTTCGGGCCGGTTCGGCTCGACGCAACGCCGGCCGGCGAAAAACTCTACGATGCACTGGGGTTTCGGGAGGAGTCTCGACTGGCCCGCTACGAGTGCCGGAACTTCGCGGCCGTACCGCCGGCTGCGGCGTTGCGAACCAAGCCGCTTACGGCACGATCAATCAACGCCGTAGCGACGTATGACGCGCAAATATTCGGGGCCGGGCGGAAGTCGGTGCTGAAATCGCTGCAGTCGATGGCCCCGGAACTGGGTTACGTGGCGATGGACGGCAAGGCGATCATCGGGTTTTGCCTGGGCAGGGCAGGGGAAAACTTTACGCAGATCGGCCCGCTGGTAGCCGATTCGCCAGCCGTTGCCATGGCGCTGCTCCATCAAGCCCTCGCACAATGCCGGGGGCAGGATGTGATCATCGACAGCCTCGACAGGCAGGTGGCGTTCAACGGGGTTTTAGCGGAACTCGGCTTTCAGCTGCAGCGTCCGTTCATCCGCATGTGCAAGGGCAAGCTGAAGCACCCGGGTGTTCCGCGGATGCAGTTCGCCATCGCGGGGCCCGAGGTGGGATAAAAGGGATTCGCAGCGCTGCGCAATACGAACGCCTGGCCGCACCGGACAGTTCACCGTCGTGAGGTGAGAGGCCGACTGCCTACTGTTGTTGCAGGCGCCCGCGAAGGTAATCGGCCAGCTTTACATTTCCCTCTGCAGTCGCCAGTTCGATTGCCTTCTGGTACTGGGCAATCCCGTCGTTCGGCATATTCCCGATGAAGAAGGCGTCGCCCAGGTTCATCCGGGTATGGGCGTTGTCCGGTCGCAGTTCGATCGACTTTTTCAGGTGGACGATCGCGGCAGGATCACGCTTTTGGTTGAGTAAGGCCCCGAGAAGGCGCTGCCATTCGGGGTTCTCGGGTGAAAGCCGCACCGCTTCGAGAAAGTGCCGGTGGGCCCGGTCCGGCTGTTGCAGATAGACCAGTGAATTGCCCAGCAGGGCGTGTGCGCGGGACGACCCGGGATTGATCCGAAGCGCCTCATTGCAGTGCTGTGCTGTCTGGGCAAATTGTTCGGAACCAACCAGGGCCTCCGCCAGTTCTATGCGCCACTTGTAGACATCCGGTGCGAGCTCGACAGCTTTTCTCAGTGCCGCCGTGGCCTCCTCATTCTTTTCCTGGTACCGCAGAATACCGGCGAGCTGTCCGTAGACATCCGCCCCGCCCCGCTGATGCTCGGCGGCATCGCGGAGATAGAGAGCGGCATTGTCGAAAGTCCTCTGTCTATTCTCAGCAAGCTCCGATCGCAGCAGGAAAAGCTGTGCCAGGTGCTCCATGCTCATGTGCTGCGGCGACTCGAGCCAGCGGGCTTCGAACGGAACGGACAGCGTCCGGCGCTGCCGTACGTCGCTGCCGAGCAGTTTGACATCCTCCAGCAACGTGTCGACATCGACCGTGCCGCGATAAACCGCCATGATCCGTCCTTTGTCATCGACCAGGAAGCTGGTCGGCACCGCCAGTGGCACGACGCGCGCGAAGATATGGTCGTTGACTGTCTGCAGGCCGTCCAGCGACGCGCCATCGACCAGGCCCGCCTCGAAGGGGAACTGCAGCTTGTCGAGCAAGCGCCAGGCAGCCCCCGCCTCGGCCTGCTTTCTTTCATCAACGCTGTCGACGCCCAGGGCGATGATGTTCAGCCCGGTGTTTTTCAGCTGCTGCTGGTGCCGGGTCCACTGCTTGAATTCGCGGTGGCAGGGGGCGCACCAGCTGGCCCAGAGGTTGACCAGCGTCGGGCCCTTGCTGGACAGGTTCAGAGACCGTTGCGCACCTTCCCGATCCCGGTAGCTGATATGGGGCAGCAGCGGTCCGGCCGCCAGAAAGGTGCGCCCCGCGCTGGTCGGCGGCTTGCCGGCAAGGATAGTGGGCGCCAGGGGCGTCGCCCCGGGCGGGCGCGTCCACCGACGGGCTTCGCCGGTGCCCTGGGTAAGATGGTACTGATGGTCGGGCTGCAGGCCGGTGAACGTCTCGACCTCGCCGCCGGGCCAGCGGACAGTCACCTTCTCGATCGAGGTACTGCGGCCCAGCCCAAAGTGCAGCCACTTGCTGGATTGGGCGAGAAAACCCTCGCCGGCGCGCAGGGTCCGGATCAAAGGTTTCGCCGCGGTGCCATCGAGCTGGACCTTGACCCGGGCGCCGATGGCGTCCCGATTACACGTCCTACCTTCCAGGCGAATCGCCAGGAAGTGGTTACCCGTAGGCACGTCGTTGCGCATGTACCGGAGTTGTGGCGCCGTGCGATTGCGCAGCCAGAAATCGACGTCCCCGTCGTGATCCCAGTCGACGCAGGCGGCACCGCGGCCGTCATCGGGAAAATCAAGGCCGCTGACCTGGGAAATGTCCGCGAACCGGCCATCCTGCATGTTGAGGAAGACGCAGTGCCGTTCGTAGCCGCTCATCGAGAGGCCCTCCTCCTGCATGCGCAAGATCTCGAAATTAACTGACCGGTAGGCCTCTTCATCCCCCGCGCGGTTTGGCACTTGCGACACGACCTGCCGCCAAAAAAAACTTCACAAATCCTTCGTGTTGGGAGCGGACAGGTTGCCGTTGGTCACCAGGATATCGTCCCAGCCGTTGTTGTTGAGGTCGCAGAATAGAGAGGACCATGCCCACCGCCCCATCGTCACCCCGGCATCGACACTCACGTCGGTAAAGGTGCTGTCGCCGTTGTTGGCAAAGAGGGTGTTGCCCCGCGCCAGGCGGTGGAAGGAGTTGAGGGCGAAAGGGGACAGGTTGCGTCTGAATTTATCCTGGGGAACGATCCGGTTGCCGGCGTTCGAGTACATGTTGCTGATGTAAACGTCCATCAGTCCGTCGCGGTTGTAGTCGCCCCAGGTGACCGACATGCCGGAGGCGATGTCCTCGACGTCCGCCGTTGCGGCGACATCGACAAACCTGCCGCCGTCGTTGCGATACAGGCAGTTGCGGCCGAAATCGTTGGCCAGGTAGAGATCCTGATCGCCGTCATTGTCATAATCCTCCCAGGCGGCGGCGAAGGTGAAACGGCTGTTGTTGGCATCCAGCCCGGTCTCGACAGTGACGTCGGTGAATTCGAAGTCGCCGTCGTTGCGCAGCAGGAAGTTTCTGGCGCCGTTATTGGCGTCGTAATAAGGAATCGGCAGGGCGGCGCGATCCGATTCGGCGGCGTTGCGGTTGTAGCGGCCGGCAAAGAGGTCGAGGTCGCCGTCCTCGTCGTAGTCGGCCGCGCAAAGGGCAAAGGCCATCCCGGCGCTGGTGACGTGCGAAGCCTGCTCGAAATGTCCCGTGCCGTCATTGGCGAGGATAACCACCCCGGCGCGCGTGCCGATCACCAGGTCCTGGTCGGTGTCGTTGTCGAGGTCGACGAACAGGGCGGAGACGGTTGTATCGGCGAAATTGACGCCCGCCTCGCTCGAGCGGTCGGTGGCGGTGGAATCCGGGTTCTGGAAGAAGAGGCGATTGGGCAGCCCGCCGGCCTCGCAGAGGTACAGGTCGTCCAGGCCGTCGCCGTTGGCGTCGCCGATTGCCAGGCCGGAGTAGCCGGCAATATGCTGGCCATGGGCCCGCTCGAGCCGGCCGATCCAATGAAAGGTGCCGTGCATCACCTGTTCCCGGAAAATGTCATTGCCGCCGATCGCTGCCTCGGTACAGTCTGCGAACAGCGGCGTTTGCGGAGTTCGCAGAACCGTCTCCCGGTAATCGACCAGGCCGATGGTGTGCAGACGCGGCGGGGTACTGGTCTGCCAGACGCTTTCCCAGGTGCATAAAACCGCCGAGCCCCGGGTCCAGATCGCCACATGCTGCCGCGTGGTGATCCGGTCAGGGGCCTCCTCGACCCGGAAGATCTTGATAGCGAACTGCAGTTCCCCGGCCCCGGCGAACGGCTCCCGGAGCCGGCCAAGGGCCGCGGCAAGCCCGGCGGCCCCGTGATGGGGGCCGAGGCCTTTTGCCGGATCCTGCGGATCCTCGGCGGCAACAACCGTCAGGACTTCGTCGCCATAGAGTTCCTGCACATTCGCGGGCCGAAGGCCGCTGCAGGAAAACTTGTTTGTCAGCAGGGGCGCGAGCCGGGCCGGGTCGATGGAATGGGACTGCACGAGCAGGCTGCCCACTTTCTTTAATTGCGCTTTTGCCGCCTTGTTGAACACCTCCGTGTGCCAGCCGTCGGTGGCGGGATCGTCGATGAAGAGCGAGTCGATCGGCCGGCCGTCGATGGTGGCGGTGATCCTCTCGGGTTCGCCCGGGCTGGTGGTTGCCGCCGCCACGGCAGTGGGATTTGCCGCAGATTCCGGATCCCGACAGCCGTGACGCAGGCTGAAAAACAGGCCGAGCAGGATGATGATCGACATTGTAATCCAATAGCGATGCGCTTTGGCCTGGCGGATAATCAACGGGTGTACCCTCGGTTGTGCATGGGGTTCCGGCTCGTCACGGCAGCCGCCTACGATACTCTTCGCAAACATTTTCGCGAATACAACCGGCTTTTTTTATTACCCTCTTAACGGCTGCCCTTCGTTGAATGAAGTTGCACTGCCGGGAAGGGATGGCGAGGAATAATTAGGCGTGGGTGTCTGTACGCAAAAAAAAAGCCCGGAGATCGTTGCGATCTCCGGGCTTTTTGAGTTGTGCGGTATAAGGCCCCTTACGGAGTGGAACAGCTGTCGTAGACGGCCTGGACCTGGTCGTTGATGTATTCCATGCAGGTTCCGAAACCGCCCGGGATCGGGTCGCAGATGTTGCCGCCGGAACCGGCGATCGCGACCGTGGCGATGGCGTCGACGGAGTTCTGGAAATCGCTGACCGTGGACGGCGCATTGGCCAGCAGCAGTGCGCAGGCGAGATCGAAGGTGGCAACGGAGAGCGTCTCACAGTTGACACACGGGGCGGCGGCGCCGGTATCGCCCTGCTTACCCTGCGGGCCCTGGCCACCGGTTGCACCGGCGTCACCGGTTGCACCGGTGTCACCGGTTGCACCGGTTGCACCGGCGTCACCCTGTGGTCCCTGCGGGCCGGGTTCCAGCTGGACGGCCGCGAGCGTTGCCTCCAGCTCCGCGATCAGATAGGAAGTGTAAGAGATCGCCGCTTGATCCTCGGCGAGCTCCGGGGCGGTCATCACGTATGCCGAGCCGACCGGGACAGCTGTCCCTGCGGTGTCGATTTCAGCCCGGCCGGTAGTGCCGTCTACTGTAAAGGTACCGGGAGTCGACGGAAAAGGAGAGTGGATTTTTCCGTCCGCGTTCATGCTGAAGCCGATGTAGAAGACGTCACCATGGTTGCCCGGCGCTTGATAGTGCCGCCAAAGCGCGCCCGGCGGGTTCGTAGCGTGTGGCCACTGACCTGTAGCGACGTGATCGCCGTTTCCAACCCATCCGCCCATCGTGACACCGCCCGGCCATTTGTGCACTTGACCCGTCAAATTAGTTCCGCCACCTGAGACGCCGTAATGAACTTCAGCCGGTGTGATCGTCAAATGGTTGGTGCCTTCGCCGTTGCCGCCCCACGCTGGCTGAATGTTCTGGACCAAGCCGCTGCCGTCAACGTCGAAGGTCAACGCATTGGGAAAATGAGCCCACTGCCCTGAGAACGCGTATGAACTGGCTGGCACATCGGCGGTCTTGCTTGTTTCGTATTTCCAAGGGTCCCATGGTGACGGTGCATAGCCGCCATTGACCGTATCATTTATCACCCACGGGGTGTTGCTTTGCGGGGTTGTGATCGTGACGTTGAATCCACTTGCCGGGATTGCCAGCGCCAGGGCGCCTATTACTGTGATTGCGGTTAAGATCTTTTTCATGGCAG
>JASLZG010000130.1 GCA_030754995.1 Lentisphaeria bacterium
CGGGTTGACCGAGACCACCTCGGCAACGCACGTGCTGTATGGCGAAGACGCGGACGCACGCCCGGATTCGATCGGGTCACTGCTGCCGTTTGTCGAGGCGATCGTGGTCGACGAGAATCTCCAGGCCTTGCCGCCGGACGGCGTCGGCGAACTGCTCTTCGCCAGGGAAAATGTGATCGCCGAATATTACAATCAGCCCGGGCGCCTGGACGAGGCGCTGGTCGAAATCGACCAGCGCCACTGGTTTCGGACCGGCGACCTGGCGTCGGTGGATGCGGAAGGATTCTTCTTCATCAAGGGCCGCAAGAAGGAGATGATCATCGTCGGCGGCGAAAACGTCTACGCCGCCGAGGTCGAGGCCGTGCTGATGACCCACGCAGGCGTCCGCGAAGCCGCCGTGAAGGGGGTGCCGGCAACCGGCGTGCGTCAATCCCTGGGCGAGTTGATCCGGGCCTACATCGTAACCGATGGTGCCGAGCTGAAAGTGCAGGAGCTGCGCCGCCACTGCAGCAAGCGGCTGGCATCGTACCAGGTGCCGCACGAAATGGTGTTTCTCGAGCGGCTGCCGCGCAATCCCGCCGGCAAAGTGGTCAAGGCGGAACTTGACTGATCAGGAATCTTGTTGCCCGTTCAAGGTCACCGGCCCAGCCAACTGTTTCCGCGTTGGTTGGCCCGGCCTCACTGTTCCGAATCGTTCAGGCCGGCCAGGAACATTGCACGTGTCGCCGAATCCATGACCTGCGGCGGCAGTCGCATCGGCAATTCGATCAAGCGTATCTGTCCGGATTCAATCGCTTCGCCAATCGCCGGCCCGAGCGCCGCGATCGAATCGACGCGACACCCCTCGATGCCGTAGGCTGCCGCCAACGCCACGAAATCCGGATTTTGCAGGTCGGCACCCAATGATCGACCGTATCGCATCTGCTGCTGCCGTTCCAGCACGCCGTAGCCGCTGTCGTTGAAAAGCACAATCACGATCGGCACGTCGAACTGCACCGCGACGGCCAATTCCTGGAGATTGAACTGGAAGCCGCCGTCACCCGAAAGCAATACGGTCGGCCGCAACGGCTGTGCGAGCTTTGCACCGATCGCGGCCGGCACCCCGAAACCCAGGGTGCAGAAGCCCCACGGATAGACGTTGCTGCGCGGTTCGTACTGTTCGAGCAGTCGCCGGCACCAGTAGGCACCGACCGCCAGGTCGTTCACCAGCACGGTATCACGCGGCAGCGCCGCCTGGATGGTTTCGACAAGCTCCACCCCCTCCGGCGCCAACTCCCGGCAATCCTCCAGAATCGCCAGACGCAGCCGGGCGGTCTCGGCAATCCGGTCCGGGCCGCCGGACTGCCGGCCAACCGGCGCCAGCTTCGCGGTGAGCTGCCGCAGGCATTGCCGGGCATCGCCAACGACGCCGGCGGTGCATGGATAGTTGCGGTTGATTTCGGCAGGGTCGATGTCGATGTGGACCAGCGAATCTGGCAAGCGCACGCTCCATTCGCTCGATTCGTCTTCGTTGAATCGCGTCCCGACAGCGACCATGACATCACACCCGATCACATAGTCACGAGCCGCCGGGTGCTGGATCGTGGAGCCGGCGCAAAGTGGATGATCTCCGGCGATCGCGCCCTTGCCCAGCACGGTGGTGAAGACGGGCGCCTGCAGTTGCTCAGCGAACGCCAGCAGCTCGTCGGCCGCATCGCTGCTGATCACACCGCCGCCAGCCCAGATCACCGGGCGCCTGGCTGTGGCGAGCAGGTCGACTGCCTGCTGAACTTGTTCCGGTTGCGGTTCCGCCCGCATCGACACGGCAGGTTCCACAGGCTCGACTTCGTCTGCAGCGTCCATGATGTCGCACGGGATCTCGACCGCGACAGGACCGCGGCGGCCGCTCAACATTTGTGCAAACGCCTCGCGCATGATGCCCGGAATCTCGGCGACCGTGTCAGCGCGGGCGCACCATTTGGTGACTGGCCGAAGACAGGCCAGTTGATCCCGGCACTCGTGCAAGTAACCTTTGTTCTGTCCGATCCCGGCGCTCGGGATCTGGCTGGCAACACACAGTATCGGCGATGAATCGCTCAGGGCAGTGCCCAATCCAGGTGCGGCATTAAGCACCGCGGGTCCTGAGGTGCACAGGCAAACACCGGCCCGGCCGCCCGCCCGGGCGTAACCATCGGCCATGAAGGAGGCGCCCTGCTCGTGACGGGCGCCGATGAGACGAATCCCGGGGGCGCCGCACAGCGCTTCGTAGACCGCCAGATTGTGAATCCCCGGAATGCCGAACACAACGCTTACATCATGGTCGGCCAGAGACCGGATTACTGCCTCGCCACCCGTCATCCCCACCTGCCTGCAGTTGGTTTATTGCTGTTGCAGGGCGGTACTATACACGATGCGCCGTGTATATATATTGCTTGTTCCCAACGAACCCGCGTCATGGATGAAAAGGAGATGAAAGACGACCATCCGCAGGCAACTGGGGACCATCATCCGGCACGCCTGTCCACGGTCGACGAATTGATGACCTTCGGCATCGATTTGTTGACCGCGGTCGGCGCCAGTCCCGCTGATCAAGCCGGGCGCCAGCCGGGTAACGGCGCCCAACGGCACGGTGTGCACGTGAATTGGACCGTGGACCAACCCTGGGCCGGGGGGCTCAAGGGTGCTGGCCAATATGCTGCAGCGGACTTGTGATCGTGTTTCGGCAATTTATCTTCACGTCGCTCTTTATCGATCACGAGCCGGCCGAGAAGTAAGACGGAGAGTGGAATGGAGAAAGTACGCATAGGCCTGATCGGCGTTGGCAACATCGCACAGCGCCACGCCCTGGCCCACACGAATGCCGCGAACGCGGAGATTCATGCCGTCTGCGACGTAAACCGGGAGCGCGTGGAACAACGGGCGGAAGAATGGGGCGCCGCGAAAGCATACACCGACTACCACGATCTGCTGGCCGATGCCGATGTCGATGCCGTCGAGATTATCACGCCGCACCATTTGCACGCGCGCATGGGCCTGGATGCCCTGGAAGCAGGCAAACACGTCTCGATGCAAAAACCGATGGCCACGACGATCGCGGAATGTGACGACCTGATCGCCGCCGCAAACCGCTCGGATCGAATCTTCCGTACGTTCGAGAATTTCCAGTATTTCCCGCCGGTCATGAAAGCCAAGGAACTATTGGACTCCGGCGCCATCGGCGAGCCGCTGTCGATCCGGATGAAGACGATCATGGGAACGAAGGAAGGCTGGGAGGTGCCGTACGAAAGATGGTCGTGGCGCTTCGATCCGCAACAGGGCGGCGGCGGCAGGGTCATGCTCGACTACGGTTCACATGTGTTCGCACTCGCCTTCTATTTCATGGGTGACGTGGAAAAGGTCTTTTCATGGATCAGCTATAAGACCATTCAGCACGGTTGGAAAATCGACAGCCCCGCTGTCGTGATCTGGAAATACAAGGACGCGGACAAATACGGCAGCTTCGAGGTCGTACAGTCCGACGACATACTGATGCAATCAACGCATGTCCCCGAGGATGAGTGGTTCGAAATAACCGGCAGCCGCGGGTTCATATGGGTGAACCGCTGCAGCTCGATGCTGCTCGATGCGCCCCCCGGTTGTCATGTATCGCGATGGCGTCACCACGAACTACTCCGACATGGCGACGGATTGGTCGGAGAGCTTTAAGGCTGGATGCAGCGAGTTCGTCGACGCTGTCCTGGCCGGGACCCAACCGAAACTGACGGCAGAGGATGGCAAGAAAGTCATCCAGATGTGCAGGGGTATAGAACTCTCTGCGCGAGAGTGCCGGGAAGTGATCCTTGACAACCGGGTCGAATAGACAAATCCAACAGTCGAGAGGCCGCATGTCCCCGGGCGCGCGGCGTGATGCACAATACCAAGGCCATTCAAGCAAAACGACGGAAAGAGAACAATGACCGAAAACGATCACACGAATCAGCAAACCGGCCTGCCGCTGGTCGATGACGAAGTCCCGACAGCCGAGGCGTTGGTGCGGGTCCTCGAGCACGCCGGTATCGACATGGTCTTCGGCATGCCCGGCGGCGAGACACTGCCGATTTACAAGGCGTTGTACGATCATCAGGACTCCATCCGTACCGTCCTGGTACGCGAAGAAGCCAAGGCCGGGGTGATGGCCGAGATCTACGGACGCCTCACCGGGCGCCCCGGTGTAGTTATCGGCCAGGCGGCGTTCACGGTAAATGCCAACTTCGGGGCGCTCGAAGCGCACCTCGCCGCGTCGCCCATGCTGATCCTCTCCGACCTGACGGACTTTGCACCGTACACGCCGCACGCACCCTACCAGGCCGGGGCCGGGGACTATGGCAACTGGGATGCGCGCCGGGCATTCGAATCGATGACCAAACGCACCCTGGTCGCCCATGGCCCGAGCCACGCCGTACGCAGCTTGCAGATCGGGCTCAAGCACGCAGTCGCCGGCGAGCCGGGACCGGTCGCGGTGTTGTTTCACACCGACTGCTGGGCCGGCACGGTGGGGCCCGACAGCAAACCGAGGTTGTACGCCGATCCCGGGTTGCTCACCGCGCCGCGCCCAACGGTGGACGCCGCCGCCGCCGAGCGCGCCGCCGAGCGCCTGATCGACGCCGAACGCCCGGTGATCATCGCCGGCAACGGGGTGCGGATGGCGCAGGCCGGCAACGCCCTCAGGCGGCTGGCACAGGCGCTCGGCGCACCGGTCGCCACCAGTGCCGCCGGCAAAGGCCTGCTGCCGGAGACGGACGAATGGGCCCTGGGTGTATACGGCAACTTTGGCACCGGGCTGGCCAACGCGGTTATCGCACAGGCGGACGTCCTGCTGGTCGTCGGCTCGAAGCTGGGCGCGACCGACACCGCCTTCGAGAACCCGGCACTGATCGATCCGCAACGCCAGCGGATCATTCAAGTGGACGTCGAACCGATGCACCTGTCGTGGACCTTCCCGGCAGAGATCGGGCTGCTCGGCGATGCTGGAACGGTGATGGATGCGCTGGCGGACCGCCTGGCCGACGGAATAGATGCCGAATCACGCAACCAGCGGGCCGCACGGCTGCAGGCCGACCGTCAGGAGCACGGCCACTTCAATGCCCCGGAATTGACCTCGGACGCGACACCGGTGCTGCCGCAGCGGATCGCCGGGGAACTCGGGAAAGTGGTTCCGGACAATGCCGTGATCGCTTGTGATGCCGGCGAGAACCGCTTGTTCATGATGCATTATTTCCAGACGAAAGGAACGGTCACCTTCCTGCAATGTGCCGGCATAGGCGCCATGGGTTACGCAATCCCGGCGGCGCTCGCCGCCAAGCTGGTTCACCCCGAACGTGCGGCTATTGCGGTCTGTGGCGACGGCGGGTTCTCGATCGGCATGAACGGCCTGATGTCTGCCGTCGAGGAGGAAATACCGATCGTCACCGTCGTGCTGAACAATCGGGCCCTCGGGTGGGTCAAGCATGGGCAGGGCGAGCGCGCTATCGCCTGTGATTTTGCCGACTTCGATCATGCCGCGATGGCCCGGGCGATGGGGTGCGAAGGCTGCAGGGTGACATCACCCGATGAGCTGGCGCCGGCCTTGCAACAGGCGCTCGACTGTGGCAAACCAGCGGTGGTCGAGGTCTGTTCCTCCATCGACGAAACGTTCCGCAAAGTCACCTCGCCGCTGGTGAAGAGGTAGCCGGTGAAGGTTCGATCTTCACTTGCCAAATCCGCAATTCGTTTCGGCCTCTCCTTCTTTTTCCCTTTCCGAGCCCGATCAATCGAGTAGATTCACGCGCACCTTTCGCTCCGCATACAGGTCGACGCCGTCCATGTCGAGCCGCGCTTCGACGTGCCAATGGATGCGTCCCCGCGTCATGTTCTCCATTTTCGCCGCCATTTTAACCACCGAGCCCAGCACGCCGTCGCCCATCTCCTCAGCGGCCGCATGTAACGTCGCAACGTTCTGCCGAGCCTCGGCAGAAGTCGGTGCAATAAGCTCGAACTGGTAGTTCTGCATCACGCTCGGTGTGAAGTCCCGCGTCTCTTCGAGGATATTATCCTGTCGATAGACCTCGACCCAACGGGAACTGTTCCTATCCCCCCTACCACGCTGCTTCTCGCGGCCGATCAGCGACACCCGCAGCAGGCCACGTATCGACTTCTTCACCGTGAGATTGACCCCGCCGCTCAGCGGTTCGCCCGATGACGCCGTGCGGCGTGACAGTTCCAGCGCAAGCTTGCCTTTCATGAACCGGGCACCGTAGTAAAGGATCACCGCGACGAGGATACCGACGACGATCACGCCGAAAACGATGAGCAAACTCATTGAGCACCTCCAAAGTGTCGTTTACTGTACTCTGTGAAAGTTGGCCGGATGACGCTGAAATCAGCGGCTTTGCATGAAGTGTAATCAGAACATAACATGGATTCCGGAATCTGACAAGAACCCTCTGCCCGGCCACCGGTTGGCCGATTTCGAGATGAAACTCGACGGGCAGCGGATCGGGCGCGACATGCCGTGTGCACCAGTCCGGCGATCAAAGCGCCGGCGAAGGCAGCCTGTAATTGACCGGTCTTTTTGAAGAATATTTTGAGGAATACCAGGCGGGAAGTTACTTGAATGCCAGGGATTACGGGGGGGGAGCGGCATCGAAGGCCGACAGCCAGCCGGCGGTTCGGGGACGATCGTTTTCTGCGAGGAAAGTGCGGAGCAACTCGAGATCGTCGAGGACATCGATGTCAAAGGTCTCTTCAAGCTCGATGTGGGGAATCTCATGGGTCGCCAGGCGCTGGCGAGTCTCCGCCATCACGGTATCGCTGCCCCAGGCAATGCCGTCGAAAACCGCCGGCTGCCGGCAACGCTGACCAATCAATACATAGCCGCCGTCGACGGCAGGCTGAAGGACCACGTCGGCTTTGCACAGGGCCTGGCCGGCATCGGCCAGGGACTCCCGGGAATGGGTGATGCAGTCGCTGCCGATGATCACCACGCGGCTGTCAGGATGATGCTGCAGCAACAGGTCTACGGTGCGCCGCATGCGGACGCCCAAATCGTCGCCGGATTGTGGATACAACCAGACGTCCCCGGGTATTTCGAGCGGGGCGAAATCGTCGGGATTACAGTCGGGCGGATACCAGATGGTGGGCAGGGCATCGGGCACCTGGCGCATGGCGGCGACGAGGTCGAGGAGCATGGCAGCGGCAAGTCCGGCAGCCGCGTCGTCGCCAATATCCGCCGCCAGCCGCGACTTGGTCCGGCCCGGGATCGGCGGTTTGGCGTAGAGGCATAAAATTGTGTGAGAGATACTCATGCCGACTCTTTTGCCTTGCCGTAATAGGTAGCGTACATGCGATCGGTCAGCATGGCAATGTCGGCCCCGGCACGGCGACGGACGAGGTATTCCGTAACCAACCGAAGTACCTGCAGGGTATAGCCGGTAAACTTCTTGCGCTCCCAGCGCCGGGTCGAGACGGTCAGGGAGTTGCCGAGATCACGACGACCGGGGCACTGCAGCAGGCGCAGGGACAACTCGACGTCCTCCATCAGGCGGATCCGGGGAACACCACCGACACGGTCGAGGCACAGGCGCCGCACGAAGATGCCCTGGTCGCCGAAAGCGATGCCGCCAACGTGGAAGCGAAAACGATTGCTGAACTCGATCAGTTTCATTTTCAGTGTCGAATGGGTGTAGCGGTGACCCAAAACGCCCCACTGCAATCCTCGATGTTTTTCGGCGGCAGCCTGCAGCTTGATGAGCGTGTCGACGGATATCCTGGCGTCGGCGTGCAGCATGACGACCAGGTCGCCATCCCCGGCATCGACGCCGGCGGCGAACTGATGGCCGCGTCCGGGCTTCTCAACGGTCAGAATCTCGACGCCTTGCTGCCGGGCGATCTCGAGAGTGCGGTCACTGCTGCCGCCGTCGACGAGATAGACCCGGATCCTGTCCGCGGCGATTCGACTTTGCGCAACCAATGTTTCCCTGGCTTCCCGCAGGCCGGTGAGGAGTTGGCCGATCCCGGCTTCTTCATTCAGGGTCGGTACGACGATATCGATGGACTGCAGTGGCGGCATCGGTTCGAGCCACGGCTGGTCGGCCCGGTTGTGATCGTACAGGTAGAGCACGAACATCGGCAGGAACTGGGCGATCCAGATCCAGTCGAAGGGCCGCCAGGCCCCGGTGTCAAGCGGGTAGTCAAGCACGAAAAACTGCAGTCCGAGCAGAGCGGACAGCAGGAACCACGGCCGCGACGGGCTGTGGGCCAGAAACAGGATGAGCGGCATGAGGTACCACGGGTGCATGGTCGGCAGGCACAGCAGGAGCCACATCCAGGCAAGGGCCATGGCGCCAAGCGGCACGGTCTGGCGCAACAACCAGGTCCACCACAGACCCGAAAGCAGGCAGGCCAGCATCAGTGGTACGTAGGCCCACTGCGGCAGCACACGGAAGACGGCGGGAAACACGTCGTTGTAGTGCATCGAAGCCCCGAAGGCCCGCAAACTGTCGAACATGTCCGGATGACAAAACGGCAGGAAGGCCAGGGCCGGCAACGGCAACAGCAACAGCGCCGCGGCGTTGCGGCGATTGATCATCATCGGCAGCATGACGATCGCGATGTACTTGACCATGACTGCGGCGCCGACCGCGGGAAACAGCAGCCAGCGCCAGCGTGACCGGGTGCCGTGAGCAAACAAGGCAACGGCGATCAGCAGCACGAGCAGCGTATCAAGATGTGCTTCACCGGCACCGTACAGCAGAATCAACGGGTTCCAGGCATACAGTGCGGCCCAGTGCGCCGGCCGGTTCCACTGCCGCAGGAGAACCGGCAGCAGCAGCAGCACGCCAATCTCGCACAGCATGAAAAACAGCTTGAACACGACGAGCGGCGACACCGCGGACAACGGCCCGTCGCACAGTGCTGCGAGGCCGCGGAAGACCAGCATGACAACCGGGCCGTAGACCGTCGCCATCTCCTTGTGGCTAATACCGGCGAAGAGCGGATCGACCGCTGCATATTGGCTTGCGGCAGGTGCGGTGACGTAGGGATTGTCGCCGTGAAGCTGCAGGCGCCCCTCCCAGACGTAACGGTACATGTCGTCGGTCACGGGGTAGGCGAGAAAGCACAGACGCAGGGCGATGCCGACGCCGATGATCGCCATCGACGTGCCCAGCACCCTGTGTCGTTCGAGCTTGCGGAAGACCAGGGCGTACAACAACACATGCGCGGCGGCGAACGCGGCACCGCACAAAATCGGCTCCCGCCCGACCCCGCCGGAAAACCCCAGCAGCACGACACAGGCGATATACACAATGAAAATCAGCAGCAGCGACATGACAGAGGCGGGTTCGGTTTCAATTGATCAGGGTACAGTAACCCGCCGGGCCGGACAGTTGTATTATACGAGCGCCACGCGAAATTAGCCACCTTGCAAACCTGTAACCCGCAACCGTTCCCATGTCCAACCGCGTCAGATTCGCGCCGTCACCAACCGGTGAAGTCCACATCGGCAACATCCGCACGGCTATTTTCAATTGGCTCTATGCCAGGCACACCGGCGGCCAATTCCTGTTGCGCATCGAGGACACCGACCGCGAACGCTCGACACCGGCGGCGATCGCCTCGCTGCTTGAGGTCATGGCGTGGCTGGAACTGGACTTTGACGGGGAGCCGCTGTACCAGAGTTCCCGCCTGGCGGCGCACACGGCGGCAGCGGACCAGCTGCTGGCCGACGGCCACGCCTACCGCCACGCCAAGGGCGAGGGCGGCGAAGCGACCCTGTTCCGTATACCTTGGGACAGCGACGCGATTCCGGAGGTGTGCGAAGCCGGCGATGTCCGGCTCGAGCTGCATGCCAAGACACCGGTGGCCATCGATTTCACCGGTGTTTCGTATGCCCTGCTGACGAAGAAGGGCAAAGCGAGTCCGCAGGCCGGAGCGCTGGGCGGCTTCCATGGGCTGCAACTCCTCGACGCCGACGGCACCGTACTTTACGAGCTGGACCCGGACATCAAGGCGGTGCTCGGCGGCGAAAGCCGTCAGTTCGAAGGTGTCGCGGCGATGACATTTCGACGGCGCGAGCTCGTCTATACCGACCTGGTCAAGGGCGAGCTGCGCAAACCACTCGACAGCCTCAAGGACCAGGTGATTGTGCGCAGCGACGGTGCCCCGGTGTTTCATCTGGCAAATGTCTGTGACGACATCGAGCAGGGCATCACTGAAATTCTGCGCGGCGACGATCATGTCGAAAACACCTATCGCCACATCCTGCTCTTCCGCGCCCTCGGCGCGGCGCCGCCGGCCTACGGTCATTTCCCGATGATCGTCAACGACCAGGGCAAGCCGTTCAGCAAGCGCGACGGCGATGCCTACGTGGGCGACTTCCGCACCAAGGGTTACCTGCCGGAGGCCCTGCGCAATTACCTGCCCCTGCTCGGCTGGTCGCCCGGTGACGATCGCGAGCAGATGACCAGCGACGAGCTGGTGGCGGCGTTTACCCTCGAACGGGTGAATAGTGCCGCCGCTCAAATGGACGTCAACAAGCTGAAGAACCTCAATGGCCTGTACATCGCGGCGATTGCCCTGGACGATTTCATTGAACTGATCCAGCCGTTTGTCGCGTCGCAGCCCTGGGCGGCAGCGGCGGATTCGACGACACTGCGGACGGTGGCGGAGTTGATGCAGTCGCGCTGCAAACTGTTCACCGATGCCGCCGACTGGTCGTACTTCTTCACCGACGACCTCGACTTTGACGAGAAGGCGGCGCGCAAGGCATTGCAGAAGGACGGGGTCGCTGCAGCCCTGCAGCAGTTGTCTGACGCGCTCGCTGAAAAGGAACCGTTCGACGAAGCCGGTATCGAGGCGGCCATTCACGCCACCACGGAGAAACTCGGCCTCGGTCAAGGCAAGCTGAACGCGGCGATCCGGGTGGCGGTGACCGGCACCAATGTCGGGGCCGGACTCTATGAAACTATGGCGGTACTGGGACGCGAGCGCACCTGTCGCCGGCTGCAGTTTGCCGGTGACAACCTCTGTGCCGGATCATCGGCACAGGGATAGACGGGAAAATTATCATGGAAGAACAGTTCAGAAAGATCATTGAAATCGTCGGCGATGACCCGAATCGTGAAGGCCTGCGGGAGACACCGGAGCGTGCCGCACGGGCCTTCGAGTTCCTGACCAAGGGCTACTCGCAGAACATCGAAAAGATCATCGGCGACGCCATTTTCGACACCGACACCGATGAGATGGTGATCGTCAAGGACATCGAGCTGTACTCCCTGTGCGAGCATCATTTGCTGCCGTTCATCGGCAAATGCCACGTTGGTTACCTGCCGAAGGGCAAGGTGCTCGGACTCTCGAAGGTGGCGCGTATCGTCGAGGTTTTTGCCCGGCGCCTGCAGATTCAGGAGGGGTTGACCAAGCAGATTGCCGAGACGATCATGTCCAGTGTCGACGCTGACGGCGTGGCCGTGGTGATCGAGGCCCGGCACCTGTGCATGATGATGCGGGGCGTGGAGAAACAGAACTCGACCATGGTCACTTCCTGCATGCTCGGCGCATTTCGTTCGCACAACCGGACACGCTCGGAGTTCCTCAGCCTGATTCACAAATAGTTTCCTGGTAAACAGGATTCGGCAGGATACTACCCCCCCCGGCAACGCAATGGCACGATATCGACTGCACAACCTGGTGGTGGAGACGGTCGTCGGCGTACACCTGCATGAACGTACGGGACCGCAGGCGATTCATATCGACGTTGAGTTCACCGCCAACGCGATGGCGGCGGCGGCGTCCGATTCGCTGGGCGACTGTGTCGACTACGAGGCGCTGGCGGAGCGCATCCGTTGCGAACTCCGCAAAACGGATTACGAGTTGTTGGAAAGCGTCGCGGCTTTTGTCCTCGAACTGGTCACGTCGACCCCCGGGGTCACGGAACCGGTGGTGCGAGTCCGCAAGCCGGCTGCCCTGGCTTTCGCCGAAGCGGTGGAGATTGAACTGCCGTGAGCGGGTTGCCGGCAATCCCTGCCGGCATGAAATAGCGGGCGTAGGTCAATCAATACCGCGCATCGTCACGTGACTGAAGTTGATGTTGGTCGCGTAACCGCCGATGCCGCCACGGTCCACCGGCAACGGTTCGGAATCGACAAATGACAATACCTGCTTGCCGTTGACGTACGCCGTCACCGTCCCGTCCAGTTTGATCAATGTGATGCGGTTGCGGCGCGGTGCGTAGGGCGCGTGGCCGCCGTGGTGACGAATTGGAAACAGGTTGTCCTGGGCGGTCACGGCGACTTTCCGGCCACGGCGGTACAGCACTGTTTCTTCGCGGTTGCGGGCATTCACCTCGAGCCGGTACATCTCGTCTGCGGCGTCCGCGCCGTTGAGTATGACACAGACGTTGTCGAACGGATGATGAACGTGGCTGGGGGCAGCGTCCCAACCGAACCAATCGGAGTTCTCCTCGATATCGAAAGCAACCAGCAGGTTCGGGCCGATGACACGTTTCGACCTGAGGAACCCCTCGCCCTCCTTTGCCTTGAGGCTGATCCAGCTCGAGGCCAGAACACAGGAAATACCGCCGTGGTCGA
>JASLZG010000131.1 GCA_030754995.1 Lentisphaeria bacterium
GTCGTGAGCCGTACCGTCTTCTTCTCGGCGGCGTGCAGCTTTATCTCGTAGCTGCCCAGCGAATCTTCACCGATGCGGTTATTGCCTTCGATGCTGCACACGATCCCATCGATCACGCCGTCTACCCTGGACACTCCCTGAAACGGATAGAGACTGAATCCGATGGTCAGGCTGCCGCCCTGGGGGATAACGGTTTTGCGGCTGAAGGCCTCGAAGGTAGACAGCTCGAGGCTCGTCCAGCAGTAGAAGCTGTCGAGATACTCGTAATCGAAGTCGATGGCGACACCGTGCCGGCTCGTTTCGCCCACGACGGCGCTCCAACCGCGGACCGGATTGGGGAACTCGTTTCCGAGGTCCGGGTAGCTTTTCAGTGCCTCGGCTTCCCGGCCTTTGGCAAACTTGCCTTTGGCCAGGTCGTAGGTCAGCGTGTGCACGCCGTCGGCCATCGGGAAATAGTAGTTGTTCGGTTCACCACGGAGTCCGAGAAAATTGTGAAACTGCACGGCGATCTCGTAGTCCGTATAGGATTCCGGTGAGTTCTTGAATTCGTAGACGACGCCAACTTCGCTGCTGTCCCGGTCGAGGGTGATCGTCTTGTGCAGACGCAGGTACATCAGGTCGCGGGTACCGGTCGTCCACAGATGCAGGCTTTTTCGTGACGCGTCGCCGGTGATTTCGTAAAGGTACTCATTGGTGTTGAACTTGAGCCGCGGGCTCACGAACCAGTCCTCGAGGAGCCCGCCGGTGCAGCCGCTCGCCGGGTCCAGGAGGAGCGTGGCGTTGTTGTCCCCGGTCCAGCCCTTGATTTCGAACCGGCTGCAAATGCCGCCCTGGGCCGGGATGAATTCCATCTGTACGTGCCGGTTTTCGAGCGTCAGGTAGTGGAGCCCGTCCCGGTCCGCAGCCGAGCTCTGCACGCCGTCGGCCGTTGATTGGCGGGTCAATGCTGTCACCGCGACAAGCGTCATCGATGCCCATAGGATTTTCGAACGCATCCGAGACTCCAGGAAAGCGGGGGATACGAGCAGTTTTCGATGCTCGCCGCACTTCACAAAAAAAAAGGCCGGTCCGCATTATGATAATGCGGACCGGCCGGATTGCGACCGGCACCTGGCGTGCAAATCATTAATCCCGCCGGCAATCGGGCGGAATGCCATCGCGAAAAAAAAGCCGGGGATCATTCCGATCCCCGGCTTCGTTGTTCGCGAACGATATCTATCTGGCATTCGCCTGCTTGCGGAATGGCGAACTCAGCAATCACGCGGGTGCCTTCAACCAGTTCAAGCGCCGATGTCCCGCCGTCCGAGACAATCAGAGGACTCAGGCCGTACAACACCCCGTCCAAGCTGCAATAGCGGTTTCGGGGTCGCGTCCACGTGGGAAACGTTCAGCTGGCACCGTCCCTTGCTAAAACTTGTCGTCGTAGACGGCCTGCACTTGATCGGCGACCATCTCGGCACAACCGGCAAATCCCGAATGCGAGTCGGGACAAACATTGGCGTTGACGCTGGCAAGGGCCACCGCAGCGTCGGCCACATCCTGAAACTGATCAACGGTTTTGGGCGGAACCAGGGCGAATAGCTGGCATGCCAGATCAAACGATGCGTCGATCACGTCCTGGCACTGCACACACGGAGCGGGATCGCCCGCCGGGCCCTGCTTGCCCTGGTCGCCCTGGTCGCCCTGGGCGCCCGCAGCGCCCGTTGCGCCCGCGGCGCCATCCGCACCGACCTTGCCCTGTGCGCCCTGCGGGCCAGCGGCCAGTTCGAGGCTGTCGACCTGGCTCTGGAGGCCGGCGATCGAGTCGTCCTCGATTGAGTAGACATCCGCGGCGTCGATGCGCATGAGCTGCTTGTTCCAGATGCTGGTATGATTGTACCCACCGGGTTGGCCGTCCGCCGGGTCGTGCTCCCGGTGCACAACCACAAGTTTGTGCGGCCCGTTTGTGAGGTCCCGCGCCACGGGAACGATGGTCTGGGGACAAGGCGGGTTCCAATAGGAATTGATCGTCACGCGCGGCGCGTCACCGTTGGCGTACTCGTCGTCAATGTAGCAGTCGATGTAGGGGCCGTAGTGATGCTCCTGATATACGAGGTCAACACCCGTGCCGTGGAAGGTCATCTCGGCTCGGGCCCCGGTTTCCCACGTGACCGCAACCCCGAAACCGCTATTGTATTTTGGACAGGGGCGGGAACCGGGATTGGTGTCAGTGGGATCGTAAAGCAGGCGCCAGAAATTGTGCCAGCCGTACTCTTCACTCTGGTCGGCGAAACCCGGTGCGTAGTAGCGAACCCGCGGTTCGGCAGAATACTTGCGCCACCAGCCGGCTTTTCCGTCGGCCTGATACGCGTCGTTTACGTCGTAGTAGTCGTCGTACTCGAACGGCCCGAACTCGAACCGCTGCTTGGCGTTGGCCGTCAATCCAATCCCCACGAAGACAGCTCCCATCAAAACTAACGTCCAAAACTTGCGCATGACTGATCTCTCCATTTGTAACTTGCAGTTGTGCGGCACGCTTTCGGCAAATGCCACCTTGTCGGGAGGTTTTTACATTACCTTAAATGAAGGTGTACAAAATTCGCGAGCCGATTGCAAGAACAATATTGCGGAATTTCAGCCCCTCCCCCTTCCCACCCGGAACGGTTCACG
This sequence comes from Lentisphaeria bacterium, assembly GCA_030754995.1. GTDB lineage: Bacteria > Verrucomicrobiota > Lentisphaeria > JABSQK01 > CAJWLW01 > CAJWLW01. Next base: position 2,650 of record JASLZG010000131.1, read on the forward strand.
GATCGGATATGCAATCCGCGCAAATTCTATTATATTGACCATGTTACAATGACCTGTACCTTGCGCTTTGACGGCAAGGAACGCCATCGGCCCCGAGGCCGGACCGGGTATTTTATCGGGAGGGACTGCGGATGATGCGAGTTGGCCGGATTCAGTTTTTGCTGGGGGCGCTGCTGGGGCTGGTGTTTCTGGTCGGAAGCGGTGCGCAAGCTGAGGAGCCGCCCGAACTGAAACCCGAGACAGTGCTGGCAACCGTTAATGGTGTCGAGGTGCGTTTGCGTGACCTCATACCGGAATTACGGATGCGAGAGTTTGGGCACTTGTCCGGAAGCGATCGGAGCCAGGTCCTGAAAAGTGCGGTCAAGAATGCCGTTGATCAGGAGGTGTTGGTCCAGGAAGCCAGGAAGCTGGAGCTGGGCAAGAGCCCCGAGTTCGCGGCCGCGGCGCGGGTCCGGGACAACCGTTCCGGACAGCGACGGATCTTCCGGCTGGCCAGAATAGTCACGGCCCGGGATGACGATTACAGGAGTGCGCGCGAGAAGGCCGCCGCGGCAGTCACTCCGGCGCTGATCGACGACTACTATGCCGTGAACAAGGCCATGTACGGCGGCAGCCCTCCGGGCCAGGCCAAGCTCGCCGTCAAGAAGGAACTCTCCGAAGCCGCGATGCGAGTGGCGCGTGCAACCTGGCTGGCGCAGATCGCCGACCGCATTCCTATTGCCGTGAATGAGCAGCCGGTTTCAGCCGAACGCATGGCAGAGGAGTTTGCGAGAGGCAGCTCGCATACCGGCCAGAACCAGTTCTGGGAACTGCTCCACCAGATGGCAGGTCTCGAGCCTCTGGCCGTCGCCACGGCGGGCGCCCGGTTGGGGCAGGCCGCCCTGAACGATTACCGCGACGACGTTTTCAAGATCCACTTACAGATTGGCGCGACCGAACTGTTTCTGGGCGATCTGTCTCAGCTTCACAACTACTTTGAGGTGCTGGTGGACGGTCCCGACCAATCATCTTCCCCCGGTATGTCGTTCCAGCCCCAGCAACTCCTGGGGCTGGTCGAGAAGTATATGTTAGCCGAGGAAGCGAGACGGCTGGGGATGGATGCGGCGCTGGAGGATCAGCAACAGCCGCACAGCGTTCAGGCCGAGCGATTACTGTTAACGCAAATGCTGCTGCAGCAGAACCGCGCCGGCAGCCCGGATGACGCCACGGTCTCGGCGGCGGAGATTGCGGCGTACCACGAGAAACACGCGGACCAGTTGAAGCTCCTGGCAGGGACGTCTATCGGCAAAGAGCAGATTGACAGCATAGTCCGGCGACGATTGCTTGCCGAGAAACAAGAACAGGTGCCACAGGCGTTCATCGACCAACTCCGGGCGAAGGCCGACATCAAAATCCACCAGCAGTTTTGAGCGTCAAGCTTTTATGACTGAAGCAGTGCCGAGACGAGAAGACATGAACAGGTTGATCTCCAAGAGCGCGGGCCGCTTTACCCTGATTGAATTGCTCGTGGTCATATCGATTATCGCCATCCTGGCTTCCATGCTGCTGCCGGCCCTGAATAACACCAGGGGGAAGGCGCGCCAGGTCGCCTGCACCGTCAAGATGAAACAGGTATACCTTGCGTATTTCATGTACACAAGCGACTGGGACGACCACCACCCGCTCACGGTCGATACCGGTGCCGGTTTTTGGGCGTTGTACTGGCCGTTCCGGCTGATCCTCGATGGGTATATCTCGGGCGAGTTCATCTACCAGGGCTGGGAAAAGCGCCTGTCCACTCCTTTCCACTGCCCCTCTGAGACCGGCCGCGAACCGTACGGGTTCCACGACTCGACGGTGCCGAACAGCGGCGGCTACTGGCACGGCACCACCTACGGGCGCAATTATATGATTGAATACAATCCCTGGAACTTTACCCATCACTACCGACGCACCGGGAGCATTACCCAGTCGCACGAGCAGACCTACCTGTTCATGGATTCGGCGTCCGGCGATCCGGATGTGGACGCCGAATGGTGCAACCCCGTTTACGGAAAGGTCGCGCACCGTCACAACGGCGGCTTCAATGTCACGTTCGTCGACGGACACGCGGAAGGCCAGCGATACATGCCCCCCGACTGGACGGCGAAACCGTGGTGGACCGGTGACAGCAGCACCTATCCGTAGTGCAGGCTGCGGCCGCACTACGGAATATCGAAATCCGAATCTCGCGCTGGGCCGGAGGCCCGACTGTCCGCCGAACGGCGGGAGCGATCCGTCCGCCGACGGAGAGCGGCAAATTCGAAACACGTTACTGTCCTTCGTGCTTTGGAGCTGCTGCTCCCCGCGGACGTCCCAATCTTAATCTTAATCCTAATCTTAATCCCGGTCCTGACCCGTCGACGGCGGACAAGTTTTGCGCGGACGAATCAAGATCGAGACCAAGCACCAGCGGGACGAACATATATGAGAATCCGGACAATCGCCTTGCTCTGTTGCGTCGTGACGTTCCCCGGCACCGCCCGGGCGACCAATCTGTCGGTGGGTAAGCCCTACTGGCTCGGGCCGAAACCGGCGTACCAACATTGCACCGACGAGGGCGATCTGACGCAACTCACCGACGGCCAGGTATACACGGGCAAGGGCAAGGAGATCGGCGAGTCGCTGTGGACTCGCAAAGGCACCGTGGGCTGGCACCACGCCCCGGCCGCGATGATCGTCATCGACCTGCAGCGGCGCTGTCGCATCGACCGGATCGCCTACCACACGGTAGGCGGCGGGCACGCGGACGTGCACTACCCCGGCAAGAGCGAGTTCTTCGTCAGCGAGAACGGCGTGGACTATACCCTCGTGAAAACCGTCACGCCCGAGGACGAGGGGCTCGTGCAGGTGCCGCGGCACATGAAGATGTACACGTTTACCGCCGACAAGGTGGGCCGCACCGGCCGCTATGTCATGCTTCTACTGTCACCGAGTGAATGGACGTACATGTTCACCGATGAGGTTTTCGTGGATGGCGAACTGCTCGCCGACCAGGCCGAATCCGCACCGCCGCCGGACGCGGCGTTCGACGTGGCGCGGCTTTACCTCGAGCGCCTGACGCGTACGATCGACGTCGGTGCGCCGCTTGCCAGGCTGGTCATTGACCGGCGCACGCACATGCGCGCCAACCTGCGGCGGGTGGAGAAGGCGGTCGCTGCGGCGCTGCCTGCCGGCGCCGGCATGACCCCGGCGCAGGCCGGCGCCCATGGTGCCTTGACGGCGCAGATCGATGCGTTGGCGGGCAGCCTTGGCGACGATCCGGGCGAGGCGCAGTGGCGCACCTTCGTCACCACCACTATGGCGATGTACGCGCAGGCCAAGGCCCTTCCCCTGGCCGGGCGAGGCTACGTCGTCTGGGCCAAGGATATGTGGGTGCCGCTGCGGCCGTGGGACATGCCGGCGGCCGACACACCGACCCTCGAGACGGTCCGGGTCCGGGCCGCCGGCAACGAATACGAATCCGCCTGCGTCACCCTATCGAATGTCTCCGCTATTCCGTTGGTGCTGCGGGTCGAGCCGCCCATGCTCTTCGACGTCGCGAGCGGCGTGACCAGCGCGCCCGTGGGCCCCTATGTCGACTGGGTCAGGGGCCCCGTCGCCCCGCAGGTTGCGGGCGGGCCCGGCGGCTGGGTCACGCTCAGGCAGGTGGCGTTCGCCGAAACCGGCGCGGGCATGCATGGCGACGCCCTGCCCGAGCTGGGCGAGGCGTCGCTCTTCCGGGTGCCGCCGATGAGCACCGGCCAGCTGTGGCTGACGATCTCGACCGCGAACGTGCCGGCCGGCAACTACGTCGCCACGCTTCGAATGAAGCCGGTGCGCACCGCCGTATTCGAGGAGAGCCGGGTGCGCGTCGACCTCGAGGTGCTCGACACCCGGCTGACCGGCACCCCGCCCATCCGGACCACCGGCTGGGCATATCCGCGCTTCAGCGAAATCGTCGGGCACGACCGGGCCGCGGTGAAGGACCAGCTCGACCATTACATGAATGCCTTCGACGTGGAGATCTGGCTGTGCGGGACCGAGGGCGTCTACGGCCCCGACGGCGCCGTCATCGAGACGAGGAGCTACGAGAAGCTGGACCGGTACCTGGATCTGTACAAGGATGGGGAACTGCTCTTGATCTACACTTCAGGCGCATCCGGTTTGTCCGTGAAAGACGCGGACGGCACCAAGAGCGTGCTAGTTGGGGAAGACTCCTGGGATGCCGCGTTCAAGGCCTGGTACGGCGGGGTGGTGAAACACCTGTTGGCGCGCGGGCTCGCCTACGACGACTTCGCTTTCTTTCCCATCGACGAGCCGTGGAGCGTCGAGCGCGGCAAGATATATATCCGCATGGTCAAACTGGCCAAGGAAGTGGACGCGCAAGTAAAGACTTTCGTGACCGCTCCCGGGGTGCCGCTCGAGCGCCTGCGCACATGGGCGCCGTACACGGATATCTTCTGCCTGGGCGGGCCCGGGGAGGATGACAAGGCGCGGGCGCTGATCGCCGAAGGCAGTGAAGTGTGGTTCTACAGCGGCGCCGCCAATAAGTCGCACGAGCCGATCGGTGTGGCGCGGCGCAACTTCTGGAAAGCGTTTCATCTCGGCCTGAAGGGGCAGGGCGTCTGGGACTATTGCTGCAGCGGCTGGCAGAAGACCGGGGATGAAACCGCGTGGACGGAGCTTGACACCGGCGGGCGGGCGGATGCCTCGATGATCTACCGCGGCAAGCACGGGCCGGTCACGAGCAAGCGCTGGGAGGCGTGGCGGGACGGCGTCGAGGACTACTGGCTGCTCGATATCCTCAGGGACGCGCACAAGGCCGGCCGCACCGATGTGGATGCTGCGACACTGGCTGCCGATGTCGTCACGCGCCCGGGGCCGGCCGCGAAGCAGCCTGACATCGACCCGCTCAAGATGGCCCTCCATGCGGACACCGACCAGCGGGATCGCGCCAGGGTCCTGGGGGGGCGCGAGGCGCTGCTCGAGGCCATATCGAAACTGAAGTGAGAGCGTATGCCTTGCCGCGCACGACTTGAAGTCTGAGCAGTCCGACGAGCTCGGCAGGCGCTGCAACACACCAAAAACCAAGAGGACACGAGATGACCTACATCGCCGACATGGACGCCTGCCAGCCGCAATCGGCACTCTCAAAAACTGCCCAGCCCAACCATTGGCGGCTGGTGGAATACGAGTCTGACGAGGTCAGCGGCACGATGCTTGCGGCCGGGCCGCTGACCGATGCGCCCGACGTGATCTATCCACTCGAGCAGGGCGGCTGGCACGCCATATACGTGGGCTATTGGAACGCGAACATCGGCGACTCGCAACGCGTCGCGGTCAAAGTGAAATTGACGAGCGATCCATACTTCACGCCGATCGTCGACGACGAAGGAGACGAATTGATCAGCTCAACGCTCCGCGAGGCGTTCTGGAAATATGCCGACCTGACCGGCGAACAGATCGGCTTTGGCCAGCTCACGCGCGGTGCCATGTACCCGGGGTATCCCGCCTATCTGAGGCTGGAGCCGCTTTCCGATGATCGCGTCAAACAGATACAGGCAGAGCGGGCGGACACCACCAAGCGAGTCGTTATCCCCACGAATGACTGCGGTGCGCTGCTGAACGGCAAAGCCTCGACCGAGGCGGACATCTGCGAGCAGATCGAAATCTACCGCCATTCCGACGTGGGTCGGCTCGATTGGGCCGTCTGCTACGGTGACATGGTGACTTACCCCTCGCAGGTTGGCTGGCGCTATTACGAGGGGTGGCACGAGGATCCCCCCAGGGTCAGTGACGCGCAAAGCGAGGAGAGCTTGAGAACATTGAACGGCAAAGGCCTGATCCCGCACAAGGTCGCCATGGCGTACGCCCACGCAATCGGGATCGAGTTCTACGCCATGATTCGCATCGGCATCGGCACTTTCGTGCCGCCCATGGACGTTATCGGTGGCATTTATGCCGAGCGGCCCGAGCTGCGATGCCTCGCGCGCGACGGGACGCCGTTGCCGAAAATCAGCTATGCCTATCCGGAAGTCCGGGAGCTGATGCTCGATATTATCAGGGAAGTCGCTGACGATGAGCTGGACGGCATCAATCTCTGCTTCATGCGCGGCGTCCCCTTGATCGGCTGCGAGGAACCGGTCGTGCAAGCACTCAAAGAACAGTACGGCGTGGATCTCAGCGATGTCTCCGACGATGACGAACGGCTTGCCCGTGTTCGCTCGAGCTTCGTGACCGATTTCATGCGGCAGGTCAGAATCATCGCCGACGAAGTCGGTGAGCGCCGCGGCCGGCCGCTCATAGTGAGCGTCATGGCTAACGGCACGCTGGACGGCGGACTTCTGAAATCGTGCGATATCCGCACCTGGGTCGAGGAGAAGCTGGTCGATGAGATGGTAGCCGTTGCGGTTCTCACGCAGTATCTGCACGCCAACGGTGTCCGGCATATCATCTACGTCGGGCCCGACGGGCCGGCGGCGTACATGAGTGCCTTGCTCACTTGTGCAGAAGCCGGCTCCGACGGCGTGATGGTCTGGGACATGAACGGTGTTCAGGAATTGTCCGATCACTGGGCGCTGCTCAGGCAGCTCGGCCACACCGACCGGGTGATCGACCATCCGGACGAGCTGGCGCCACTCAAACGAATACCTTTAACGAAAGTAGGGGACGTCGACGTCACACATACCGCGCCCTGGGGCGGAGTCCACAAAGGCGCCCTCCTGATGTACACCAATGGTTGACAAGATATTCCTGGTTCATCACGCCCACACCGACATCGGTTACACCGGTCGTGCCGACGCCGTGCGGGCGCAGCACATGCAAATCCTCGGGAACGCGGTGCAACAATGTATTGAACACCGCAATCGCCCGTCCGGCGAGCAGTTCAAATGGACGATCGAGTCCGCGTGGGTCGCCGATCAGTACCTGCGTACCAAGTCCGCGGAAGAGGGGCAGGTGCTCCTCGAACTGCTGCGCGAGGGGTTGCTGGAACTGGCGGGATTTTACGCCCAACCAGTCACTGAACTGCCGGCGCTGCAGGAGCTCGTGTACTCGTTTGATTTCGCCGCGCGTCTCGGCCAAGCCCACGGCTTTGACGTGCACAGCGCGATGCTGAACGACATGGGCGCGGCGACCTGGATCCTGCCCGAGGTGCTGTCGCAATGGGGCATTCGCTACTACACGGCGGGCAACGGGTGTTACCACGTTCTGATGCCGTGGGCTGACCTGCCGCCGCTGTTTCGCTGGCGGAGCCCAGGCGGCAGCAGCGTGCTGTTCTGGCAGTCCGGCCTCGCCATCGGCGAGCTTCACGAGCAGACGCGCAACATCTTCGCGCCCTATGGCCTCGGGTTTCTGCAGGTGCTCTGGCCGCTCCGCGGCTGGTATGATCCGATCGAGCGCAACCCGGTGTACGATTGTGTCAAGAAGGAATACCTCGGGCCGGCGTGGTCCCGGGAACAGTGCCTGGCCAAGGCCAGCGAGAGTATGCAGCTGCTCGAGCAGCGTCTCGAGGCCCATGATTATCCCTACGATGCGATCATGTTGCAGATGGGCGGCGACAACTATGGGCCGGAGCCGCAGTTCTGCGAGACCGTTGCCGATTGGAATGAAGTAATCGGCAGTCCGCGGGCGATTATCGCCACGCAATCCGAGTTTTTCCGCTACATGGAGAACAAATACGCGGATGCGATACCAGCTGTCAACGGCCACATATCCGATCCTTGGTCCGATCGCTGCAATGCCAAGCCCAGGCACACCGCTGTGTACCGCCAGGCCGGACGGCGCTGGCGTCAGGCCGGGATCGTCTCGACGATGGCGAACCTGGCCGCTGGTCAACCGGCGACTGCGGCAGATCATGCGCCGGAGATCAGCTGGCATCTGTTGCACTACTCCGACCACACCTACGGCCTGAGCACCTACCATCTCATTCAGAAGATCGCCGCCGGCGGTGACATGAAGGATCCGGATTTCGACGAATCCCGGGCGGCGTGGCTGGACAAGGCGCGCTATGCAGAGTGTGCCGACTCGCTTACCCGACAAGACCTCGACGATGCGCTCGGACGCTTGTGCGAGCAACTGCCGGCGATGGCCGAGCCGAACATCGTGGTTGTCAATACCACCGCATCGACACGAAGCGGTCTGGCAGAAATCGCGTTGCCGGACGAAAACGCCTCGCTGCGTCCGTACGATACCGAGAAGGAACTGTTTCCGCCGACCGAGGAGCTGGTCGGCGACGGCGACCGTACGATCCTGAACTTCCTCGCGGCGGACGTGCCCGGCTGCGGGTACAGATGCTACCCGCTGAAGGAGACGACCGCTGCCGCCGAGCCGGCCGTCACTCCGGCGGACCCGCAAGCCGGGGCGACTATAGAGAACGGATTTTATCGCGTGACGGTCGATCCGCGGACAGGGTGCATCGCCGGCATCTACGACCACGAGCTCGATCGCGAGCTCGTGGATGCCGGCTGCCGATGGGGATTCAATGAATTCATCCACGAGGAGATTCATGATCTGCCGCTCGACGCCAGCCGCGCCGGCATGGTGGTCCCCAAGCAGCGCACCTGCCGCGTGCCGGAACCGGCATCCGTCTCCGTCGAGCACGAGACCTCGGCCCTTGGCTCGCGCCTGATCATACGCCGGGCGTTGGCGGCAGGGCCCGCGCCGACAAAGCTGACCCAGACGATCCAGCTGCACGACCACGCCAAGCGGATCGAGTTCATCAACAATTTCGTGAAAGAACCAACCCTGAAGAAGGAAGCCGTCTATTTCGCTTTTCCCTTCGCGGTGGACGCGCCTGTTTTCCACTGTGAGCTGGCCGGTACGACGTGTCGGATCGGCCGGGATTTGCTCGATGGCTCTCACACCGACTATCATGGGATTCAGAACACGGTGCTGCTCACGGGCCGAGATGTCGCCGTTCTCTGGTGCACAAGCGATGCCCCGAACGTCAGCCTGGGAGAAATGCGGACCTTGATGTGGGAAGGGCTGAACTATCGTCCGGCGGAAGCGCATCTCTACAGTTTCATCATGCACAACACGTGGTACACCGACGCTGAACTGTGGCAGGGCGGCGAGATGACTTTTCGCTATGCCCTGACCAGCCGCAGCCAGCCGCCCACCGCGTGCGAGCTGTCAGATTTCGGGCGCGCCTGCACGGAACCGCTCGAGGCTCGGCGGCGCCCACCGGGGCCGGCCGAGGGCAGGGCGCCGCCGGCCGCTTCGCTCTTCGGCGTCAGCGGCGGCAACATCGCGGTCGAGGCCGCGGAGCAGATTTCTCCGGCCGGCCGCATCCGGATTATCCTGGCCGAGCTGAACGGCGAGGGCGGCCGGCGGGAACTGATCTTTCCCGGAAAGACGGTCAAGAGTGCCTGTCGCACGGATCTCCTCGGAGATGTCAGGGAGGCCTGTACGGTGGCGGCCGGCGGGCGGATTGAATTCGCGATGAAGCCGCACGAAATGGTGGTGCTGGAGATCGAGCGATCGCCATGATACGAGGATGAGTAAATGAGTGACGACAAGAAGACATCGACGGGCGGATCGCAGGGGTGTTCGGCCTGTCAAGGCGCGGGCTGGCAGGATTTGCCGAGCATGACAATGTGCGCTTCGGGTATCGATCACGACCCTCTGCCGGGCGCTGAGACCGAGAGCAATCACGTATACGCCGCCGGCGACAAGATACTGGAGCTGACCGACGACAACCTTCGCGGTGCGATGGCGATGGGGTTCTCAACTTTCAATTTCGCCGCCGGCGCGCACTTCAACCAGGATATCACCCCCGACGGGCGAGGGGATTGGCGAGCGATGGACGCGGCGCTCGACACCATCGAGCGTAA
>JASLZG010000132.1 GCA_030754995.1 Lentisphaeria bacterium
ATCGGGGCGACGGCACCCTTGCCTGGCTGGTCAACGGCGATCAGGCCGACGCCGGCGGCCGCTGGGTCATCGTCCAAGGGCTCAAGACCGAGCTGCATACGGCCGGCGGCCTTTTCCTCGTGATCTCCTCGCTCTGTCGATTCGACCGCCTGAGGCAGACCGGAACCAGCGATGATGATGTCCAGGTTCGCGGCCGCACAATGACGATCGACGGCACCGGCTTCGATCTCAACCTCGACAAGCAGCGTCTCTCCATTCGCAGTAATGTGGTTTGCCGGTTCTACCCCGCCGAATACAACCTTCTGAACCGGCAGAAATGAAACCAACACCTTCTGCCTGTACATTTACCCCGGTCAGTCGAAACCCGGAATAAAATGAAATACCCCGGCCATCTCTGCCTTTTCCTGGCGCTGGCAACAGCGGTTTGCCAGGCCCAGGCCGCCGATGAAAAATTCGGCCCGCCGCCGATCGAGGTCCGGTCGGAAACCATGGACTTCGACCTGCAGGCGCAGCGCTGCGATTATGCCGGCAATGTCGAGGTGACCGACGAGAAATTCACGCTGCGCGCCGATCGCGTCACTGCCTTTCTCGACGAGGACTCGCAAATCACCAACATCGAGGCGGAAGGCAATGTCGTCATCCTGCAGGACAACGACAAGCAAGCAACCGGCAACCGCGCCATTTACGACGCCATCGAGAATATCGCGACCATCTACGATGATCCAAAGATGACTTTCGGCGAAAATTCCGCCGCCGGTGCCACGCGGATCGTCTTCGATCGCAACAATAACCTGTTCAAAGCCATTGGCCGCACCACCTGGACCGTCCGTCATACCGCAACCAGGGGCGAAGGCACCGCCGATCCCGTGGCCCCGGTCACGACGACAATTGTTGCCGACGACACCGACTTCGACATGGTGGAGAAAATCTGCACCTTCATCGGTGACGTCCAGGTCAAGGACACACGCTTCAACCTCGCCAACGAAACAACCGTGGCCCACATGGACGACGAATTCCAGGTCAAGCACATCGTCTGCACCGGCAGCGTCGTCATCAGCCTCGACGAAAAGAAGGCCACCAGCGGTCGTGCAGTCTATGACGTCGATGACGACGAAATCACCCTGACCGAGGAACCGGAAGTGTTCTTCGGCAAGAACCACGGCACCGGCGGCACGCTTGTGGTCTATCATCCGAAGACCGGCAAGTTCCACTCCAGGGACATGACCTGGAGCATCTACCGGACGGCCGGCGACGAACGGTTTCTGGATCCGTAAACGGGGATTGTGCAGTGTCTGAATTTCTTTTGGAAACGACCAGCCTGGTCAAGAGCTACCGCGGCAAGACGGTCGTCAGCGACGTCGATGTCAAAGTACGTCCCGGTGAGATCGTTGGTTTGCTCGGCCCCAACGGTGCCGGCAAGACCACCTGTTTCTACATGATCATGGGCCTGGTGCCGGCTGACAGCGGCGCCGTCTTTTTCGAGGGCGACGACATCTCCAGCCTGCCGATGTACGGCCGCGCCCGGCGCGGTATGGGCTACCTGGCGCAGGATCCGTCGATTTTCCGCAAACTGACGGTCGAGGACAACATCATGATGATCCTCGAAACGCTCGACATCAGTCGCGAGGAGCGTCAGCAGCGGCTCCAGGAACTCCTGGAACGGCTCGACCTGCACGCCTTGGCGAAGCAGAAGGCGATCACCCTGAGCGGCGGCGAACGCCGCCGCCTCGAGATCACCAGGTCACTGGTCACCGAGCCCAGTTTCATGATGCTCGATGAACCGTTCAACGCCATCGACCCGATCGCCGTACATGACGTCAAGCAGATGGTTTCCCACCTCAAGGAAATGGGGCTGGGCATTCTGATCACTGACCACAGCGTACGCGACACGTTGTCAATCGTTGATCGCGCCTATATCATGTGCAATGGTGAAATCCTTTGCGAGGGGGACAGCGAGTTTCTGACCCATGACGAGCAGGCGAAACGGGTTTACCTGGGCCCGGAATTTTCCTCCTGAACCGCCTTGCTTTGCACTTGTCAAAATCACTTTTTGCCTCTATACTGCCTAAAGGGCACAGGCACTCATTAATGGGAGATAAGTCATGGAGAAGATCATCGCGGGCCGTCACATGAGCATCCAGGAACGTACGAAGGACTACATCAACGAGCAACTCGCCCGCATTGAGACAGATTACGAGAAACTGACCTCCGCCCGTGTCGTCATAGACAAGGGGAAAGCCGAGTTTGAAGTCGAAATCATTCTCCACGGCAAGAAAATCAAGTATACAGCGAAATCTTCGGACAGGGTTGTGCATACTGCCTTGAACGCCGCCATCGACAAAGTCGATCGCCAGCTGCGCAAGCACCTCGACAAGGCGCAGGACCATAATCACACCTCGACTTCCGAGATCGAAATCGCCTCTCGCGAGAGCGCTGTGACAGATGAAGAGATAGAGGAAGAAGCTCTCAAGCTCCTCGAATAATCGACCCCATGCCGAAACAACTGCTGGCCGCAACGTCGAACCGCCACAAGCTCGTCGAGTTGCGGGCCATCCTCAAGCCGTGCCGCATCGGCTGCCTGGGCCCCGACGACGTCGGCGGCATCCCCGATGTCGAAGAAACCGGCACGACCTTCGAGGCCAACGCCATCCGCAAGGCAACGGCGGTTGCAGCCGCCACCGGGTACACCGTTTTTGCCGACGATTCCGGGCTCGAAGTCTTGGCGCTCGGCGGTGAGCCGGGGGTCTATTCGGCCCGCTACGCCGGGGCCGACGCCAGCGACGCCGAGCGCTGCCAGCTGCTGCTCGAACGGCTGGCGACACACACCGATCGTCGCGCCCGCTTCGTCTGTGTCGTCGCTGTCGCGGCGCCCGATGGCCTCATCGGCACCGCCGATGGCGAAGTGCGTGGCACCATTGCGGAGGCGCCGCGCGGCACCAGCGGTTTCGGCTACGATCCCGTCTTTGTCCCCGACGGCTTCGACGGCACCTTCGCCGAGTTGTCCGCCGGCGAGAAAGACCGCATCAGCCACCGTGGCAACGCCCTCAAAACCGCTGTCGCTGCCGGCCTCTTCGATATTCAGTAGAACGGATCCTTCTCGCCGTTCGGTGCCGCCCTGCTACCCTTTCAGCATCGCCTTCACGTCCGCCGCGGGATTCTCCAGCTCAGCATCTTTGCCGCCCAGGTCAATCCGCTTCTGAATCAGCTGCTTGATCATGGCAAACTCGCGGACGTCGCCGTTGACCGCGAGGCAGCCCCGCAGCAGGCCGCCTTCCATGTATAGCACACAGAAACCGGCGCTTGACATCTCGCCGCGCACCAGAATCCGGTCGAAGGCCGGTTCCCCGGCAAATTTCAGGGCCAGATCGAAAATATCCGACCAGGCAAACGCCAGGAAATCATAGGGCTTCGCTTCACTCGTGAGGTTGCCGGCGATCAGGCGGCCACAGTAGCTGGCGTGCGACCAGTGCTCGACCCGCCGCCGGGTGCCGGCATAGGGATCGGGATAATTGATGACGTCGCCCGCGGCATACACGTCCGCGTGCGAGGTCTGCATGAATTCATCGACGACAATGCCGTTGTCCGTGGCCAACCCGGCCTCGGCTGCCAGTTCGATGTTCGGGCGAATACCGATGCCGATGCAGACAAAGTCGCAGGGAATCGTGCGGCCGTCTTCGGTCGTCACGCCGGTCACCTGGTCGCTGCCGTCGATCGATGTCACCCGGGTGCCGCAGAGAAATGTCACGCCGCGGGCGCTGCAGTAGTGCTGAAAAAAATCCGCCAACCGGCGGTCGAGGAAGCGCGACCAGATATGCGCCTGCTCCTCGATCACCGTGACTGCCACGCCAAGCTGGCTCAAGGTGGCTGCCACTTCCATGCCGATGAAGCCGCCGCCGATGACGACGGCGCCGCTGCCGGCCGCTGCCGCGGCGCCGATCGCTTCCGAGTCATCGAGCGTGCGCAGGTAATGCACACCGGCCAGCTCCGCACCAGGCACCGGCAATGCGATCGGCCTGCCGCCGGTGGCCAGGATCGCCTTGTCGAACGGCACGGTTGCGGAGTCCGCAAGTTCAACGACATGGTTGTCGAGGTCGAGCCGGGTCGCGGCGCTGCCCAGTCGCAGCTCGATGTTCTGCTCGGCGTACACGCCGGGTTTCTCGAGAAAAATCTCTTGACGCGTTTTCTTGCCCTGCATGAACTCCTTCGACAGCGGCGGCCGGTCATAGGGCTCGTGCGGTTCGTCGCAAATCACGGTGATCGTGGCTTCGGCGTCTTTGCGTCGCAGTTGTTTGGCGGTCTCGCGGCCGGCCAGGCCGCCGCCGATTATAGCGTATTGGGTAGGCATGATTCAGGGCCTTGGTTACGGGTTGGAATCGTCGATGGCACGGGGTCGCTGCCGGCCGCTCGCCGGCGCAACATGTTGATCGCCACAGCGACGATGACGATAACCCAGGCGTGCTCAGCCCGGAGGCCAGGTCATCGGGCGCCCGCCCAGGAGATGCAGATGGATGTGAAACACTGTCTGGCCGGCATCGGCATTGCAGTTCATCACCAGGCGATACCCCGGCCCGGCCAGGCCGTTGTCCGCGGCGATCCGCTTGGCGGCCAGGAAAAGGCGCCCCACCGTTGCGGCATTGGCGTCCGACAACTCATTGACGGTGGCAATATGCGCTTTCGGAATAATCAACACATGCAGCGGCGCCTGTGGATTGATATCCTTGAACGCCAGAATATCATCGTCCTCGTGGACGGTGTCCGGGGTGATTTCGCCAGACACCATTTTGCAGAACAGACAGTCAGCCATGAGGCGCTCCTGGAGTCAGTTGTCGCAGCCGGAAGGTGGGGGCGCCGCAGCCCTACCGGATGACCGGTGGAAAGCCCGCGGCAGTGAGGGCCTGTGCCAGGGGTTTGACCTTGTCCGGCTTGATATGGAAGGCGGTGGGCGAGACCCGGTGGGTGAAACAGTCGTTGATCGTGGCGATCATCGCCAGCTCGTTCGCCAGCTCGAAGGTCGCCGTCGTCAGCATGTGGTTGCCGGTTATGTCGGTAATTATAACGCGCCAGGACGGCTGTGATTTGGTGGGCGGTGTGGCGATCGTGGCGGGTGTTTTGAACATGGCATCTCTAGATAGTGGAACGTTGGCGTTCAATACAACTGACCATACACTACCTTTGTCCTCGAACCAGGTAAAGGCGATCGCCGAAAAGTCTCTCTTGCGGTTCCGGCCGGTTCGCCGATTGACCTCACGCATGGTTGCGATAAATTGCTCCAACATACCTAGATCGCAACTAAAGACACACGCCCATATTTACCACTGGTTAACAGATGCCGGTCTGCCCTTCATCCTCTCTCGACCTGAACCAGATACCACGCAACCAGTGGCTGGCCATTTACCGCACCATGTGCCGAGCCCGGTTCACTGAGCAGCGCATGATCCGGCTCTATCACCAGGCCAAGATATTCGGCGGTGTCTACACTGGATTCGGCCACGAGGCAATCGGCGCCGGAACGGCCCATGCCGGCGGCGACAACGATCTTTTCACGCCCTGTATCCGTGATCTCACGGTACACCTGGCCCGCGGCTTGTCGGTGCTCGATGTTTTCCGACAGTTCCTCGCCCGCGCCACCGGCCCGACGCGCGGCCGCGACGGCAACGTCCACTATGGCAGGCTCGACCAGGGGGTCTATGCCATGATTTCACATCTCGGCGCCATGATCTCGGTCGCCGTCGGCGGTGTCATGGCTCGACGACGCCAGGGCCTCGACGCTGTCGCCATGGCCTATGTCGGGGACGGCGCCACCAGCACCGGCGATTTTCATGAAGCCGTCAACTATGCCAGTGTTTTCGACGTCCCCCTGCTGGTGGTCATCGAAAACAATCAGTTCGCCTATTCGACGCCCAACTCGCAGCAGTACCGTTGCAAACACCTGATCGATCGCGCCCCGGGTTACGGCATCGAGGGCGTCCAGGTGGACGGCAACGACGCCGTTGCCGTCCACTTGAAGGTGCGGGAGATCGTCGGGGAAATGCGACAAACGCCCCGTCCAGTGCTGCTGGAGTGCGATACCTTGCGCATCCGCGGCCATGGTGAGCATGACGATGCCGGTTACATCCCTGAAGCGCTCAAGGCGGAGTATGCCGCCCGGGATCCGCTCGACAACATGCGTCGCAGCCTGACCGATGCGGAGATCGCGACGGCCCGGGAGCTCGACACGATCGACAGTGAATGCCAGCAAGAAATCGACGAAGGTTACCAGCAGGCCCTGGCCGAACCGATGCCCGATCCCGCCACCCTCCTCGAGGGAGTCTACGCCGAATGACCCAGACACTGGCAGAAACTGGTGTTGTCGAACGCACCTACGTCGATTGCATCCGCCAGGCGCTGCAGCAGCTCCTGCGCGACGACGACCGGGTCGTTGTATTCGGCGAAGACGTCGGCGCTTTCGGTGGCGCCTTCAAGGCGACGCTCGGATTGCAGGAAGAATTTGGCAGGGATCGCGTCTTCGACACCCCGATCGCGGAGTCCGCAATTATCGGATCGGCGATCGGCATGGCGACCCAGGGGCTGCGGCCGATCATCGAAATGCAATTCCTCGATTTCATGAATACCGCCCTGCACCAGCTGATCAACAACGCCGCCACGATCCATTTTCGTACGGGAAACGCGGTGCCGATAACCGTGCGGGCACCGTGCGGGGGCGGCTTCGGGGGCGGCCCGTTTCACTCGGAAGAACTCGAAACGATCTTCTGCCACATGCCGGGGCTCAAGGTCGTGTACCCGGCGTTCCCGTGCGATGCCCGTGGCCTCCTCGTCAGCGCCGTCGAAGATCCCAATCCGGTTGTCTACCTGGAGAACAAGTACCTCTACCGCCACGTCAAGGAATGCCTGGCCGATAATTTCGAGCCCGTCCCGATCGGCGTTGCGCGCGTTTGCCGCCGCGGTTCGGACGCGACGATTATCACCTATGGCGCCATGGTCCATGAATCTCTCGCCGCTGCCGACGTGCTTGCCGCCGAGGAACGACAGATCATGGTCGTCGACCTGCGCACCCTCAAACCCTACGATCATGACACCATTCTCGCGGCCGTCGCGGCGACCAATCGCGTGCTCGTCGTGCACGAGGCATGGCGCTGCTGCGGTTTCGGTGCGGAGATTGCCGCCGGTATCGCTGAACGCGGCTTCCACCTGCTCGACGCGCCGATCATGCGGGTCGCCGCGCCGGATGTCCCCATACCATTCGCACCAAGCCTGGAATCTGTCTACCGGCCGTCAGCCGGAACTATTGTCGAAGCACTCAGAGAACTGATCGAATACTGACATGCGAATCCGAAAACCCATGAAGAGGATGATATGAGCCGGATTGCAATTGTAATGCCGCAGATGGGCCAGAGCGTTGCCGAAGGCACGATCGTGCGGTGGGAGAAAAATCAGGGCGAGTCCGTCCAGCTCGACGAGGTCGTGCTCGAGGTGGAAACCGACAAGACAACAGTCGAGGTCGAGAGCCCGGGGGACGGGACCCTGGTGTCTTGCCTCAAGGAGGCCGGCGAGATCGCTGCCGCCGGCGAAGTTATCGCTTTTCTCGAGGTCGAAGACGCCGCCGAGGCGGCCGAAGGCGATCGCCCCCATGCCGATGCCTTCGGCGATCAGGTCACGGTTACCGCTTACAATTTCAATGTCGATCCCAATGCCGATATGCTGCAAGGGCGCTCGTCCCTGTCGCCGTCGGTCTGCCGCCTGGCCCTGGAACACGACATCACGCTGCCCGAACTCGAGGGCATCGATGGCACCGGTGCCAGCGGCCGGGTCACCAAACACGACCTGCTGAACTATCTCGCACGCCACCGCGAACCCAGCGCCTCCGGCCGCCGCAACCGACCGGTCTACATCGCCGACAAAGACGAGAGCGCCCCGATGTCGAGCGTCCGACGCACGATTGCCGATCACATGGTGCAGTCGATCCGCACCAGTGCCCACGTCACCATGGTGCACGAAGTTGACATGAGCGAAGTCGTTGCGCTGCGGACGCTGTACAAGGAGTCCTTCGTCGAGACGTTCGGCTGCAAGTTCTCCTACACCGCCGTCATGTGCTACGCGCTCTCACGCGTGCTCAAGAAATTTCCCGACTTCAACGCCGCGGTGTCCGGCACCGATATCGTCTGGCACAAGCACATCAATATCGGATTCGCTGTCGCGGTCTCGAAACAGAGCCTGGTCGTGCCGGTCATTCAGGATTGTGACCAGCTCGATTTTCCGGAGATCAGTTTGCGACTCGACACGCTTATGATCCAGGGGCGCCAAGGCAAACTGCGGCACGAGGACTTTGAGCATGGTACGTTCACCGTCTCGAACTTCGGCGCCTTCGGCAGCCTCATCGGCACCCCGATCATCAACCAGCCGGAGGTCGCAATTCTCGGCATGGGCGCGATTTTCAAAGACCCCGTGGTGCGCAACAACGAGATTGTCATTCGCGACCGCATGTACCTCAGCCTGTCCTTCGATCACCGGGTTATCGACGGTGCGCTCGGCGGCCAGTTCCTCAAGGCCATTCAGGATACGGCCGAATCCTTCGATGCCGACGGCCTCAGCCTCAGCGGTCTGCAGGCCGCGACTTGAGCCGCGGCCAGGTCACTGCCAGAAGTGCCAGCAGCACGATCAGCCCGGTCAGACTCAAGATTTTGCCATAAACCCAGCCCGGTGGATCATAGCGGAACTCGACCCGATGCTCCCCGGGCGGTACGATGACACAGCGTACGATGCCGTAAGCTTTCAAAATCGGCACCGCCTCGCCGTCGATAGTGCATACCCAGTCGGGATCCCAGCGGTCGGAGACCACCAGGATCTGGCGGTCCCTGCCACGAACCGTTACCGTGGCGGCTGACGGGGCGTCCTCAAGCACCTCCAGCGTGCCCTTCTCCACGGCCAGCTCCGCTTGGTTGCCTGGCAGCAGCACGACGTCGGCGAAATCGATACCCGCAAACCCCGCTTTCGGTGATTCTCCGAGTGCCGCAGTGCGTCGCACCAGCCGGAATCGAGGCACGACGTTCGTCACCGACCAGGTGGTGCCCTGCATCTTCACCTGTTGCACGCCCAGCAGCGCCATCGTGCTGTTGTCCATGGCGTCGTACGTGCGGCTCGGCTCGATTGCCGCGTACGCCGTCATGTTGTACTCGCCCCGCAGCACACCATCGTTAAAACGCTTGATCACCCGATACCGGCGGTCGACGCCGGCGCGGTTGGCCACATCCTCGTTGATCGCCGCAATATCCCGACGTGGCATGGAATGCAGCAGTTGGTAATAACCGTTGGCCCCGACGTCGATCAGGCAGCAGGCAGCGAAGGCCGTTATGCGCCAGGACCGGCCCAGGCAGGACCACCAGCCAATCAAGACGATTGCCACACTGACCGCTGCCGAGCGCCACAGCGCGCCCCCGGTATGCAGCTCGCCCAACCACGCCGCTCCCCATGCCGGCGCCGCCAGCGCCATCAGATGCACCAATACCACGACCAGCATCAGCGCCAGCCATGCGCCGTCAACGATTTTGCGATTCGGCCGCCGTCGCATCCAGTCAAGGCCGGCGAGGGCCAGTCCCAGCCACAACAACTGCCATATCGCGACGTAGCGCGACGGGCATCGAAAGCCCTGGATCAGGGGCACATGCGCCGTCAGGCTGTTAATCCCGCCGTAGCGCCCGCACATGAACAGGCCGACGACGACGATTAAAAGCACTGCCACACGAATCAGCCGTCGCTGCGAGGCCGGCAGCTTATCCGTCCGGAGCACACCCAACAACGCCAGACCGACGACACCCAGCCCCGGGTAGATCGGGAACTCGATCCGACTCGCGCCGCTGATCGTGTCCGGTACCGTGCCGCCCCGGAAGAGGTAGGGACCCGGCAGCTGCAGGAAATTTGCCGGGTGCAGGGAAAAATCGTTGACGTACGCCGCCGTCAGGTCAGCTCGTTCCGTCAACGGCAGGTATAGCAGGGTCGGCAGCCATTGGGCGGCGCTGAGCAGAAACATCAATCCCACTGCAACCACCAGCATCCCAAAGGCTTGTGGGCACCGCCGGGACCAGGCGAGATACAGTGCCACACTGCCCCATACCAACGCCGCGGCGAACATCGCCGGCGGATGTCCCGTCAGCATCTGCGACGCGAGCAGTACGGCGATCCACGTACCCAGGAAGAGACGGGTGCGGTTTGTCCCGGCATCGAACAATTTCAGAATAAGCCACAGCAGCCAGGGCAGATGTGCGAACACCGCAACCATGTTGGCGTGCGGGAAATGGGTGATCGTGTAAATGGAGAATGCGAACCCGGCGGCTCCGAACCAGGCCGGCACAGCCTCGAATCTCAGGTATCGCAGCAGCAGAAGAGCGCCGGCAAATGCACCCAAATAAGAAATAAACAGCTCGAATTGCAGTCCCAGCCACAGTGGCAGGAACTTGTACAAAAGGAAGTGCACCGGGTGACAGGCACCGAACTGTCCTTCCGCCAGCGCCGGGAATCCACAGGCTATCCGGGGTTCCCACAATGGCGCTTCACCCGCTTTCAGGGCGTCCATGTAGAAGGCACGCAGCGGCAGATGCAGCGCGCCGAGGTCAGAACCCGTGTAGATCTGACCGTTTGCCAGCGGCCAGAAAAACAGGCACAGAAGCAGTGCCGTCACCAGTGCCAGCAGCCACGGAGTCGTTTGCCGGAAGTTGTCCGGGAGGCAGGAAGTTGACATCAGTCGTTCATGTGGTATAATAAGAATGTCATCTTAAACTCAACGCCACCATAGTCTTCAAATCCTCAGGCGCCACTCCTTTGTGGCAATCCGTGTCAGCCGCATCAGGCTGCGGGCCGATGGAAGACCACGGTAATGCGCGCCGGCATGGCGCGGGTGTTAGCCACACTGAACGGCCGCCTTAAGAACAGCCACGAAGGAGGCGATCGATGGGAAAGCTGAGCATAGAAGACGTTCAGGCCATACGCGATGGCATTCGGGATGGTGAGACCTATCAGGCCCTTGCCGATCGATTCGGTGTCTCGCGCAATGCGATCTGGAACATCAAGCATAATAAGACGCATAAAGGTATCGGACCCGATGTCCAGCGTAAGCGCGTGACCCGGAAGCTGTCGCGGCAGAAGAAGATGGCGATCTGCATCAGCCTCCGAATGGGAGAGTCGCGTGAGAGTATTGCCCGGCGCCTGGACGTGTCGCTCAGTACGATCTCCGCTGTCAAGAAGGAAAGCGGTGATGCCACGTACGGCGTTGATGTCAGTGATATTACCAATCGCAAGCTCAGCGAACAGGACGCCATCAACATCCGTTACCGCCTGCAGAACGGCGAAAAAGCCGTTGAACTCGCCAATGAGTATGATGTGTCGAAGGCTCACATCAGCGACATCAAACATTACAAATGCTGGCCGAATGCCGGCCAACCTGGTGCCGTTACCGACTTGGATCTGCCGGGCTTTGAAATACCCGAGAGCGAACTGCACCAGAACGTCGCCGCAGAAAGATTAGAATTTTGGGAGCGTCTTCGCACCGGCCCCTGACTGTTGCCAAGGTACAGTCTGCCGCGCCGCGAAATCACCATTGCCGGGATAAAGCGGTGACGGATGGATGTAACTAACCGCGATAACAAACCCGCGCCGCACGTTCGCGCTCGCCTTATCGTCGGGTACCTGGCCTTTGTCCTGGTCGCAGGCGCCTTGTTGGCGCCGCCGCTCTACTGGCTTCTTCCGCATATCGCTCACGGGCCGTTCGCGTCTCTGCTGGGTGATGTGCCGTTCAGGAGGGTCGCCGATCGCAGCTTCATGTTGTGCGCCCTTGTCGGCTTGTACCCGTTGTGTCGCCGCTTGGCGTTTGACCGGCGCGACTGGGGGTGGGGGGTCCGGCGATCGCGTTTTCTGCCGTGCTTTGCAATTGGCCTTGCCTGCGGCTTGGCCAGCCTGCTCATGCTCGTTGCCATCGAACTGTATCTGGGCGTCCTGGTTTGGGACAACCGGCGCACTGCGGTGCAACTGGTACAGGCGTTGTTTTCCGGACTCGCCTCGGGTGTCATCATTGCGGTCATTGAGGAGAGCGTATTTCGCGGTGCTTTTTTTGCAGCGCTCCGGACGACTCATGGGAAGGCTGTGGCGATTGGCGCGACCTCACTGGTTTATGCCTCCGTTCATTTCCTTCGGAGCACCGGGGAGTACCAGGAAATTCATTGGGCCAGTGGATTTAATGTGCTCGGCGGGGCTTTTTCCAACTATACTGACCCGGCGACCGTCGGTCCGTTCCTGGCTTTGGTTGCGGCGGGTGTCTTGTTGGCGACGATCCGCGAACGGTCCGGGCACATTGC
>JASLZG010000133.1 GCA_030754995.1 Lentisphaeria bacterium
CGATCGTCGGCGAGTATTTCACCAGCATGATGAATCTCGACTACGGTATCGCCTATCTGGTTATCATGAATGCCGAGAACGCACGCACGGCGTATCTCTTCGCGACCACACTGATGTCGGCTCTGCTCGGGCTGGTGATCTTCGCCGGTGTCAGCCTGGCGGGCAACCTGATCCTGCGTCGGGGGCATTATCAACAGGGGCAATGAGATGAGGCAGCAAATGGCAGGTGGCAGGTGGCGTGTCGGGCGGCAGCGATTCGGACTGCTGGTTGCTGCTGTGCTGCTGGCCGGCTGCGGCAACCAGCAAGACGACCCGACGACGCTCAGTCAAGAGTCGCCGACTCTGCGGCCGCGGGAGTTGACGAAAATGACCCTGGCGCTCAACTGGTTTCCGGAGGCGGAGCACGGCGGCTACTACCACGCGAAAATCCGGGGACTCTACGCCAAGCACGGCATCGACCTGGAGATCATCAAGGGCGGGCCTGGCACCCCGGTCGAGATCGAGGTGGGTGCCGGCCGCAAGAATTTCGGCATCGTCAATGCCGACAAGATCCTCAGCACCCGCGCCGAAGGCGTGCCGATCGTTGGGCTGCTGGCGCCGTTCCAGGTCAGCCCACGCTGCATCATCGTACGTGAGTCGTCGCCGGTGAAAACGTTCGACGACCTGAAGAACATGACGTTGATTGCCAACCCGGCGAAGCCGTTCGTCAAGTTCCTGCAGCACAAGCACGGGCTCGAGGGGGTGACGATCATCCCGTACAAGGGCGGGCTGGCGACGTTTCTAAGCAGTGCCAACGCGGCGGTGCAGGGGTACATCAACAGTGAGCCACTGATCCTGGCCGACAGGGGCGAGCGTGTGCGGACGCTGTCGCTGGCCGCGACCGGCTTCAACCCGTATACCAGTGTCCTGGTAACCAGCGAAAAAATGATCACGGAAAACCCCGAACTGGTGCAGGGCATGGTGCGTGCCTCGCAAACCGGTTGGCTCTCCTACCTGTTGTTTCCGGCTCCCGCCAACTCCGAGATCCAACGACAGAACAGCGAGATTGAAACGTACGCCCTCGAGGAGGGGGCCAAGCAGCTCGGACCGCTGATGCTGACCGGCGATGCCCGCTCGGAGACATTCGGCACGATGACCGGGGCACGCTGGGCCGAGCTGCAGTCACAGCTGATCGCCTGCGGCGCGATCAAAGACACCGGCAAGCCGGTCTCCGAAGCATTCACGACCGAGTTCCTCAGGTAAGCCCGGGACCCGGCGCGGCACGAAGCGCTGGCAGCCGCCATTGAACTGAACGGCGAAGCGTCTGCGGATGCACCGTTCGAAGACGCCCCGACCGGCGGCTTCCATGACCCGGTACGGGGTCCGTCACCGAAGATGGTGACCGGGCCGGGTGGCGGGAATTATGCGGCCGATCGACACCGGGCAGGACGCCCGCACGGCCCGGTGTTTCAGCCCCAGGTCTCCTCGAAGATTTCCTCCCTGTAGCCGATCGTGACACGCTCGCCGTCGGTGACGATGGGTCGTTTGATCAGTCGGCCGTTGCCGGCAAGCAGGTCGAGCAGCGCCGATTCGGGCAGGGCCTTGACCTTGTCTTTCATGTTCAGTTCGCGATACTGCACGCCCGATTTATTAAAAAGCTCACTGATCGTGTAGCCGCTGGCCAGGGCCCTCTCGAGCAGCCATCGCGGTGGGGGATCGATCGTGATGTCATGATCCTCGCTGGCAACGCCCGCCGCCGCCAGGGCCTTCTGTGCCTTGCGGCAGGTGCTGCATTTGCCGTAACCGTAGTAAGTGAGCATAGGCTGTATGTATGGAGTTGGGTTGTTGGACAAGGTACATGGTATCAGATGCACCGGCGTTTGGCAAGAGGCCCCGGATCGAAACGCTTGATTTCATCTCTTCTCTTGCTACTTTTTCCATCCGGCAAAAAGTTTCGTCGTAGCCGATTGGCACTTCACGTGCAGGAATCACCTATGCATCAAGAAACTGATGACCTGAGAATTGCCGCTTTGCGGCCGTTGCTTTCGCCGGCGATTCTGATGGAAGAATTTCCGGTCTCCGACAACCTCAGCAACGTCGTGGCCGACTCCCGTAAGGCAACCAGTGCGGTGATCCGCGGCGCCGACGACCGCCTGATCGTGGTCGTCGGCCCCTGTTCGATTCATGACCCCAAGGCCGCCCTCGACTATGCCGGCCTGCTGCAGCCCTACCGCGAGAAGCTTGCGGGTGACCTCTGCATCGTCATGCGCGTGTACTTCGAGAAGCCGAGGACCACCGTGGGCTGGAAAGGGCTCATCAACGACCCCGATCTCGATGGCAGTTTCAATATCAACAGCGGCCTGCACCAGGCGCGCAAGCTGTTGCTGAATATCGGGGAAATCGGCCTGCCGGTAGGCTCCGAATTTCTCGATACGATCATGCCGCAGTTCATTGCCGACCTGATTTCGTGGGGGGCGATCGGCGCCCGCACAACGGAAAGCCAGGTTCATCGCGAGCTCGCTTCCGGCTTGTCAATGCCGGTCGGCTTCAAGAACGCCACGAACGGCAATGTCCAGATCGTTGCCGACGCCATCGGCGCCGCCAGGCACGGGCATCATTTTCTGTCCGTGACAAAGCAGGGAATCTCGGCGATCGTGGCGACCTCCGGCAACGATTCCTGCCACGCCATTCTGCGTGGCAGCACCCAGAGCCCGAACTACGACGCGGAGAGTGTTCGACAAACGACCGAGCTGCTCACCCAGGCCGGGGTGAATCACCGGGTGATGATCGACTGCAGCCACGGCAACAGCGCCAAGGCCCCCGAGCGCCAGCCGGCAGTCGCCCGGGACATTGCAGCACAGGTGGCCGGCGGCTCACGGGAGATCATCGGGGTCATGATGGAAAGCAACCTGCTCGGCGGCAACCAACCGCTCGACGACCCGGCGAAACTGGTCTACGGCCAGAGCATTACCGACGCCTGTCTTTCATGGAAAGAAACGGTACCGGTGCTGGAAGAGCTCGCCCTCGCAGCAAGTCGGCGACGGGAGCGCTGAGACCCGCCTGAAGGGCTGCGGAACGTCCTGTACGGGGTTTGCCGCAGTTCCGCAACGGCATCGACCGCCGATGCCCGCTGTATGCGATGCGTCCACGGCCGGCTACGGCCATGGATAAATCATGCCCTCATTCGATCTCCAACGCCAAATCCCCGGCCAGGTCGACGACCCGTTGCCAGGAGGCATCGTCGATGGTGATGCCGTCTGCCGAGAGGCGGCGGCGCAGGCGCGATTCCAGCTCGTAGGGAAGGCGCACCGGTTCGGCCGGGTCAATCGGCGCTGAACTCTTCACGTAGTCCAGCATCGCATCCAGCTCCTGCTCGAACTGCGGCCGCGGCAGAAACGCATCGACGCGGGCCGCCATCAGGAAGAAGTTGCAGCCGTGCGTGTAAACCTCGTCGACCGGCCGGCTCACGCCGCCGCCCGACAAGGCGCCGGCCAACGCTTCAACGGCGAGGGCAAGCGCATACCCCTTGTGTTCGCCGAACGGCAGGATCGCTCCCGGCGGCGACCCGTGCAGCGCCGCCGGGTCGGTGCTGGCCTGGCCGTCGGCGTCGATGACAATGCCCGGGGGAATGGCCTCGCCCCGCCGCTGTGCCAGGCGGATCTTGCCCTCTGGTGCGGCGCTCGTCGACATGTCCATGACCAGCGCCCCCGCTTCCCGCCCACTGGGGAAGCCCCAGGCCAGCGGATTTGTCGTGAGCCGTGGCTCGCGGCCGCCCCACGGCGCCACGAACTGGCCGGCGCCCCGGGCGTGGCAGCAGACGAAACCAATGTGGCCGGCAGCCGCCAGATCTTCCGCGTAGTGGCCGAGCCGGCCGATGTGCGTTGCGTTGCGGACCGAAATGAGGCCGGCACCGAGCTCCCGCGACTTTTCGACCGCCATGGCGCACGCCTTCGTCGCGGCCACCGCGCCGAAGGTGTAGTTCGCGTCGATCAGGCAGGTCGCGCCACCGTCGTTGACTATCTCCATGCGGTCGTCGGCGGCAGCCTTACCGTCCACCAGCCACCCGGCGTAGTCGGGCAGACGCATGAATCCGTGCGAATCGATGCCGACGAGGTTGGCACTGACGAGGTGGCCAGTGACACAGTCGGCCACCGGT
This sequence comes from Lentisphaeria bacterium, assembly GCA_030754995.1. GTDB lineage: Bacteria > Verrucomicrobiota > Lentisphaeria > JABSQK01 > CAJWLW01 > CAJWLW01. Next base: position 4,136 of record JASLZG010000133.1, read on the forward strand.
CGGGTGGCACCGGCAGCCTGCATGATGCGGCTGCCAAGGGTTCGCAGCAGCTCTGGGGATTTTGTAATCATATTGTCATGGCGTGATGAAGGATTGGGAACGACGTTTTAGGCGGCATCGAGCGAAACGTTCAGGAACCTCCTTCAAGCGAATCCCGCACGGCAGCGCTCAATTGCTCCATGAACGCCACCAGATAGAGGCAATCGGCCCCGGCCTGGAACCATTGAATGCCGCGTCGCGCCAGGCTGCAAATCCGCTCCACGTCGGTGCCCTGCCCGCAGCCCACCGGCAGGCCGGCGGCCCGGGCACTGGCAATGACCTTATCCATCGCCGCGACGACTTTCGGATGATCGCCCTGGCCGAGCAGTCCATAGGACCCGGACAGGTCCATCAGGCCGAGCACCACACCATCCAACCCGTCGACGGCGACGATCTCGTCAATGGCCTCGACGGCTTCGGCGGTTTCGATCATCACCGCGACGAACAGGCCGGCATCCGCCTGCTTGATGTACTGGCTCATGTCGTCACGGCAGTAGTTGGTTGGAATCATCGGCCAGAAGCCGCGCCGGCCGACCGGCGGATAGCGGCATTCGGCGACGATGCTCTCCACCTCGGCAACGGTGCGCACCTGCGCTGCCACGATCCCATGGGCGCCGGCGTCGAGCACGTTCTGCACCAATGGCGCGTTGGAAGGGGGAACGCGCACGATGGCCGGCGTCTTGTTGTGGCGGACGGTCAGCAGATGGGTGCGAAGCGTGTCGATGCTCATCGCCTGGTGCTCGAGGTCGAACCAAAAAAAGTCCGCCGAGTCAGCCAGCGCCGCACTCGCCTGCGGGTCGGTCATGTAAATGCCGGGACCGAGCAGGACCTCGCCTGCCTGTAACCGCCGCCGAAACTCGATGAGTGCGTCGAACATTTTCAATTCGGCTGGTTGATTTTTGCATCGTCCAGGTGGCAGGTCACGACCGCGGCCACCAGGGGTTCATCACCGACCGCCTCGATGTCGTGCTCGACGTTCGGCGGCATGAATGCCGAGCTGCCGGGCCCGACCGTGCTGGTTTCGTCACCCACGGTGATGCGGGCCTGGCCGGCGAAAATATAGTAGCACTGCTCCCAGTTCTTGTGGTGGTGGCTGCCGTGGGCCTTGCCGGGCGGCCACGTGTGCAGCGACAGCTGTATCCGTTCCGAGGCAAACTGATTGAGCGGCTTGGCAATCCGATGAGGCCCGTAGATCTCTTCGGGGCCGGCAATGATGACCGTCAACCCCTCCTTTTCCGGCCGGTGCAGAAAGCCCGCGAACGGCTGTAGGTCTTCGGGGGTGTGAATGTATTGCATGAGGGTTGATCTCCTGTTCCCGTGTAGTTTGTCGTTCCGCTTGGCAAAGCCAATCAGCGCTACCGCCACCAATCGTCACCCACTCCCCGTTCCGGCCTCAGACACACACGCGGCAGGTCATGCCGCCATCGAGCACAACGGCATCGCCGGTCAACCACGAGGCGTTGTCGGAGGCCAGAAACACGGCCAGACGGCCGACGTCCTTCGGCGTGCCAAGCCGTGGCAGTGGCGTGGCATCGCGGCATTGCTCAATCAACTCCGGCGTGGCGTAATCCTGCAAGGCCGTTTCGATGTACCCCGGACAGATGGCATTGACGGTGATATTGTCCGGGCCGAGCTCAATGGCCAGGTCCCGCACCATGTTCACCACGGCGGCCTTCGCCGAGGCATACGGCGGGCCGCCGCCGCCGCCGAACGCATTCACCGAGGAGATCTGGATGATCCGGCCACAGGCTGATTTTTTCAGGTGCGGCACGGCCAGCTTCGTGGCGGCGAAAACGGATCGCAGATTGAGGCCGATCACCTGGTCCCACTCGTCAATGGAGATCGATTGGCTGTCCCCGGGATAATTGCTGCCGGCGTTGTTGACCAGGATGTCGAGCCGCCCCTGCCACTCGACGGTCTCGTCGACCAGGCGCTGGAGGTGATCGACATCGGTCACGTCGGTGTGGATGAAACGCCCGGCGCTGCCCAGCTTTTCAATCTCTTCGAGGGTGGTGGTCGATACATCGGTCTCGTGGTGGATGCCGCGACGCGGGTCCTCCCGAATGTCGGCAACTACGACCCGGGCGCCTTCACGGGCGAGCTCGAGGGCGATGCCGCGGCCGATTCCCGACGAGCCGCCGGTGACAATCGCAACGCGGTCCTTGAGTAACATGGGTTTACCTCCGAAGCCTGGGCCTAACGCACTTGATTCGTCGTTGGGTCAACTCGTTCCAGCGCCACCCGAACAGCCGGACATCCGATGGCACGGCCGTCCCCGGCCGGCCAGATGCTGAACGAGCCGCACCCCCCCGGCGGTCCGGCAGGTTGTCTTACACGCCGGCCGCAACGAGATCACCGACCTCCGCCGTGGAGTACCCCATCTGCCCGGCTCCCATATGCTTCAACTTGTTCGCCGTAACGTCCATGACCGAATTCTCGACCGCGACCGCGGCATCGAATTCGCCCAGGGTGTCGAGCATCATGGCGCCGGCGCAGACCGCCGCCAGCGGGTTGATGATGTTCTGGCCCGTGTACTTCGGCGCCGAACCACCGATCGGCTCGAACATGCTGACGCCCCCGGGATTGATGTTGGCGCCGGCGGCGATGCCCATGCCGCCCTGGGTAATGGCGCCCAGGTCCGTGATGATGTCGCCGAACATGTTCCCTGTGACGATGACATCGAACCACTCGGGGTTCTTCACCATCCACATGCAGGTCGCATCGACGTGATAGTATTCCCGCGTGATCTCGTCGAAATCGGCGGCGCCGATTTCGTTGAAGGCGCGTTCCCAAAGGTCGTAGACATAGGTCAGCACGTTGGTCTTGCCGCACAGCGCCAGGGTATTCTTCTTGTTCCGGCGGCGGGTGTACTCAAAAGCGTAGCGCAGGCAGCGCTCGACCTGGAAGCGGGAGTAGACCATGCTCTGGATGGCGACCTCCTGCCCGGTGTTGCGCATCGAGACCCCGCCGGTGCCGGTGTATACGCCGCCGCTGTTCTCCCGCACCACGACGTAGTCAATCTGTTCCGGGCCCTTGTCCTTGAGCGGGCACTCAACGCCCGGGAACAATTTCACCGGCCGTAAATTAATGTACTGGTCAAGCTCGAAACGAAGGCGCAGCAGAATGCCCTTCTCCAGGATCCCGGGCGCTACCCCGGGATGCCCGATGGCGCCCAGGTAGATCGCATCGAACTTGGCAAGCTCCTCGGCCGCCGTGTCCGGCAGGATCTCGCCGGTGGCGAGGAAATGGTCGCCGCCGAATTTGAAGGACTCGTAAGCGAGTTTGAAGCCGAACTCCTGGGCTGCAGCATCCAGGACTTTCTTGCCTTCGCAGACGACTTCCGGACCGGTACCATCACCGGGGATGACGGCAATGTTGTAGGAGTTGGACACGTTCGACCTCTGTGCGGGTTGTGGGTGGTTAAAGGAGTTCCGCGATCTGCACGGCATTCAAGGCGGCGCCTTTCAGCAGCTGATCGCCGCAGACAAACAGCGCCAGGCCGTTGTCGCAGCTGATGTCGTCCCGAATGCGGCCAACCGCGACGTCGTACTTGCCGGTCCACTCCAGCGGCATCGGGAAGTAGTTCTTTTCGCAATCATCGACGATCGCGATACCCGGCGCCTTCGCGAGCGCGGCGCGGGCCTCTTCGACACTGACCTTGCGGTCCTGCTCGATCGAGATCGCTTCGCTGTGGGCCCGAAAGACCGGCACGCGCACCGTCGTCGGGCATACCCGGATAGCGTCGTCGTGCATGATCTTGCGGGTCTCATCGACCATCTTCATCTCCTCCTCGCAATAACCGTTGTCGCCAATGTCGCTGTTGTGGCTGAACAGGTTGAAGGCGATCTGGTAGGGAAACATCTGCGGCGTCACCGACTCGCCTGCCAGTACCTGCCCCGCCTGTACCCGCAGCTCCTCCATGGCCTTGGCGCCGGCCCCACTGGCACTCTGGTAGGTGCTGACGACAATGCGGCGGATCGGTGAGATGTCGTACAACGGCTTGAGCGCCACTACCATGATAATCGTCGTGCAATTCGGGTTCGCAATGATCCCCTTGTGGGCGGCGATGTCTTCGGGATTAACTTCCGGTACAACGAGCGGCACATCGGGGTCCATGCGAAAAGCACTGGAGTTGTCGACCACCACGGCGCCGGCCTTGACGGCCGACGGTGCGAACTCCTTCGAGCGGCCGCCGCCGGCACTGAACAGGGCGATGTCAACCCCGTCGAAACAGTCGTGGGTCAACTCTTCGACCGCGATCTCCTCGCCGCGGTATGGCAACTTCTTGCCGACCGACCTGCTGGAAGCCAGCAGTTTCAGTGATCCTGTCGCAAAGTTGCGCCGCTCGAGCGTTTCGATCATCTCGACCCCGACGGCACCCGTGGCACCGGCGATTGCAACCGTATATGATTTTGCCATGACTGGCTTCTCCCTGGTTTCGTATGTCGCGTGCTGGAGATACAACGGTATCAAGTGAAATGAAACGCCAAAACCGGTGAATATAGTACCTGTTTGCAGCCATCGCCAACAGATGGGACAAGCGAAAATTGATCCGCAGATTGGGCCAATCAACGCAGGCCGGTCAATCCTGCAACGGCCGGCGCATCGTCTTGCATTGGCCGCAGCATCTGGCTAATTTTCCCGACTGGGGCAAGCGCGACCGCTGGCGACCGGGCGAGCCGGGCACCGTGCCCCCCCATGGACCCCGCACACCTGCGGTTAACAGAGTGATGGAGGAGAATCTCAATGTCGGGCAGATTAGCGATTGATGGCGGCAAGCCGGTGCGGAAGAAACCCTTCCCCCCAAGAATCATGCTGGACGGGCGTGAGAAAACGGCCGCACTCCGGGTTATCGAAAAATCGATGACCGGCCCGGATGCAATCGACATGTTCGGGCAGGGCCCGGAGGTGGAGGCATATCGTGCGGAGTTCGCACAACGGATCGGCACCAGGTTCGCCGCCGCCGTCAGTTCGGGGACGGCGGCAGTTCACACCGCCCTGGCGGCGCTGCGGCTCGAGCCCGGCGCCGAGGTGATCACCAGCCCGATCACCGACCCCGGCACGGTCACACCGATCGTCATGATAAACTGCATTCCGATCTTTGCCGATGTCGATTATGCCACACTGAACGTCACCGCCGACACGATTGCCGCAAAGGTCACGAAACACACCAAGGCGATCATCCCCGTGCACCTGGCCGGCCAGCCCTGCGACATGGCGCCGATCATGAAGCTGGCGAGGAAACACAAGCTAACCGTCATCGAAGATTGCGCCCAGGCCCACGGTTCGACGTATCACGGCAAATGTGTCGGGACAATCGGTGACCTTGGGACATTCAGCCTGATGGGCAGCAAACACATGACCAGTGGCGGCCAGGGCGGCATGGTCACCACCAATAACCAGGCACTGTTCTGGAACGCCAAACGCTTCGCCGACCGCGGCAAGCCGTTCAACAGCCGGAGCAAGTCGAACATCATGCTCGGGCTCAACTATCGCATGTCCGAGCTCGAGGCTGCGATCGGGCGGCCGCAACTCAAGAAACTGCCCGGCCGCATCCGCAAACGCCGCACCCTGCTGAAGAAACTTCAGAAGGCGCTGTCACCGCTTCAGGCGCATCGGCCGTGGACGATCATCGACGAGACGGAAACCAACCCCTGGTTCATCCCGTTACATTACGACAGGTCCAGAATGACCGTGTCCAAGGCGAAATGCGCCGCTGCGATCGGCGCAGAAGGGATACGGATCGCTGCACATTACGTCACACCCATGTACCGGCACACCTGGCTGCGACAGCGTGCCAGCTATGGCAAGTCGCAGTATCCGTGGAACGGTGCAGGCAAACGCAAGATTGCCTACGAGGGCTCATGTCCCGAGGCCGAACGCGCCTATGCCGACTACATGACCCTGTATTTCCACGAAGGCTTCGAGGACGATTATATACAGGATATCGCCGCGGCTCTGGCGAAAGTAGAAGGGGCGTACCTGAAGCGGTAGCCCGCCGTCACTACTCCCCGTAGTCGTCGTCGTCCGTGCAGGTGACCACAACGTCCTGATCCGCCCATGCCTCGGAGCTGCCGTCAGCGACAGCGAGCGTCACCGTCGTCACATCGTCACCCTCATCGTAGTCGTCGACACCAGTCACCGTAACCGTCTGGGCCACGTCCCAGTTAGCAGTAGAGAACGTCAGCGTCGCTATGTTCACCGTCGCATCGGCGGTGGAATTGCTGGTCACAGTGAGGATCACGTCCGACCCCGGCTGGGCATTGAGCACCACGTCGAACGTGTCGGTCCCGCCATTTTCCGCCACGACTGTCGAGCCGGCTGATTCGGTGACCGTGAAGCCGACCGTGTCATAGTCGTCCTCGCCGTCACCGCTGAGGTCGTAGACAAAGTTCGAGACAAAAAACAGCCAGTAACCGAAACCGGTGTCGAGGACATCGGCGATTTCGTAGTTGCCGTTCAGGTATTGCAGGACTTCGCCACGCAGCTTGCTGGAGGATGGGATCGGCATGCCGTCATTCAGAGGTCCCAGCAGATTCCAGCCTTGACGGATCTCGATCTCCGGGTCAGGGGTAAAACCGGTGACGTTCACGGTTTTAGGCTGCGGCACATGGACCCAGAACCCCTCGAACGGTTCGATCTCCCACAACCGGAAATAAATCTGCTGCTCGCTGTCCCAACCCCAGGCAGTTGAGTCCGCCCCGAACAAGTGCTTCGGATGGGCGATATCGGGATCGATATTGACCGATACCAGGTTCCACTCCCCTGCCAGGTTAAGCTGCAGCGCGGCCTCGCGAACCTGATGGGAAGTCGTGAAGGTCGAGTACGGCGTCTGCGAATCCCAGGGCGCGCCAAACGTCAGGTCCACAGAGTCCCACTCAGCATCAGCGGAATGGGCACCGCGCACGCGCCAGAAATATTCAGTCGACGGGGCCAGGCTCAGTTGCCGGGTGCGATTCGCATAGTACCCGTTAAAATCGGGAACCTCCGCCGACAGCGTCAGCACGGTGCTGTCGGTGAACTCGGCGTTCTCGGCAATCTCGACCTCGAATACCACGTCCCTGGAGTTGACTACACGGAACCCGACGTCGGCAAAACCGCTTCCCGGATCAGCGGCAAAACGACTCGCCGGATCGAGCAGCTCCTGATTACTGTACCATGAAGCACCGCGGATCGAGCGGGCACTCAGATCCTGCGGCTCGAAGGTATCGGTCTGCCATTCCCAGACATTGCCCAGCACGTTGCCGAGGCCGAACTCGTTGGCAACATAATAATCGGGTGGCACCGGCCCGTTGTCGAAGAAGTCGCCGCTGTTCCAGTGGTTCAGCTCGTCGTCGATTTCATTCAGGCCAGTACCGCCGGCAAAGTGGAAAAACTCGTTGTACAGCGAAGCTGTCCCGGCGTAATCATCCATCGGCAGCCGGTATGCGTCCGGATGCTGTTGGATCCAGGCCTCACGCTCACTGTCATTGAAGCCGTCCAGCCAGTCCGCCTTACTCAAACTGGCAGGACGCCAATCGGCCGGCTCCGGTCCAATAGCGTATGCCTCCTTCCCCTCATCGCCCTCGCTCAGCAGGGTCAACCAGTTGCAGTAGTAGAGCGCGCCGTACCACGTGACACCGAGGATCGGGAAGTTTTTGCGACCTTGGTCGGCATCGTAGACCGGTTCGCCGGTGGGATTGTAGGTAATGCCGTTGTCGAAGAGCTCCTCCTCAATCCCGGTCACCGTGACGCTGTTGTTCTGACCCATGTCAAACAGCAGGATGGCTGGCCCGCCGTCTTGAAATACCACGTTGCCATTGGCCCGGAACTGGATTTCGTCAGGATTCTGGGCGTGCAAGTTGTTTAATCCATTCAGGAACTCCTCGATCGTGACGGTGCCCTGCCCCACGAACAGATCGTATGTCACCGAATCCACAACTGCATCTTCGCGACCCACGACTTCGTAGTAGTAGTAGTAGGCGTTGCCCGGAACAATCTGCATTGCCATAGGCACCAGGTCGACCGAAAATTCGAGCCGCGTTTCGGGGTGAACCTCGACAGCGCCGTTGGCAGGCGACCAATCCGAAAGATACGGACTATCGTCCCAAGTGATCTCCTGGTCGCAAACGGTGGA
>JASLZG010000134.1 GCA_030754995.1 Lentisphaeria bacterium
CCACCAACCTCGCCGCCATCATCTGCCAGCGCCTGATGCCGCGCTCCGTCGGGCGCGGGGTCGTCCCGGCGCTCGAGATCATGATCAATACCGGCACGATCCGCAAGCTGCTCGAGCAGGACAAGCTCGAAAAGTTGCCGCAGGCCATCGAGGCCAGCCGCAACGAAGGCATGCAGTCATTCAACCAGTGCCTGCTCGATCTGTGCAACGAAGGCCTGATCACCGAAGACCTGGCCCTCGAGAAGGCGACCAATCCGGAAATGCTGCGCATGAACCTCAACGGCATTTTCCTTGGCACCGACAACGCCATCCTCGGTTGATCCGCCGGCACCGGTGCCCGCGACAAGAGCGCAACGGCAATGAGCCGGACGGCAAGCACCGTTTGATTCCCCCCTGCCCCCCCCTATAGTACGCGGCTTCATTACTGTTCCCAGCCGCCACAGCGCATCCCGCATCACGCCCATGGAAGCAATCCGCAACGTTGCGATCATCGCACACGTCGACCACGGCAAGACCACCCTTGTCGACAATATCCTCAGGCAAGTCCAACTCTTTCGTCACAACGAAGAGATCCGCGACTGCTTTCTCGACAGCAACGACCTGGAGCGCGAGCGGGGCATCACGATCCTGTCGAAAAACATCAGCATCCGTTACCGCGACACCAAGGTCAATCTCATCGACACCCCGGGTCACAGCGACTTCGGCGGCCAGGTCGAGCGCGTCCTGAACATGGCCGATGGCGCGCTGCTGCTGGTCGACTCCGCCGAGGGCCCGATGCCGCAGACTCGCTTTGTCCTGCAGAAAGCACTGGGGCTGGGGCTGCGGGTTATTGTCATCATCAACAAGATGGACCGGCCGGACGCCCGGCCGGACGCCGTCACCGACAAGGTCTTCGACCTCTTTGTCGAGCTGCAAGCCACCGACGAGCAGCTCGATTTCCCGATCATCTACGCCAGCGGCCGCGACGGCTGGACCGCCCGGGAACCCGAGGGCGCCGGCACCTCGTTCGCGTCGTTGATGGAGGCGCTGATCGATGAATTGCCCGGACCGCCGCGCAATGGCGGGCCGGTGCAGATGCAGGTGACGACCCTGGACCACTCCGACTACGTCGGGCGTATCGGCATCGGCCGCGTGCATCGCGGCACCCTGGAGCGTACCGCGCAACTTGTCGTCATCAAACGTGACGGCACCATCGAACCGACGAAGATCAAACAGGTCCAGGTGTTCGACGGGCTCGACCGCACCGATGTCGACCAAGTCCCCTGCGGCGACCTGTGTGCTGTCATCGGTATCGAGGATATCGACATCGGCGATACGATTGCCGATGCCGAACACGCCGAGGCGCTGCCGCCGATCGTGCTCGACGAACCGACAATCTCCATGATCTTCCGCGTCAACGACTCGCCATTGTACGGCCAGGACGGCGAATTTCTCAGCAGCAGCCACATCCGTAAACGGTTGTTCACGGAAGCCGAGCGTGATGTGGCACTGCACGTCGTGGAAAGTGACGGCGACGCCTTCGAAGTGAGCGGCCGCGGCGTGCTGCACCTGTCCATCCTGCTCGAAAACATGCGGCGCGAAGGTTACGAGGTTTCGGTCTCCCGGCCGCGGGTCATCTATCGTGACAACAACGGCAGGCGCGAAGAACCGATCGAGCAACTGACCGTCGACGTTCCCGACGAATCGGCCGGCAAAATCATCGAACTGGCCGGGGCGCGCAAGGGTGAGATGATCGGCATGGAGAGTTCCGGCGATCGTGTCTGCATCGATTTTCTTATTCCAACACGCGGCATGATCGGGCTGCGCAGCCGGATCATGACGGCAACCGGCGGCGAGGGGATCGTGACCCACCGGTTCCTGCACTACGCCGCCGACAAGGGCGAAATGCCGAGACGCACCAACGGTGTGCTGGTGAGCATGGACCAGGGCCAGGCGACCGCTTATGCCATCGATGCGCTGCAGCAGCGCGGCTCGTTCTTCGTCGAGCCGAACGATGAATCATACGAGGGCATGATCGTCGGTGAGAACAGCAAGGACGGTGACCTCGTGATCAATGTCCAACGTGGCAAGCAGCTGTCAAACGTGCGTGCCTCCGGCACCGACAAGGCCGTGAAGATCGCCCCGGCAAGGAAACTCAACCTGGAAGAGTCCCTGGAATTCATTGACGACGACGAGCTCGTCGAGGTGACGCCGAAAAACATTCGACTGCGCAAGCGGCTCCTGACCGAGAACGAGCGGAAACGGCAGCCGAAATCTTCGAAGCCATGCCCATCGACAAGCAGCTAATCGAGGAGCTGGAGGCACTGCGCCGGCGTAATCTGCACCGCTGCCTGCGGACGTCGCAGCCGCTCGGCGACGGCTATCTGCAGTTCGACGGCAAACGCCTGCTGAACCTGGCGTCGAACGACTATCTCGGCCTCTGCGAAGACCTCGAGCTTCCCGACGATGGCGACGGTGCCGGGGCCACTGCATCGCGGTTGATTGTCGGCAACCATCCCGGCTGCGACGAACTTGAAGCGGACGTTGCAGAACTGAAGGGTACTGGGGCAGCGCTCGTCTTCGGCAGCGGCTACCTGGCCAATATCGGCATCATTCCCGCCCTGCTCGGGCGTCATGATGCCGCCTTCAGCGACCGCCTCAATCACGCCAGCATCGTCGATGGCATCCGGCTGAGCGGTGCCAACCACCATCGCTATGCCCACAACGACCTGGCGCACCTCGACCAACTGCTCAGTGAGCACGCCTCGCACCGGCGCAAGCTGATCGTCACCGACGCGCTGTTCAGCATGGACGGCGATGTCGCCGACCTGCACCGGCTCGTCGAACTGAAAGAGCAGCACGATGCGGTCCTGATGATCGATGAAGCCCACAGCGGCGGCGTCTTCGGGGCGCGGGGAGCCGGACTGGCGGACGCCGCCGGCATAGCAGATCGCGTCGACGTGCAGATGGGCACCTTCAGCAAGGCCTATGGCTGTTACGGCGCCTACGCCGCAGGGTCGGCAACGATGATCGACTACCTGGTCAACCATGTGCGCACCGTGGCCTACACGACCGCCCTGCCGCCGGTAGTGGTCGAACTGATTCGCCAGAGCCTGGCAAAATCAGCGGCGGAACAATGGCGCCGCGAACGGCTCGAGGAGAATGCCGCTATCGTGCGGCAGGCACTGCGTGAAGCCGGCCTGGATATCGGCGGCTCGACGACGCAGATCATCCCCGTGATCGTCGGCGATGCCGGCCGGGCCGTGGAAGTAGGCAATGAGCTGCAGGCCGGTGGCATTGCGGCGGTCGCCATCCGTCCGCCGACCGTGCCGGAAGGCACCGCGCGGATCCGCTTGTCGGTGTCCGCCAAGCACCAACGCGCCGACCTCGAGCAGGCTGTCGCCACGATCATCAGGGTTGTCGCAAAATGAAACGGGGCGTTACATTGCCCCCATCGACTTTGAATTGTTAACCTCGAACCCGATCATGCCACCATGCAAGTCTGCGACTTCAACAATTCCTTCCACCATTTCCGCGTCGATTTTGACATACGACAGCCGATTACCGTGTCATCGAAACAACCGTTTACGATGAACCATGTGCGCTTGCCGATAGAGTGCCTTTGCGTCATGGACGACATCACGTACATGCTCGGGGCCTCATGCAAGACCGAACGGGTCAACGTAACAGAGAATGTCTGGCGCGACCCGAATGCGGATTTCTGCGTCGTCTCATCGGCCGATGATTTTCTCCTCCTCAAACAGTTCGCGAGCTGCGGTCAGGAAGCCCCCAACGAACTCGACCCAGACCGTCCGCTGCAATTCGAGCGGCAATCGGGCAAATGCGACGACGCCTGGTGCGTGCATCACATCGACACACGGCAAATCGACGGGGAGTTGCTTGCCGACGGTGACGCTGTCTACGACGCGATCATTGCCAACGAAACAGTCGTGTCTCAGACCGAGTACGAACTCGCTGATGGCACAAAGGTGTCGCTGGAGTATCCCGTGAAGTGCATCAATATCAGCGATCGCGAGCACTACTACCAGGTTGATACCGGCCCGGTGCTGTTCCCCGATGACATCCCGGACGTATCACTGCCGATCGAGCGATTTCGCCTGGCGTACGTCGCCCACAACTGCCCGCAATGGGCCGAGTTCATAGTCAACGTACCGACGCCGGTCGACGGCGGTGCAGCTGTCCATCACTACTCCCAGAGCCGACGCATCGAGACGACCGCTAATCGGATGATTGTGGTGCGGTGAACGACACGCCGGCGTTGCGGGCCAGGCTCGTGGCGACCGACGCTGCCTGTCAGTACTCCACTTCCAGCGCGCCGCGGCCGCTGGCTACGGCGTGCTCGGCGGTCTGCACAATCTTCAGCGCGTCGATCGCATCGTCCAGGGTCGAGAGTGGCCCCTGATCACCAAGAATGCAGCGGTTGACCATGTACTCCACTTCCCCGGCAAAGCCGTCCTCGTAGCATGGCAGGCCCCAGGCCGGGCCGCGGTTGTCCTCGTACTGCGCCTCGTTCCAGGAATAACAGATGCCGCCGTTGGTTCCCAGTACCTTGTACAGTACGGACCACGGGTCGGTCGTCGGGTCGTTCGCGGCAAAGCTGCACCACAGGTTGGCGATTGCACCGTTGGGCATCTGACACATTATGCTCGCCTGATCCTCGACCTCCAACTTCTCGTAGTGGATGTACGATTTCATCGCGGTCACGTTCACCGGGCGGCCGAGCAGGTGCAGCATCGAATAGACGTGATGGATGCAAGTCTCGCGCAGTACGCTTCCGTAGCGGGCCGCAATCTCCTCACTGTGATAGATGTTGAAGAACATCCAGAAACCGCAGATCTCACCGAGGCTGCCATCGTCGATGAGGCGCTTGGCGCGCTGAATCGACGGCGTATAGATGTAGTTGTGCGCCGGCATGCAGAGCCGATCCGCCTTCGCCGCGGTCTGCTGCAACGTCTCCAGGTCGCCAATCTCCTGGGCGACCGGCTTCTCGATCAGCACATGCTTGCCGGCTTCCAGCGCCTTGAGCGCGGTCTCCAGATGCGATACCAACGGTGTGAGCACGTGTACGAGCTCGACATCCGGGTCGGCAAGCAGGTCGTCCAGGCCGGCATAGACCCGCCCGCCGAACTTTGCTGCCGCCGCGGCCGCCTTGGATTCGTCCCGGTCAAAGACCCCGACCAGCCGTGACGTGGGGTTGCGATTGATGGCGCGGCCGTGCATTTCCCCGACGATTCCTGTTCCAACAAAGGCGCTGCCTACAGTTCGTAACTGCATGAAATGTCCTCCGTTTGTGAGTCTGTGAGATTTTGATTTGAACGGATGCCGGGACCCGTGCGACTAAGGCATGCCGGCCTGCAGGGCGGCAAGATGCTTCTCGAAGTGCACCGCGAGCACTTCCGTATAGGTGTCCGGATAGGCGTCGAGGCAGTCGCGCACGGCGGGGCCGAGTTCTTCATCGGTCAGCACCGAGCCGAAGGTGCAATGCAAAATCTGGCGGCCGGCCTCGGTAAAGCCGACGCCTTCGGGAACATCCTCCCAGCGTTCCAGGTAGACGCGCTCGAGCTGCCGGTCATCGGCGATCTCCTCGACCGGCGGTACGCCTTCGAGCGTGGCGTGCACGTGATACGTGGCCTTGTCGGTGTTGTAACGCTCGCGGCCGAACCGGCAGATGCGACGGAACAAATCCGGCTGCTCGATGGCGGCAACGCGCAACGCCTCGAGGTACGAGGTGCCGGCAGTCTTCACGTGGAAGCGGCCTTTCGTGGCACGCGCGAAGGCGGTATACATCGACAGCTTGTCCGACCCGGAGTGCAGGCTCAGCTTGTAGGGGCCGAGCAGCTCGGAAACCGCGTTGTGATCTTCAAGCGATTTTTCCAGGGGCCCGACTTCTCCAATATAGTCGACGCCTTTCTCCATATGCCCGATGAACCGCGGCGCCAAAGACACCAGCTTCATGCCGCGACCGAGGCACTGGTCGGCAATTATGTAGTGCTCGGCCAGCGTCGTCGGCTGTTCCGTTTCATCGACGCTCAGTTCGATCTCGTAGTCGCGACCGGCGTTTTCGTTGGCTGTGCGAATGTAGTTTGCCAGCTCGATGCCCTCGTTCAAAGCGATGCCGTACTTGACGGCGGCGCGCATGATCGCCTCCTCGTCGAGCTCGACGGCGGTGCCGTTGGGCAGCGTCACCGACTTGCCGGTGTAGCTGTCCGTCCAGTCGACCCGGTCCTTCACCGTGTCGAAATGCCGGCGCAAGGCCGCCTCGTCGTAGCCGTCCGATTTCTCGTCGACGTGGTCCGACGGATCTATCGTGAAAAACGTGAAGCCGGCAGCCACGGTGCGGTCGACATCCTCGGTCGTCTTGAGGTGATCGGCATCGGCACCGGTCGCACCGGTCCAGCCGGCCTGCGCCATGCCGCGCAAGGCGTCGTCCATGACTTCCTCGGGCTGGCGCCGGGTCCGTGCCATTTCGCGGATCGACTGCTGCGGATAAATCGGCAGCACCCCGTGGCCGGCGCGTTTCATCGACTCCACGTGCCCCGGCGTCGCGACGCCAATGCGATCGCCGAAACCGAAAGACGGCGCCAAAGACAGGGTGGCAACATTGTTCCCGGACATAGTCCAACTCCTGTGATTGTGTTCTTTTCCAATGCAACAAGGTAATGTATGAACGTCGTTCGTACCACGAACCGGCAACCGAAACGAAGGAATCTAATCATGCAGTATCGCCAGTTGGCAGGCCCCGGCCTTGACGTGTCCGTGCGGTGCTTCGGCCCGATGCGTTCGGCGGCACGGGAACCTGGAGGGCACCGCCGCTGCAGAAAGCAACACCGCACTTGCCGAGGACGTGCACGCACTGTGGGAAAATGAGTAAGAACGCTACAGAATTCGATCGGCGGCGGGAGCAGTTTCTGCGCTACCTGTCGACCGAACGCGACGCCTCGAGGCACACGATCGACAACTATCGCCGCGACCTCCTGGAGTTCGCGACGAAGACTTTTGATGACTTCGCAGACATCGAGTTCAACGATTGTGTCTTTAATCTGGCGATGGCACGTCGTTACCTGGTGAAACTGAACAAGCGTGAAAAACCCCTGGCTCACACCTCGACAATGCGCAAGCTCTCGACCCTGCGGTCGTTCTGCAAATACCTGGTACGCGAAGAACTGCTCGAAAAAAATCCGTTCACCATGCTCGACTCGCCGCGACGCGGCCGGCCGCTGCCGCAAGTCCTGAATGTCGACGAAGTCAACCTCCTGCTGCAGGCGCCGGAGCAGTTCTGGCACAACGCCAAGGCCACTGATGCGAAAATCCGCGGTTCGGCAGAGTTTTCCGCGGCCCGTGATGCGGCAATTCTGGAAGTCATCTACAGCGGCGGCCTGCGCATCAGCGAAGCGATCGGCCTGGAAGCGGAGAACGTCGACCTGCCCGGCCAGTCATGCGCCGTCAAGGGAAAGGGGAGGAAGCAGCGCATGTGTTATCTCGGGCCGCCGGCAGTTAAGGCTCTGGGCAACTATCTGGCGGAGCGTCAGAAGGCAGGGCTTGCCGACAAAGGCGCTGGCGGCCGTATTTTTCTCAACCAGGCGGGCGGACCGCTGACCGAGCGCTCGGTGCAGCGCGACTTCAAGCGTTACCTTGGGCAGGCAGGACTGTCGATCAAATACACGCCACACGCCCTGCGCCACTCCTTCGCAACCCACCTGCTCGATGCCGGCGCCGATCTGCGCATAGTGCAGGAGATGCTCGGCCACTCGAGGCTGTCGACCACGCAGATATACACCCATGTCTCCATCGAACGCCTGGTCGCCGTTTACAACTCGGCTCACCCGCGGGCCCGCCACGGTTTGCTGATACGACTAAGGGACTGGTGTTGCATCGTCTTCTCCACAAGGATCTGCGGAACCACTGGGGCCGTAGCATTGCCGCGGTCTGGCGAGCTCACGTTCCGTCAATGCCTCTTTGTGTCTGAGCCGAAACTGCCGCTATGAACTCGAGCAGCTCACCGGTGATCTCCTGCTTCCAGGCCTCTGAATAGAAATTGTGATTGGCGCCGGGAATCGTGTGGAGGCCGATGTCGACGCCGCTCTCACTGGCGAACTCCGCAAAATAATCGAATGACGCCTGGCAGTCCGGGTCGGCGGCACCGTAAATGATTGTAACCGGCACCGGGTGCTGGCGCAGGTTCTCGAGCGGGCTCGCCGGGGTGCCGTCGCCGCTGGCCTGGCGCTGGTCACGCTGGTAGTGGCCAAAGAGCACGCGCAGGACCGAACCGAAAAAAATCTCGCCGCGAACCAGTTTGCGCCAGGTCTGGCGACGCCACAGCTTGTGCCAGTAGACCTTGAGAAAGTGGGCCGTGCGCCGGACGTCGCGCCCGAAATTATCGCCGTCGGAAAAGGGGTAGACCGAAAGCATGAACAACCCCCGGACGTCCGGCACACGGTCACGCACGGCGATGGCGATGTTGCCGCCCGAACAGATGCCGACGATGACCATGTTGCGGACGCCGCAATCAGACTTGAGATGCGCGGCGGCGGCAGCGGTGTCGGCAGCCATGGAGGCGAGGCAGGCAGCGGCCGCGGCGCCATCGCTCTCGCCGCGGCCACGCAGGTCGAACCGCAGACTGCAAAAGCCGGCTTCGCCAGCCGCCCGGGCAAGGTGAGTCAGAAGGTTGTGCGGCCCGCCACGGACGCCGCCCCAGCCATGAACGAACAACAGGGCGACCGGCTGGGGATCGGCCGCGGTTGTCAGGATGCCACGAACCGCCTGGCCGTCGACAGAGAACTCGACCGGCCGCTCGTTGACCTGCGGCGAGAGCGCCACGGCAGTATCGAAAAGGGCGGCCGTCACTCTTGCGGTGCGCCCTCGGCAGGCGCGTCTTGTTCCGCTGCGGCCGGCACCCGGGCCGGCGGCAGGTATTTATCGAGCCAGCTCGCCTGGATCCCGTAGGCGTACAGTGCCGGGCTGGAATCGTAGTAGAGCACGAAATTGTGCCCGCCATCGGGCACGATCTTGTAGGTGTAATTCTTCTTGAATTTCTTGAGTTGCCCGATCAGATGCTCGTGCGTATCGTGAAAAATCCCCGAGTAGCCGCCGCCGATGAACAGCAGCAACGCCGCCTGAATATCCTCGGCATTGTGCACGATGCTGCGCTCCATGAGTCCGGGAAGCTGCTCTTCGATTGGCAGCTCGGTGTACTCCTCCCAGGACAGCCAGTTGTTGTAGTCGTTGCTGAGCCGGTCGAAATAGTAGCGAAACGGGTTGGTGAACCAGGCGTCGTAGCTGACCATGCAGGCGACCTGCTCGCCGGCCCGCGCCAACGCCAGGAGGCCGACCCCGGCCCCGAAGCTATGACCGATGATCCCGAACTTGCCGGGCTTCACTTGCGGCAGCTTGTACGCGCCGTCGACGATGGCCAGGGCATCGTTGACTTCGCCCTTGAGGTTCTCGATCTCGCCTTCACAGACATACTCGGGGTTCCTGGTGTACCACGAGGCGAAAAGGTTTTCACCGCGCAGCGCCGGTGCCGCTATGACGTAGCCGGTGCGTGACAATTCGGCCAGCCACGGCAGCGAATGCGTCGGCACACCATAGGCCGCACCGTGGAGGTAGAGGATAAGAGGGAATTTGTCGGCGCGTTTGGGATACAGGACGACACCGTACTGGGTCAGTTCGTCGACCTCGAACTCGACGATGCGACAGGCGATGTCATCGTAGTCCGGGAGACTGAGGCTCTCGAGAAATTTCAGTTCGACGCCGGACGGATTGTCGGGCCAGTCGGCCCGCGGCAACGGTTCGGCAGCGGCGATCGTGGCCTGGCCGGCCTCGAGGATGTTGATCTTTTCCTCTTTCGCCATCGCCTGGTCGGCAGCCTTGACCTTGAACCAGGCTTCGAGCGCCGCCTGCACATTCATCCCGTTGCGTATCGGCTGGCGCAGCTCCTTGAGAAACGCCTGCTGCGCGTGCCATAGTTCGTCTTTGCGCGTCTCCCATGGCCACGGGGCAGCGTCGACGGTGCCCATGAAATCGTCATTATCCTGGGCAACCGTGGTCACGGCAAACAGCGTGACGACAGCGAGGCGTGTGAGGCTACGTGTCCAGGCAGAAGTTCCTGGTCGCATTGAGCAGCTTGTCGGCTTGGTGGTGATCGAGACGGCCCCAGAAGGGTTTGTCATGGATGACGCGCAGTTCGAAGCCCTGCCGTTCGGCGCACAGATCGGCGAGCCGCTGCCAGGTCAATGGCAGTTTGCGCGCGCCGGTGACATGCAGGATTAGGACGTGGCAGTCGGGAAGATTATTCAGGGTCGCCATCAAATCAAGCGACGCCAGCTCATCGGCCATCGTCGCGGAGACGGGGAAACCATCGAAATCGACAACTTCCGAGTCCTGCCACAGGGTCTCACGGCTGTATTCCCCAGCCTGGCCGGCGCCGATGGCTTCCTTGATCTGTTTGCGGCGGATCATTTCGTCCAGGTACTCGGCGCCTGTCGGCAACGGCTCCCACAACACGAAGCGGCGAATAGACGCGGCGGACGACGGTGATCCTTCAGCGGCGGCGCAACCAAGCAGCAGGTTGGCCCCGAGCCTGGCGCCGATGCCGGTAATCTTGGCATCGTCGACAGCACCCTGCAATGTTTCGGCGGCGACGCGGCAGTCAGCCTGCCAACCGCTGATCGTCGCGGCGGCATGGGTGCCCGGGCTGTCGCCGGTGCCGCTGTAGTCGAAGCGCAGCGCCTCGATGCCGTCCTGCTGCAGTGCCGTGGCGGTTTCGAACAGCAGCCGGGCGGCACACTTGCGCTCTTCACCGAACGGCGCGCACAGGAGTGCCGCGCCGGTTGGGGCGTTGCTGCTGCGGTGCGTCGCGCCGAAAAGCTTGTGGTCGGCGGGACCGAAATAGCCGCGCTGGTTCAACATGCCGGTGGCTCAAGGTTCGAGGTTCGGGGGTCGACAGGATGTTGTACTGGCCGCCTTCGGCGCTACATTACCAGAGAACCGGACATGGGGCTGTAGCTCAGTTGGCTAGAGCGGTTGGTTCGCAATCAACAGGTCAGGGGTTCGAATCCCCTCAGCTCCACCAGAAAACCGCTTTCGGGCGGTTTTTTTCGTTTACAGTAAGGAAAGTTCCACGAGCCTCGGCGCTCGTGATTGAGGCGGACGGGCAAGCGTTGCCGTGAATGACGGGCATGGAGGCGTTGTCCGGCTCAGTATTTTCCCAGCAGCGCGCTGATCGCGTGCTGGCAGTAGTCGATGCGGATCTCCGAGCTGCGTTCCTCGAGGCCGAGCACGGCACGCCGGTGAATGGCACCGTCGATATTGACGATGTCCGGCCACATGGCGGCATGCCCGGCGGAGTACTGGGCCGAAAGCAGGAAGCGCAGCGCCAGGTCAATGCGTTGATCCCACCACCAGACGGTCTGGCCAAAGCGGACGCCGTGTGACCGGCCGTGCATGAACACGAGGTTCTGCGTCGCCTGGATGCCCTCCAGGCGGATGGCGGTCGGCGTCACTTCGCCTTCGCGTCCTTCGAAACAGCCGATATAGGGCGCCGAGCCGGTAACGAGGATGCGTTTGAGCTCGTCCTCGCAGTAGTCGACAGCAAGCTGCAGGAGTTTCTTCCGGGTCCAGCGACTGCTGTGCGCCGCCAGCTGCTCGTCGGTGACCAGGTCGAAGCAGGCATTCAGCCCGAGCAATCCCCAATGATCGAAAGCTCGCGACAGCGGGCGCTGCGGCGACCTGTCGATGTGAGTCGACGCCTGCCACTGGTCGGCCAGGTAAAGGAGCAGCCGCACCATGGTCGCCTGGTTCTTGTCGGTCGGATAGGCGCGCTGCAGGCCGGCCAGGGCAACCAGCGCCTCGCCTTGATAGT
The DNA here is from genome assembly GCA_030754995.1 of Lentisphaeria bacterium. Classification (GTDB taxonomy): domain Bacteria; phylum Verrucomicrobiota; class Lentisphaeria; order JABSQK01; family CAJWLW01; genus CAJWLW01. Next base: position 11,861 of record JASLZG010000134.1, read on the forward strand.
ACTGCGACTGCCAGTCATGGAACCCCTGCAATCCGAGGATGTACTTGGCGTTGAGGTCGCCGGACTCTTTCTGGCAGAAACGGATGTAGTCCGACATCAGGAGCAGCGTCGCGCGATGGCGCTCATTGCCGTTGAGCTTGTCGGTGCAGGTCATCGCGATCATCGCCAAGGCGCAGCCACCGGTCTTGATGACCGGGCCCAGTTCCGGTTTGCTGTGAGTGACGGCGGGGTCGGAGATCAGCGCGGCGTAGATACCGGCATCGCCGCACTGGATAGGCTTGATGTGCTTGACAAAATTGGCGGTTGCCCGGTTGGCGGCATCGAGGTATTTCTGCTTGCGGGTGGTTTCGTACAACTGGCACAGCGCATAGACGGAGCCGGCATGACGCAGCCAGTTGTATTTTTCCTTGATCTTCGGG
>JASLZG010000135.1:0-11864 GCA_030754995.1 Lentisphaeria bacterium
CTCGGCGGCCGTACCTGGGATGAGCTCTGGCAGGGCTTCAAGCGTAATATCCGGCGCGACATTCGCATCGCTGAAAAGAACGGCGTGACCGCCGTTTGGTGCAGTGACGAGGACGGATACCGGGCATTTTACCAACTGTATCTCGACTCGATGCGACGCAATTCAGCGATACCCAAGTACGGCTGGGCTTTTATCGATGCGTTCCGGCGGCATATTGGCGATGGCGGTCACGGCGGCCTGTTCCTGGCAATGAAAGACGACCGGGCCGTGGCCGGTGTGATGGTCGTCGATTCGGGCGATACCAGCTTCTATTTGATGGGCGGATCAACAAGCGCCGACCTCAAATACTGCCCCAACGACCTGCTCATAGGCGAAGCGATCAAGCGTGCCGCCGGCATCGGTAAAAGCCGCTTCGATTTCCTCCCGTCCGGTCCGGGGGACACAGCGCTCATGCAGTTCAAAGCCAAATGGGGCGCCCGTGAGGTGCCGTTGCGCACGTTGGATCTGACCGCACAACCGCTGCGCCTGGCGCTGTGGCAAGCCGCCTATCGCATTGCCGAATCAGCTGCCGTGCGCCCGATCCTGCAGGCATGGCAAACCCATCGGAGCAACAGCTGATCGCCCAACGTAATACGGTCAAGGTTTTGGCCGCAGTTTTCTGAACTTGACAACTAATTCAGGCACATCCGGCGCTACGGTATCGACATGACTGATTGAGCGGGTGCCGTACAACTCAGTGGTAAAGCGCTACCTTGCCGGGGTCGCTGTCGACGGTTCGAATCCTTTCGCCGGCTTATTGAAAGCGTACAGGCTTTGTCGGCCGTACGGTTTATATTTCCCACTGCCCATGAATAGTGACATGCCAGAAACAAGCGGGCCCGAACCCGCATCGTCGCCAGCACCGGAAACGCTGGGTGCAGATGCAGCCGACGACAATCGTCCGCTGCACGACGATGATGAGCGCCCGAAGGACCGGCTTTGGGATATGCTTTGTATCCTGACGCTGATCATCGGCGGCTCGTTCCTCTACATCTACGGCGCCGGCTCGTATTCGCTGTGGGACCCCTGGGAACCGAAGTACGCCCAGACCGTCATCGAAATGCGCCAGCACGGCGAGTATATCACGCCGTATTACGAGGGCCACGTCCGCTGGACCAAGCCGATCTTCGTATACTGGGCAATGATGGTCCCCATGTCGATCGGCGGCAATACGGAGCTCATGGCGCGGCTGCCCAGCGCCGTCGCCGCGGTGTTTGGGCTGCTGCTGTTGTTTTACGTCGTGCGCCGGCTCTTCGACCGGCGAACCGGCATGATGGCCGCCTGCATACTCGGCACCATGCCGCAGTACTTCTACCTGGCGCGACAGGCCATGCCGGACATGCTGCTCACAGTATTCCTGATTGGCGCTCTGGGTCTGTTCGCAGTCGGCCGTTTCGACGCGAAGAAACGGACCTGGCACCTGCGTTTCGGCTACGCTTTTATCGCTCTGGCAGTACTCACCAAGGGGCCGGTTGCCGGGGCCATAGTCATTGGCATCTGCGGGCTGTTCTGGCTGATCGAATTTGTCCCGCGAACGCATTTACACTGGCGCCGCGGGCCGGCGGCGTTGTGGGAGATGATCCGCTTCTACCAGGTGATTCCGGGTATCGTGATCCTCGTCCTCCTGACGGCGCCGTGGTACATCGCGATGTACCAGAAGCACCGGGGGGAGTTTGTCGAGAAGGCGATCGTTTACGAAAACATCGAGCGCTTTTCCACACCGATCCGCGACCACACCGGCACGGTCTCCTATTATTTCTCGACGATTTTCCACGGCATGTACCCGTGGTGCGGTCTGCTGCCGGTGGCGCTGTGCTGTGTGTTGTTCGGTTTCCGGACGATCAGCGACGAGCTGCGCAAGCGCTGGTTTTTTGTCGCCTGGTTTCTGGCGGTTTTCCTGCTTTTTACGATGGCCGGCACCAAACTGCAGCATTATCTGCTGCCGATAGCACCGGCGGTGGCAGTCCTGGCAGCCCTGGTATGGCGCGCCTGGTTCCAGGCGGACATGCCGTTCTGGGTGAGGCCGGCGCTGCTCATCTCGATCCTGTTTCTGATGCTGCCGATCCGCGATTTCGACCTGGAAGGCGACCGTTGGCTTTGGGACAATTTCACCAACAAACGCAACATCGACAACATTGATGTGCAACCCTTTCTCGATCGACTGCTGATCATCTGGACCGTCGGCATGGTGCTGGCCACCCTGATCAACCGGTCCCGAATCATTGCCGGCGCCACCGTCCTGATCGCGTATGCCAACGGCATATACTTCTGCCACGAGGTCATGCCGACCCAGGACGTTGAGCGCTCGATGGCGGCGTACGTCGAATATTACAAGAGTCACCGGCTCGATGAAACGTCAGATCTGGCCTTCTACGGCAAGCACAGATATTCGACTGCCTATTACTGCTACGGCATGGACGACGATACGTTGCATTACTATTCGCGCAGCGAGCCGGAGAACCTCGCCGAATTCGCTCATAACCAGGCCGAGATCTACATCATCACCGAGAAAAAACACTGGCAACGACTGCATGCCGAATTACAGAAGCATTCCGGCAAGAACTGGTATTACGTCTCGCGGGAACATCCAAGGTACTGGCTGGTAACCAACACACCGAAAGACGAGCGTCGCGCCGGCGATTCACCGGAGTAGTCTATCCCCGCATGTCACAGTTGATTTGTGAAGATCCGCAACTATGGTATACACATAAATGTGCGGGTGTAGCTCAGTGGTAGAGCGCTACCTTGCCAAGGTAGCTGTCGACGGTTCGAATCCGTTCACCCGCTCCATTTCCCACCCCGTATGGCGACGCCCGTAGTTCAGATAATTAAGTATATTTTCCACCAAGCGCGGGACCATGCACAGTGAATAATGCCGGGAAAACAGCCGTCGCCCGCACTGCTGCTCCGACATTCGGCAGGCTGCAGCCGTTGTTCACCGGCCACAACTTCCACGCCTCATCAGTTGCGCTCTCATCTTGGCCGGCAACGCCCCAGAACAAGGTGCGACCTTCGAAGTGATCCGCCGAGCCACCACCAAGCCCTGCCTGGTCCGCCGGGGTTGATCTAATCCGGCATTGGTCGAGGCGTTTGCACGCGGCCGGTAACGGGGTAATCTTGCTGGTGTCCTGACCGGGCCGGACACGACGCTTCTCTATGCTTCCCGCGCCGACCCGGTGCAGACAAACCGCAGTACTGGACAATAATGGCCTTGTCGGATCACAAGATTGTGGTCGTCATGCCGGCTTACAACGCCGCGATGACACTGCAAAACACGCTCGGGGAAATGCCGCGTGACATTGTCGACCACATCATCCTGGTCGACGATGCCAGTAGCGACGAGACGGTGCGTGTCGCCGAACAGATGGGGCTCGAAGTCATCATCCACGAGCACAACCGCGGTTACGGCGGCAATCAGAAAACCTGCTATCAGGCGGCGCTCAAACACAATCCGGACATCGTTGCGATGGTGCACCCGGACTATCAGTACACGCCGCTGATCCTGCGCGCCATGTGCTGCCTGATCGCCGAGGCAAACTATCAGTTCGTGCTCGGTTCGCGGATCCTGCTAAACGGTGCACTGCGCGGCGGCATGCCGAAGTACAAGTATGTCGCCAACCGCTTTCTGACGCTGTTCCAGAACCTCTGTCTTGGCAACAAGTTCTCTGAATACCACACCGGCTACCGTGTCTATCACGCCGATATCCTGCGCCAAATCGACTTTGAACAATTCTCCGACGATTTCGTCTTCGACAATCAGATGATCACGGAAATCGTGTTGCGCGGCTACGCGTTGGGCGAGGTATCATGCCCGACACGCTATTTCGACGAGGCCTCGTCGATAAACTTCCAGCGCTCGGTCAAGTATGGATTGGGGGTGCTGTCCACGTCCATGCAGGGACTCCTGTCCCGAATCACCGGCAAGCATTCCATTCTCGGCGACAGCACTACGCCCTCCGAACGGACGCCGGAGTAGGACGACATCCTGACGAGCAGACGCCGGTGCCGGCGATCAGGCCGAGCGGCAGGCGCTCACATCCAGATGTCGCCGCCGTCGTCGTCGTCGTCGTCGTCGTCGTCGTCGTCGTCGTCGTCGCCGCCGACTGAATTGATGGTCACAGCTGGCGGCGGCAATCCATGCGTGTCTTCCCCGATCGTCGGTACCAAGATGATGTTCTCATCGACCTCGCCCTCTGCGGACGGGGCCAGGGCGCCTTTCGAAGCGACCAGCGCGGTACCGCTGCCGACCATTATCAGCAGCGCAACAAAAAGAGCCAGCCAAAGGTTTGGTTTCTTCATCGATCGTTCTCCATAGAGTGGCGTATGTACAGCTAAGGTTGGCTTTCGAGGTCATTTCTCCTCATAACATATTTGCCGACCATGTCCATTTCAAGATTCACGATGCATCCCCGGGCGTAGCCGCACATGTTGGTGTGCGTCCAGGTGTACGGCGTGATACAAACCCGAAACGCATCGCGATCGAGCGCCGCAATGGTCAACGAGATGCCGTCTACGGCGACGCTGCCTTTCTCGACCGCCAGGGCGGCCAGATTCTCCGGCAATTCAATCTCGACGATGTGGTCGGCGCCGTCTTCCCCGATACTCAGGACGCTGGACGTGCTGTCGATGTGGCCGGAAACGAGGTGTCCGTGCAATCGCTCGCCGAAAATCATCGGCCGCTCCACATTGACGCGGTCCCCGACTTTCAACGCGCCGAGGTTGGTGCAGTGCAGCGTCTGATTCAGCAAATGGAACTGTACCGTGTTCGAGTCGAAGGCCGCAGCCGTCAGGCAGACGCCGTTGATCGCGATGCTGTCGCCAATTGCGAGCTTGTCGATCAGGTCCGTCGCCAACGACAGGGTCGTGCGACCGCTGTCGGTTTCGAGTGACTCGAGCGTGGCAGTTGCTTCAATCAGTCCGGTGAACATTCGAAAGGTACCCCGTCAGCAAAAAGTCTTCACCACAGCGCCGCATCTCGGCATCCTGCAGGCGTCGAGCATCGACCAGGTCCGTCGGGTCGTGGCCGCCCACGGCCGGGCGGCTGCCCTTGCCGCCGAGAACAATTGGTGCGATAAAAAAGGCAACCTTGTCGACTGCTTCGGCGTTCAGCATTGCGGCAGCCAAGTCACCGCCGCCTTCGACGAGCAGAGCGGTGATCCCTTCCTTGCCAAGCTGTAACAACAGCTCATGCCACTCCTCCGGGGTCTCGCAACCGACCATCCGGGCTTCGCCGCGTTCGTCGGTCAGCACCTGCGGTGAACTTCCCAGCCTGCCGCTGTGGCTGGCGATCAAACGCAGCGGCTGCCGCGACCACGATTGCGGCGTCCGCACCAGCAGCGACGGATCATCCTGGCGCACGGTTTCGGCGCCGACCATGACGGCGTCCGCCCACTGTCGCATTTTCTGCACGCGCCGCCGCGAGCTTTCGCCGGTGATCCACTGCGACCGGCCACCGGCAGTGGCGATCCTGCCGTCCGCGGTCATCGCCAGTTTCAGCAGCACGAACGGCCGCCGATGCCGGATCCAGCAGAAAAACGCTTCGTTCAACTCTGCCGCCGTCTTCTCTTCGAGTCCGACATCTACCTGGATACCGCGCTCCTCGAGAATCTCCACGGCCCGCCCGGCATGCTTGGGATTGGGATCGAGGCAGGAGATCACGACGCGCTTGAATCCGGCGTCGGTGATCGCATCGGTGCACGGCGGGGTACGCCCATGCGTCGAACATGGTTCGAGGGTGACGTAGAGCGTCGCCCCGGTCATCTCCGCCTGCGCACTCCGCATCGCTTCGATCTCGGCGTGCGGCCGGCCGGCAGCAGTGTGCCAGCCTTCGCCGATGACCTGGCTCTCGCGCACGATGACGGCGCCAACAGCCGGGTTCGGAGAAGTCAGCCCCCAGCCCTTGCGGGCCAGGCGCAGTGCTTTACGCATCCATTGGTGGTCATTCACAGGTCACACCGGCAGTGTCGGATTGGTCGTTTCAACGCTATTAACATAGCGTTTTCCCTACCGGAAGCATAACAACGACCGTCGGCAGACATCAACGGCACTCCGGTGAAGGGGTAATTGTCAAGCCGGTGCAGTGGCGATTTGTCCGGCGCCATCCGCGTCGGTGAGCGCCCGGCTGCATGGTGGCTACGCCTTGTTGACCGCGCCAACACGGGGGGGGATTCAAGGAAGGCACAGACGAAGGTGATTCACCCCGGTCACGGCAGCAAACCGCAGTGGCGCAACGGTTGGCGGCGGACCGCAGGGGAAGTGAATTCAGCCCTTTTTGCCCTTGTCCTTGATACGCTTCCACTCCTTGATGTAAGCCGCAGCAACCGGTTCGCCATCGATCAGCACGACGTTTTCCCAGTTCGCTTCGGTGGCGGCGGTCGTAAAGTTGTAGCTGCCGGTCACCACGTAGCGCCCGTCGACGACGATGAATTTGTGATGCATGTGCTTGTATGGCGGCATCTTGATCAGGTCGACGGAGATGCCGTGCCGCCGCAGCTTGTTGACGATCGGCTTGGACCATTGGCCGGCGGCCTGGCCGGTATCCATCTTGACGTGGACCATGACCCCGTCGTCGTGCTTGTCGATCAGGGCCTCGGCAATCTGCCGGCGAGTGAATGAGTATACCGCAACGTAAATCTCGCGGCGTGCCTTCTTGATGGTGTCCAGCAGAATTTCCTCGCAATCCGCACCGAAACCGACGGCGACCTTGGCATCCCGCAGGCGCCGGGCCTCGGCGTTTCCAGTGCCCAACAGGAGCAATGCCGCGGCCGCGAAGCCGGCGAGTAATGCCGCCGCGGGATGATGATGTTGCCGATGGATCATGGGACAGCTTCTCCGTGTCATGCGCTATTGGTTGGCCTTGGTGTACTCTGCATGTTTCTCTGCCACAGCCCGCACCCGAGGATGATTCGCACCGACTTTTACTTCGCCGTTCGCCGGCGCCATGCCCCTGCTCCCGGGGCACCGTTATTCAACTTCCAACACGAGCCCGTCGTATGCGAGTTGCACGCCATCCGACAGGATCTTGCTGGTCTCCGCGTGCAAATCCATGTGATGGCTCAGGTGGGTGAGCCACGTTTGCGCCCCCTGCAGCGCCGCCGCCAGTTTCCTGGTGTCTGCCAGATTCAAATGCGCCGGGTGCTGCCAGTCGCGATTCCACAACGACCCCAGGATGACGACATCAGCGCCCTGGACAAGTTCAACCGTGGCCGGCGGCAACGCCTTGCAGTCCGTCAGGTACGCCACCTTCGACCGGGCCGTCTCGATAACATAACCGTTGATGTCATCGCTGCCGTGATTCACGATCACCGGGGTGACGGAAATTTCGTCAAACTCAAGCTTGCGATACTCCTGCTGATCAATCGGCCGCAGCTCGAAACGCGGCCGGGTAATGCCGTCGGGCCACTCGATCAGCGTATAGGCATAGGTTTGTTCGAACTGTTCAACCATGTACGCCGGCAGGTACACCGGGATCACGCTGTCCTGCATGCGATTGTAAACCCTCGCATCGTCGAGGCCGAAGAAATGATCGGCGTGGTGATGCGTGAAAAAAATCGCATCGACCCGGTCGACGGCGGCCCGCAGGCACTGGCAGCGGAAGTCCGGCGTCGTGTCGATGACGATGCTGACGGCTTCGCCGCGCACCCACAAGCTGGATCGCAGGCGTTTGTCGCGGGGGTCGTCGGAACGGCAGACCTTACAACCACAACCGATCTGCGGAACGCCGAAAGACGTACCGGTACCAAGAAACTGCAGGCGCAATCTTACACTCCCGGAGAAAGGCGTACAACGGAGCCGGACGAGGTGAATGAATGACTAATATGTTTTGTCTTCCAGCCATCGTCAATGGCCGCAACGGAATGCCTGGTTTAAGTTAGACCAGGGCGGTTGCCCGGCCGGTGACAGATCGGCTCAATTAAGCGACCGTTCCCATACTCGTACAACGACGGGAGTTACATATGTCAACTGTCGAATTTGCGGGCAAAAAATCGGTTTTCCACAGTTTCCGGCCGAACCTCGGCTCGGGGTCAAACGTCGTTTACGATAGGTAAAAACAAAAAATTCCGCTAATAGCCTGTTTTTTTTTGTCACACACGTGGTAAACCACTCCTTCTCATGTTATAATAAGATATAGCGTGGCACCAACTTTTTACGAACCCAGTTCCGGAGGTCTTCTGCGATGGCGGAGGAAGTCATCCCCCCAGCGTCTGATCGGATAGGCGGCACCGAGTATAACGAGAGCAACATCTCGGTCTTGGAAGGCCTCGAAGCGGTGCAGAAGCGGCCGAGCATGTACATCGGCGACACCAGTGAGCGCGGCCTGCACCACCTGGTCTATGAAGTTGTCGACAACAGTGTGGACGAGGCCCTTGCCGGTCACTGCAGCCAGATCGGCGTCACCATCCACCTCGACAACAGCATCACCGTCACCGACGACGGCCGCGGCATCCCGATCGGCATGCACGAGGCCGGCATGCCCGCCGTCGAGGTTGTCCTTACCCTGCTGCACGCCGGCGGCAAATTCGACCACGATTCCTACAAGGTCTCCGGCGGCCTGCACGGCGTCGGCGTGTCGTGCGTCAACGCCCTCAGCGAATGGCTCGAGGTCGAGGTGCGACGCGACGGCTCGGCGCATCACATGCGTTTCGAGCGCGGCATCACCAAGTCGCCACTTACCCAAACCCACCCGGCCAGCAACACTGGCACCGACATCACCTTCAAGCCCGACAGCAAGATCTTCCAGGTCACCGAGTACAAGTGGGATATCCTCGCCAATCGCCTGCGTGAGCTCGCCTTCCTCAATAAAGGCATCCGCATCCTGCTCAACGACGAGCGCCTCGAGAGCGGCATCCGCGCCGAGGAGTTCTACTACGAGGGCGGCATCGTTGAGTTCGTAGAGCACCTCAACCGCGGCAAGCAGCCGTTGTCCGACGTCATCTACTTCGAGGGCAAAAAGGACGATGTCGAGGCCGAAGTGGCGATGCAGCACAACGACGGCTTCAACGAGGCCATCTTCAGCTACACGAACAACATCAACACGATTGAGGGCGGCACCCATCTTTCGGGGTTCCAGGCCGCCTTGACGCGGACGATCAACAACTACATGAAGACCGTCCCCACTCTCAAGAATGAAAAATCCGTCACCGGCACCGATGTGCGCGAAGGACTGTGCTGCGTCATCAGCGTCAAGGTCAAGGATCCGCAGTTCGAGGGACAGACGAAGACCAAGCTGGGCAACAGTGAAGTGCGCGGCATCATGGAGCAGATCGTCAACGAACAGTTCGGGACCTACCTGGAAGAGAACCCGGCGGTCGCCCGCCTCATCGTCGACAAAACCCTGCTCGCCGCGCGCGGCCGCGAAGCCGCCAAACGCGCCCGCGAACTGACCCAGCGCAAAGGCGCCCTCGACGGATTTTCACTGCCCGGCAAACTGGCCGACTGCTCCGAACGCGATCCCGCCAAGTGCGAAATCTACATCGTCGAGGGGGATTCCGCCGGCGGCTCCGCCAAACAGGGGCGCGACAGCGACTTCCAGGCGATCCTGCCGATCCGCGGCAAGTTGCTCAACGTCGAAAAGGCGAGACTCGACAAATTGCTGCGCAACAACGAGATTCAGGCACTGATCACGGCCATCGGCTGCGGCATCGGCGCCGACGAATTCAACATCGAGAAACTGCGCTATCACCGCATCGTCATCATGACGGACGCCGACGTCGACGGCTCGCACATCCGCACCCTCCTGCTCACCTTCTTTTACCGCCAGATGAAACCGCTCATCGAGGAAGGTCACGTTTACATCGCCAAGCCGCCGCTGTTCAAGGTCAAGCGCCGCAAACGCGAAGAATACATCGAGACCGAGGGACAGCTCGACAAGTTCCTCATCGAACAGGCCATTGAAGACCTGACCATCTCCCACAGTTCCAACGGCCAGGCCCCAATCCCCATCGAAACCATCAAGAGCCTGGTCGAGCTCGTCGGCGAAATCAACTTCCTCTTCGTCAGCCTCATCCGCCATGGCATCGAGCCGGAAGCCTATATCGCGGCACGCCATCCCGAGACCGGCGCCTTCCCCATCGCCCGGATCTCGGTGCGCCTGGCGGACGGCACGCTGTCGGAACATTACGTCTATTCCGACGCCGAGGAGACCGAGTACATCGAGCAAATCAGTGAGAGCCTGGTGCCACGCACGGAATCGATGCCGGCCGCCGAAGGCACAGAAGACGCCGACGCCGACGCCGACGCCGAGGCGGCGCGAGAGAAACTGCTGCAGTCGGCCATCGAGGTGGCACGAATCTTCGAGGCCAACCTCTTCGACGACATCGCCAGGCAGCTCGAAGCGTACAATCTCTCCACCGCCGACCTGTTCGGCAACGGTCAGCCGTTATTCAATTTGGCGCGTGACGGCGAAGAGGACACGACCAGCGCCCTCTCCGTCATGGACCTGATCGAGCAGATCAAGAAATCCGGCAAACAGGGCATCCAGATCCAGCGCTACAAGGGTCTCGGGGAAATGAATGCCGACCAGTTGTGGGAAACCACCATGGACCCGACGCACCGCAAGATGCTCAGGGTCACCATGGAAGACGCATTCGAGGCCGAACGCATTTTCTCTCTGCTCATGGGAGATGTCGTCGAGCCGCGCCGCGAATACATCGAACGCTACGCCGCCACGGTCAAAGACCTGGATATCTGAACGTTCCGCTGCCGACAGGACGCTGAGACCTGCCGACCACCTGAAGGACTATCATGGACGACAACACGACACTGCAAAGCAACGACTTGCCGGCGAACATCGAAGACATCATGCACTCGGCGTATCTGCAGTATTCGCTGAGTGTCAATGTCGGCCGCGCGATCCCCGACGTCCGTGACGGCATGAAGCCGGGCAACCGTCGCATCCTCTACGCCATGCGCCAGCTCGGCCTGAACCATGGGCGGTCCTACACCAAATGTGCCAAGGTCGTCGGTGAAGTCATCGGCAATTACCACCCGCACGGCGACCAATCCGTTTACGACACGCTGGTGCGCATGGCCCAGGACTTTTCGATGCGCTACCCCCTGGTCGACGGCCAGGGCAACTTCGGCAGTATCGACGGCGACTCCCCCGCGGCCTACCGATACACCGAATGCCGCCTGCAGCGACTCGCCGAAGAACTGCTTGCCGACCTGGAAAAGGACACCGTCGACATGATGCCCACCTTCGACGAGGTCAATAGCGAACCGTCCGTGCTGCCGGCGCGCTTTCCCAACCTCCTGGTCATGGGCTCCACCGGCATCGGCGTCGGCATGGCCACCAACATTCCGCCGCACAACCTGAGCGAAGTCATCAACGCCACGGTCCACCTGATCGACAACCCGATGGCGTCCGTCAAGGAACTGATGCAGCACATCCAGGGCCCGGACTTCCCGACCGGCGCCACGATTATCGGCATTCAGCCGATCATCCAGCTTTATGAAACCGGCCACGGCATCATTACCATCCGCGCCAAGACCGAGATCGAAAAGACCAAGAGCGGCAGCGAACGCATCATCGTCACCGAGATCCCATACGCGCTCAACAAGGAAACGCTGGTCAAGAAGATCGCCGCGCTGGTCAATGACAAATTGATCACCGGCATCTCCGCACTCAACGACGAATCCAGCAGCCGCGCCGGCATCCGCATTGTCATCGAGATCAAGAAGAACGCTGTCGGCGAGGTCGTCCTGAACCAGCTCTTCAAGATGTCGTCGCTCCAGACCAGTTTCGGTGCCCAGCTGCTCGTCGTCGACGGCAACCGGCCGCGCACGATGAATCTCAGCCAGATTCTGCAGGCCTACATCGACCACCG
>JASLZG010000135.1:11874-12174 GCA_030754995.1 Lentisphaeria bacterium
GACAACATCAACAAGGTGATAAAAATCATCCGCCAGTCGCGCACCCGCGACGACGCGGCGGAAACGCTGATGGAGCAGTTCGACCTGTCGAAGAGGCAGACCAACGCCATCCTCGAGATGCGCCTGCACCAGCTCACCGGGCTGGCGATGGAAGACGTCCAGGCAGAGTACGATGAAATCATGCTCCGCATCCAGTACCTCAAGGAGTTGCTCGGCAGCCGCGACCTCCTGCTCGGCGTCGTCAAGGATGAACTCATCGAAGTCCGTGACAAACACCAGGACGAGCGGTGGACCGACATT
>JASLZG010000136.1 GCA_030754995.1 Lentisphaeria bacterium
GAAGGCGACCTGCGCCGCCAGGTCACCCAGAACATCCGCCGCCTGACATCGATCAACTGCTACCGTGGCATCCGCCATCGCCGCAGCTTGCCAGTACGCGGACAGCGGACGAAAACAAACGCCCGCACCCGTAAAGGCAGGAAAATCACCGTCGGCGCAATTCGTGACAAGGCCACCCGTAAGCTGGCCAACGACTGATCTAATCTAATCGTAACAACGCAAAGCAAACAGTGAAACACAATGGCAGACGAACTACTTTCTGACGATCCAGCAAACGTCGTTCTATCGCCCATCAAACGCAAGAAGGGCGCCAAGACCAAGGCGATCAACGTGTCGCGCGGCATCGTGCATGTGCACGCCACGTTCAACAATACGAAAGTCTCGATCACCGACACCAACGGCAACGTCATCGCATGGGCGACCGGCGGCAAAGTCGGCTTCAAAGGATCGCGCAAGAGCACGGCGTACGCTGCGCAAGTCGTTGCTGTCGAAGCCTCGAAACGCGCTATGACGTACGGCATGCGGGAAGTCGAAATCTGCATCAAGGGGCCGGGCGCCGGCCGAGAGGCCGCGGTGCGCGGCGTCAGTGCTTCCGGACTGGAGATCACGTCGTTGCGGGACGTCACGCCTGTGCCGCACAACGGCTGCCGGCCACCGAAGCGACGTCGCGTCTGAAACAACAATCGCCAGCGGTCACCGCTAAACGGAGTTGAACATGTCGAGATTTCGCGGCCCAAAGGGAAAGATTGTCCGACGCTTCGGTGTCAACATCTACGGCAATCCTAAATTCGATCGACTCTTGGCGCGACGCCAGAATCCGCCCGGCATGCACGGCGGCAACAAGGGGCGCCGCAAGATATCGGAGTATGGCAAGCAGTTGATCGAGAAACAAAAGCTCAAATACACCTACGGTCTTGGCGAACGCCAATTCCGCATCACTTTCAAGCGCGCGCTGCGGCACAAGGGCATCACCGGTGACAACCTGATGATCATGCTCGAATCCCGCCTGGACAATACCGTCTTCCGCATGGGTATGGCGCCAACCCGCGACGCGGCGCGCCAGCTGATTCTGCACGGCCACCTGAAGGTCAACAACCGGCGCGTCAACATCGCTTCATTCCAGGTCACCCAGAACGATACCGTGACGGTCAAGGAGTCAACCCGTTCGCGCGGCCTGGTGCAACGGTACGTGGACGAGAATATCAGTGCCGAGATTCCCGAATGGGTTTCGATCGACCGCGACAACCTCAAAGCAACGGTCGACCGCCCGCCGTTGCGTGAGGAGATACCCACAATCGCCAACGAACAGCTGGTCGTCGAGCTCTACTCGAAGTAAGCCGATGGATCAACATACGGCGCCCCATCGCCGCTGCGCCCAATGTGCGGGCCGATGCCGATGAGGCGTTTTCACGGATACAGCTTGACGGCAACGCTTCACGCTGGCTCACGGAACGTAATAATACGCAATCGGAGGATACAACATGTCTGGACTCTCAGGCTTTGCGATGCCGGAACGCTTCACTGTCGACGAGGAAACCGCCACCGCTACCTATTCCAGATTTTTCGCCGAGCCGTTAGAACAGGGCTTCGCCAACACCCTCGGTAACGCGCTGCGCCGGGTCTTGCTTTCGTCGCTCGAAGGCATCGCCGTCTCCTCGATTCAGATCGACGGTGTCGCCCACGAATTCACAACGATCCCGGATGTCATCGAAGATGTCACCGACGTCGTCCTGAATTTCAAGAAGATCCGTCTCCTTTGCGATGGTGAAGTGCCGCGGACACTGGAACTCAAGGTCAGCAAGGCCGGCTCGATCACGGCCAACGACATCGACCTCGACAGCGTCACCACGATCATCAATCCCGAACAGCACCTGTTCACGCTCGACAAGTCGCGTACCGTTCGCATCCAGATCGAGCTCGCCAGCGGCCGCGGTTTCCGCGTTGCAGACGAAAACAAGCGCGAAGACCATCCGATCGGCGTCATCCCGATCGACTGTCTTTTCAGCCCGGTCGTTCGCGTCGCCTATGCCGTGCACCAGTGCCGTGTCGGGCAGCATACCGACTACGATCAGCTCGAGCTGGAAGCCTGGACCGACGGTCGCATCGAGCCGGAAGAAGGCCTGCGCCAGGCAGCCCACATTCTCCAGGAGCACCTCAACGTCTTCACTGGCGCCATCAGTACCGAGGAACCGGAATCAGCCGAGCTGCTGGAAACCGACGAGGACCGTGAACTGCTGCGCACGTTGCTGCGCAGTGTGGGCGATATCGAACTGTCAGTGCGCGCCCAGAACTGCCTCAACAACGCCAGCATCGGGGCACTCGGCGAGCTCGTCAGCTACTCGGAAGTGGAAATGCTGAAGTTCCGCAACTTCGGGCAGAAGTCGCTGAACGAAATCAAGGACAAGATTGCCGAACTCGGACTGCACCTCGACTACCCGGTCAAGGAGTTGGTGCGCAAAGCTTTTGAACGTGAACTTGCTGCTACGAAGGGTGAGGAACCCGAGGAATAATCAGTCATGAGACATCGCAAGCACACATTCAAGGTGGGGCGCCGCCCGGACCATCGGCGGGCCATGCTGCGTAATCAGGTATGCAGCCTGATTTTCGAAGGCCGCATCAAAACCAGCGTCACCAAGGCAAAGGAAACCCGCCGCCTGGCCGAACGCATGGTTACCCTGGGCAAGTCCGGCACCCTGCACCACCGGCGTCGGGCAATATCGAAACTGCACAACATCGAAGCTGTCGGCATTCTGTTCGACGAAATTGCGCCGCAGTACCGCGAACGTGAAGGCGGCTACACCCGCATCATCCGCACCGGACACCGCCAAGGCGATGCCGCCGAGTTGTGCTTCCTCGAATTTGTCGAGGCCGAAGTGCAGACAACGAAGAAGAAAAAGGTGAAGCAGAAACCGGCCGAGGCTCCAACTGAAGAGGTTGTGGACGAAGAAGCCGTCACCGAAGAAGCTGCCGAAGAAGGGGCCGCAGATGAGGGAGAAGCGGCAGAAGAAACCGCAACCGGGGAAACAGACGAGGAAATTGTAGCTGGGGAAGCTGCAACAGACGAAGCACCCGCCGAGGAAGAAGCGCCGGCCGAGGAAGAAGCACCGGCCGAGGAAGAAGCACCCGCCGAGGAAGAAGCACCGGCCGAGGAAGAAGCACCCGCCGAGGAAGAAACACCGGCCGGGAAAGACGAAGAAAAGAAAGACTGACTGAGCCGATGTCTTATTTTCCCGAAGTCCAAGACCCCGTGCCCTGCGAAGGCCCGGACTCGCGAAACCCGCTGGCGTTCAAATACTACAACGCCAGCCAATTGGTCGCCGGCAAGTCCATGGCCGACCACCTGCGCTTCGCGGTCGCCTATTGGCACACCTTCAAGGGACCCGGCACCGATATATTCGGCAGCGCCACTTTCGAACGCCCCTGGAACACCGGCGCGACACCGCTGGAAATAGCGGAAAAGACTCTCGACGCCGCGTTCGAGTTCGTCCACAAGCTTGGCCTTCAGTACTATTGCTTCCATGACCGCGACATCGCGCCGGAAGGCGAGACCTTCGCCGAGAGTTGTGACAATCTCGACCACATAATCGCACTGGCAGCCGAGAAGCAGGCGGCGACGGGCATCAAGCTGCTGTGGGGCACGGCCAACCTCTTCAGCAACCCGCGCTATGCCCACGGCGCCGCCACCAGCCCGGACGCCCATGTGTTTGCCTACGCCGCCGGCCAGGTGCAACACGCCATCGCCGCGACCCACAGGCTGGGCGGAGAAAACTACGTCTTCTGGGGTGGCCGCGAAGGCTACGAGACACTGCTCAACACCGATCTCAAGGCCGAGCAGGATCATCTCGCCCGCTTTCTGCATCTGGCGGTGGACTACGCCAAGTCCATCGGTTTCACCGGTCAGTTTCTGATCGAGCCAAAGCCGTGCGAGCCGATGAAGCACCAGTACGATTCAGACGCCGCCGCCTGCCTGAACTTCCTGCGGTCCTATGACCTGATGGATCAATTCAAGCTCAACATCGAGTGCAACCACGCGACGCTGGCCGGCCACACCTTCCAGCACGATCTTTCTGTGGCCTCGGCGGCTGGTCGACTCGGCAGCGTCGATGCCAATCGTGGTGACATGCTGCTGGGCTGGGACACCGATCAGTTCCCGACCGATATCTACGACGCGGTCTACGCCATGCTGGTGATCCTCAGGCAGGGCGGTCTCGGCAGCGGCGGCCTCAACTTCGACGCCAAGCCCCGGCGCGGCTCGTTCGACACCGTCGACCTCTTCCACGCCCACATCGGCGCCATGGACACTTTCGCCCACGGCCTGCTGATCGCCCAGGCGCTGATCGACGAGCGCCCGCTCGACGACGAGATCGACGAGCGCTACAGCAGTTGGAACGATGAGCTCGGCCAGTCGATCCTCGCCGGCAACGAGTCGTTCGACTCGCTCGAAGCGTGGATCCGCGAGCACGGCGAAGCAACCCCACGCAGCGGCCGCCAGGAACTGCTCGAGAACATCGTCAATACCTATATTCGGTAGCTGACGATCCGCGTTCAACGCGAGGGTGGGAATTCAAGGCAGTAGCGTGTTGCCCGCCGGGCGGACACCGCAAGCCGTTTCGGCCAGGCACCGATTCTCCTGATGGGAAATTCCCCGCCTTATCCCACCGCGTCCAGCCACTTCTGCGCGGCCCGTTTCAACTCGAAGCGCTGTGCCAGTGTCTCAATGTGCGGCGCGAACTCCGCAGCGTCCGCCGTGATCATCCGCCGCATGGCATCGGCCAGTGCCGTGACATCGCCAGGCACCACGACATAACCAGCCGCCACTTCGCGCAGCAACGCCCCCATGTCGCCAACGTCTGAGACGATCAACGGCCGGCCCATCTGCAGCGCGTCGGAAAACACCACGGGTATGCTTTCCATCCGTGAGGGAATCACCAGGCAGTCGCAGGATGCCAAATGCGTCACCAACGTGCTGAGACCTGCATAGCCGCCCGCATGTACTCGCTCGCCGAGACCGTGAGCCGCCACATAGTCCCGAACGAAACCCTCCATCGGGCCGCCGCCGAACATATACAGACTCGCGTCGTGCCCCGATTCGACCACGTCGCGCATCGCTGCCAGCAGCACATCGACACCCTTGACTTCGGCGTAACGGCCGACGAACAGGAAGTTGAAGCTCCGCCTACTCTCCGGCGGCGCCCCGGCCAGCGCCGGATCAAGCTGACGGCTGCTGGGCAGAAACGGCACCGGCCGGCCACACAAACGGGAGGCGGCACAGCCCAGCTCGATGCCGTCGGCGTATACGTGGGCGCTGCGCTGCAGGACGCGGCGAACGATGTTCCGCAGCCCGGGGCGCTCGCCGTATGTCCAGATATCGGATCCCAGGCACCAGGTCGTGAACGGCGTACCTGTCCGTTTTTGCAAGCCCATCGCCAGGTAGCCGGCCGGGACCGCCCACATCGCCAGGACATGGTCGAACTTCTCGGCCGCCGCCAGCTCGCGAAGCGCGCGACCGCCGTTGCGCAGCAGCGACCACATGGCGAACGCATCGAGCGGCCGCCAGGGCTTGAGGTAGGCCAGCGGCTTGTCGCCGCCGCCCCACGCGAACCAGTGGGTCGTGACGCCGGGGACGGCCGCCTTGGGGCCGCCGCACTTGTCGGGCGTCAGCACCGTCACCTGTTCACCGAGCTCGGCGAGGGCAACCGCGAAGTCCCTGACGAAAAGCCCGGCAGCCGCCCGGCCGTCGCCGGGGTCGAGAGGAAACGAACTGGTGATTATACAGACGTGCATGCCAACCTTGCTTTGACGCGCTCGACAAATGCATTGAGCATATCCCAGTGCGCCCCTTGCCAATATACCCTGCGACAGTCCGGGCAGTGGTGAAACGTCTCCATGTTCAGCCAGGTCGCCGGCGGTACACGTGATGTCGCCTCCTCCCGGCTGATCAGCGCCAGGCAGCCGTTGCACTTGAGGCAGCGGGTGAACGGCCGAATGACGCGGTACAGGTCGATACGCTCAAGGATCTCGAAGACCTGGGCTTCCGGCTCGTCGGCGCGGATATAGATGCCGTGTACAACCATGCGGCGCTTGAGCAACCCCCGGTCGCGGGTCAGCAACACACGGTTCTCACCGTGACTGATTTCAGCCAGGCGCTCGTCCGTCAGGTCGAGGTTGTCGTATTCGCAGTCCAGCCCGAGCAGCCGCAACCGCCGCGCCAGCTTGCCCAGGTGTACGTCGGCCATGAACTGTGGCGTCGGCAGTGTCGGGCGGCCGAGATGCGATTCCACGGCGAAATCAACCGGATGCTCCGAAGGGTACACGCAGATGCAGTCGCCGTCGACGACGAGGGCATCAAGCATCTGCGGTTTGCCGTTGACCAGGATCCGGTCAATCTCCGGATGCGGCACGCCTTCGGACTCGATCAGGTCTTTCAGCGACCGGACCTGCGGGAAACGCCGCTCGTATTGCGTGCGGCGCCGTTCAGGCACAATGAAATCGTTCAATTCTCCGTAAAAACAGAGACGGACTGTGTACATGGTTGTAATGTAGCGTACCCTGTGACTATCAGAACCTCAAGGAGTACGTCAAACACATGATCGCAAAAGACCACACATACATCGTCATGGGCCTGCTCGACCCCGATTCCATCGCCTTTGCCATCGGTCAAAGCATTGAACATTGGGGCGGCAAGGTCATCTATACGGTGCAGAGCGAGAGGATGAAACGGATTTTTCTCGATCGCAGCAAGAAACTGTCGGACGACGAAAAAGAGGCACTCGACATCCGCTTCTGCGACGTCACGATCACCGAGGAGGTGGAGGCCCTGTTTGACGACGTCGGCACGATCAGCAGCGTGGTACACTCCATCGCCTATGCCAACCCGAAGACCTGCCTGGGCGAGAGCTTTCACACCGACGCGATCGACGACATCAAGACCGGCTTCGAAGTCAGTTGCGTGTCGCTGGCGACCGTCGCGCGATACGCGGCGGGCGCCATGCCGGACGGCGGGACGATCGTCGCCATGACCTTCGATTCACAGCGCGCCTTTCCGTTTTACAACTGGATGGGCGTCAACAAGGCGGCGCTCGAGGGTACGGTCCGGGCGCTGGCCCGCGAGCACGGCCGCAGCCTGATTCGAGTCAATGCGGTGTCGGCCGGTCCGCTGAAGACAAAAGCAGCGACCAACATTCCCGGGTTCAACGAGCTCGCCGAAACCTGGAACGCCTCCAGCCTGATGCCCTGGGATACCGAGAACGACAAGCACGCGGTAGCCAATGCCGTGACCTACCTGGCCGGGCCGTATTCCGACAAGATCACCGGCCAGACGCTGTACGTCGATGGCGGCGCCTGCATCGCCGGCGGCGTGCTGCTCCCACACGAGCGCCCCGCCTGACAAATCAGCCGGCATCTGTGCACGGTTCGAAATCCCGCCGTTGGCACCTGCTGTTCAGACGGCTCAGCCCACGCCGACCATATCCGTACTCAGGTACGATGGCACCGCGCCGGCGTGCATGTCGAACCGTTTCATCTCGACCGTCAGGACGCGGTAGATGACCTTGGCGCCGGCGATGAACGGTACGGCCAATACCATGCCGACAATTCCGCCAATGACACCGCCCAGGAAAATACCCAGCAGACAGATCACCGGATGGATGTTGACCTGGTCGCGCATGACCAGCGGCAGGATCACGACACTGTCGAGCAACTGCACGAAGGCGACGATGCAGAGCACGCCGAATGACGCGTGCATCAAGTTGCGGCGCGCGGCCTCAACATCCTCGACCGCACTGACGTCGAGGCTGGCGAGCACCAGAATGACTCCGACACAGGCACCAAAAGCCGGGCCGACAATGCGTACGACGTTGGTCACTGCAATGATCAGCGCGATGGACAGCGCCATGATGAAGGTCACTTCGACAAAGATCTTGAGGATCAGCAGCAGCACGAACGACACGAAGAACATGATCAGGTTCTCGACGATCAGGCCGCGCAGATAATAGCCCCACATGTCGATCGTCTTGCGCAGCATGAAAATGCCGGGCTCGATATAGGTATTCGGGATCAGGCTGAGCAGGCCCTTGTAAAACTTGTCGCCGTCGAGCAGTGCGAAAATCAACACGAAAAAGAAAAGCAGCAGAAACTGCCCACCCTCCGGCGCCACGGATCCGAGCCAGGCGACGAGGTCCGTAAACATCTCCGTGATATAGCCTGTAACCAGCTCGATCATCTCCGTGTGCGTCTCTGTCTCCTGCACCAGCCCAAAGCGTTC
The DNA here is from genome assembly GCA_030754995.1 of Lentisphaeria bacterium. Taxonomy (GTDB): domain Bacteria; phylum Verrucomicrobiota; class Lentisphaeria; order JABSQK01; family CAJWLW01; genus CAJWLW01. The sequence continues at coordinate 8,264 of JASLZG010000136.1, forward strand.
CAGGGTCTTGTAGATCTGCTCGCCGATGTAAATCAAATTCGACCTGGCAACATCGCTGCCGACCGGCTGCCTCTTTACCAGCTTCCCCTCCGGCACCACCCCGTCCGGCGCTCTGTCGCCCGGAAACCTGAAGTCCGGCAGCGTGCCCGCCATCGGCCCCGGCTGCAGTTCGCCCACGACCTCCTGGCTGCCCTTGAACGCGACGATCTCCTCGGCAATCGCCGGGACCAGGGATGACACCACGAAAACACACCCGGACACCATCGGCAGGAAAATCACGACGATCGTGATCCACTTTGGCACGCCGGCCTGGCGCGCCAGCTTGACGACCGGGTAGAGGATGTGCGCTACCAGCAAGCCCGCCAGCACCGGGCGGATCAAAAGCCGGGCCTCGTACAGAACGGAGAGGGACAGCACGGCGAGAACGATACCGGAGGTGATCGCAATCGTCAGGTTGCGCAGTTTCTGGTCACCCGTCATGGCTGTCGAGTTTCTGTTTGATCTCGTGCAGTTCAGCCTGCGCCGCCCGCAGCTTGCGAGTCGTCGTCGCCAGATAGTCGGAGATGCGGCCGGCAATCGCCCGCAACAGCTTCAGGCCATCGATCGGATAAACCCTGCACAACTCTTCGAGATCGAAGGTCGACATCAGCAGCATCACCGTGTCATTCTCCAGTGCCCGTACACTGGCCGTCCGGGACGATGAGGAAAGAACGCTGACCTCACCGAACAACTGGCCCGGATCGACGGTCTCATAAACAATCTTGACGCCCGGGCTGGGAGTCACGAAGATCTCCGCCTTGCCCTGCTTGAGAATGAAAAAGCAAATGCTCGGATTTTCTTCCTTGAAGATCAGGTCATTGTTGTTGTAACGGCGCTCGATCAGGTGCGACAGGACAAATGCGACCGCATCGGGACTGAACTGCTTGAACAGATAATTGTCGCGGATGAGGTGAAAATTGTCATCCGTTTCCATGCGGCGAAGGGTCGTGCGCGACTTCGCCTCGCTGAACCAATCAAGAAACTTGCTGCTTGTGGCCATAGACAGACCTGTGTAGCGATGACCTTGCACCGCATTTGTAAGCTGTTCGATATCCTGATCCAGACCGCCGGTGGCGAAAACTCCCCGATGCGGGCAAAAAGGAACTTTGCGTCACGAAAACGGGTTTGTAGAGGGACGATCCAACAACTTCGTGTTAGTATACTTCGATTATCTCCAAAAACGATGGTTCCATGAAAACATTCATTCGACAACTGCTGACGACCGCAACTTTTGCCGCCATTATGCCCGCCGCCGCCGCCGACATCGACGCCGAGGCCCTGGTGCAGCAGCTCGGATCGGCGGAATTCCATGAGCGCGAGACGGCATCAGCCACCCTCGAAAAACTCGGGTATCGAGCCCGCACCGCCGTGCGCAAGGCGATCGCCAGCGACGACCCGGAAGTCCGCGCCCGGACCCGCAAGCTCTGGAAAAAACTGCGCTGGGCAGTGGTCGATGACGCCGATGGCAACGTCGCCAGCCTGCTCCGGAGCATCCGGCGCAAGAAAGTCACTGTCGACGCGTGGGAGCAGGTCATCATGCAGCACGGGACGCCGATGGTCGAGTTCGTCCTTGAGCTGCGCCAGGAGCGTAACCTCATCGTCGCATCGCAGCTCGGCATGATCACCCTTCTCGACCGGCTCGATGCGATGGCAATCGAGCGCGAACTGATGCCGCGGATCAGCGACCGGCAGCACGAGATACTGTCGCTCATGGACAGCCTGCCGACGCGCAACGGCAGCGTCACCGTCGCCGTCAACCGGCTGCGCCTCTACGCCCTGCTCGGTGCGGTCGACAGGGTGGAGCGCTACGGCCCCGACCTGTGGCACCACTGGCGAAGCGAAATGATCATCAACGAAGTCGCATACTGCATGATGCACGCAACCCCGCAGACCGACCTCTGGCCGGCCGCCGGCACCAGCCTGTATTACCAGGACGACGTCGAGGCGCTGTGCGACACGCTGTACTTCTATGTCGTGCTTGGGCACAAACTCAGGAACCCCGGGATCATCGCCCACCTCGTCGATATCGCCGCTCCGGACGGCGCCCATCCCGCCAGCCTCGAACCGATCGCCGAGTTCCTCAGCAACAACCATTATACCGCGGCCCTGGCCGCCCTCATCGAGGGCACCGGCGATGCCCCGCTGCTCTATCTGCAGGCGCTCGCCGGAGACGACAACGACCGCCAGGCATTCTGGAGCACCATCGACGAAGTCGCCGATGAAGAAGTCGAGTGCCTGCGCCTGGCCGCACTGCTCGGCGGCCGCGACACCCCGCACATGATCGACATGCTCGAACGCGTTCTCGCGCTCAAGCCCGATCAAACCGTCTACGACACGCGGGCCGCTTACTCGCTCGCCCGCTACTGTGTGACGGTCGCCGACTACGGCCGCGCCGCCGGCTACTACGAACGCATCGCCGGCACCGAGCACCCACAGCGCGCCATCGCCGGCGTCACCCCGGCCGATATCAAAGGCCGCATCAAGGCCCTGCGCGAGCGCCCTGGCAATGCCGAATACACCCGCCTCCTGGTCAGTGCCAACGAGGCCCGCGAGCGCCAGGACGGCGCCGCGGTAATCAGCGCCTGCCGCGAAGCCATTGCCCTGCAGCCAAAAGCAGAGCCGGCCTACATACTGCTCTTCGACGCCTGCAAGTCGGCGTACCTGGTTGACGAACTGCACGCCGTCGGCCGACAAGCCATCACGGTCACGCCCGACGACAGCAACGGCAACCTCCGCGCCGCCTCCATCACCTGCGATATCATGGAACTCGAAAAGTCGCTCGCCTTCGCCGACAAAGCAATCAGGCAGGCGCCGGAAGCGCCGCAGTGCCGTCTCTCCAGGGCCTTCACCCTCGCGCGCCTCGGACGCTACGACGACGCCATCAAGGAGTTCGAGCATGTCCTGAAGTCGTCGACGCACTATGACTATGGCCAGTGCTACGAGGGCCTCGGACTGGTGCTGGCGCAAAGAGGCGACTACCGTCAAGCGGCGCGCAATTTCGAAAAAGCCTTGCACTACGACGGCGATCCCGATTACCTGCTCCTTTGGACGTATCTGTGTTACCGCCGCAGCGGTTTCGATTCCAGCGCCCGGGTCCGCGATTACCGGGAATGCCGCCAGCTCGGTGACGACCAATGGGTAAGCTCCCTTTTCGCCGCCTGCCTCGGCGAGATCAAATCCGAGGAACTGCTCGACGCCGCCCGAAAAGCACCGGCCCCGGCCATTGCTGCCGGGCAGCTGTGCGAGGCATATTTCGTTCTCGGCCAGTTGCATCTGGCGAGCGGCAAACCGGCGGCCGCACGCGCCGCCTTCAAAGCCGCCGTCGCAACCAACATCACGGTGTTTGTCGAATACATCTGGGCCCTCGCCGAGCTCGCCCGCCCGCAGTAACTCGAAACGTTTCGAGCGAACGCTACAGGACATGGCCATGCCACAACCCACGGACCGCCCCGACGAAGCCGCGATCTTCGCAGTCACTATCGACACCGACACAACGACCGCAGCAATCCTGAACGAACTGCTGGTCGCCCATGAACTGATCGCCACGGCCTGGGACGATGCGGAAACTCGCCACACCGTGCTCACGATCTACACCGACACCGAAGCGGAGGCGGAAACCGTCGCCACCCGGGTCACTTCAGTCATTGCCTGCCACCGCGCACTGCTCCCGGGCAGCACCGAAGGCCCCGCCATCCGGGCACTGGCCCGCCAGGACTGGGCGGAAAGCTGGAAAGCATTCTTCCATCCACAGCGGGTGTCGCAACGGCTGACGATCAAGCCCTCCTGGGAAGATTACCTGCCCGCAAGCCCAGACGAATGCATCATCGAGCTCGATCCCGGCA
>JASLZG010000137.1:0-5041 GCA_030754995.1 Lentisphaeria bacterium
ATCCATAATGCCGCACTTCAACTATCTAATCGTCACCGCAGCCTGGCTCATCACCTGCTTGACCGGGGTCGCTGTCGAGGAATACTCGAACGGTCGTGGCGGTGGTTTTTGGAGTGATCCGGCCACCTGGCGGTCGGGCGCGGTGCCGGGGCCGGACTCTATCGTTGTCATCGGGCGCGATGACAACGTGATTTTTGATCGCCATGACGTCGACAGAGTTACCTGCGGTGAGCTGCATATCGACAAGAATGGCAGGCTGTCGTTCAAGACCAAGGCCGGCAGCATCCGTGCCTCTTTTGGCGGCGTAGTAGAGTCGTACGGAGCAATCCGCCTCGACGGTACCGCACGCCGTGACGATCGAATCGAGCTGCGCCTGGTCGGTGGCGACGCAAAGGTACGCAAGCTCAACCTGAGGAAGGGCGGTTCACTCGCTGCGGTCGGACGTACGGACACTGCGGACGGCAAATCGAACGTGGTGATTTCAGCAGTACGCGATGAACAGAAGATCCAATACGTCTCCGCCACTTTAACCGGATGGCGCGGCTCGGGGCTGGATATCAAGCGTGCCCAGGTCATCAATATTACGATCATGGCGCATGGGCTCGACAATACCGGGGCGCAATTCAACGAACGCCTCAATATCACAGAAAGCCTGTTCATCGGCAACAGCAACGTCAACATGAACAGCTGTGACACCCCGCTGATCCTGAACAACCGATTCGAGCGCCAGTCCGAGCACGTATTCTTTGGCGGTGCGGTTCAAATGAACGGCTGCAAGCTGCCCGAGATTCGTGGCAACGAAATGATCGGCAAATATCAAATGGGCGTGTTCAGCCTCCAGATGATCGATGGCGCCGTGGTGAACAACCTCGTGGACGGGGCCGGGGTCGGCTTGTACTGGGACGGGGGGAATGTCATGATCCAGGACGTGACGATTCGAAACTGCGGCACCGGCGTTCAACTCGTGGAGCAAGCAAAAGGCGCAATCGATGGACTGATCACCGAAAATTGCAAGGAGGCCATCAATTACCGGGGATACATGCAGATTAGCAATTGGACAGTGCGGAACATGCCGGAGGACGGCCGGTCGCTGATATGCCATCACGGGGTACTGGAGTTGATCAACAGTTCTATTGAACCGGCGCAGGTCGTGCGCGAATCAAAGTATGAGGCCGTGCGCAAAGGCCAAGTAGGCTATGACCAGCTGATTAACGACGGCGTGCTGTCGCGGCCGATGATTCAGTGCACATACTACCTTGTGGCCGGAGTCGAAGGCGACCTGCCGCCAGGTGCCAGGGTCGAGGTCAGAACGGCAAATCCGGCCCAGCCCCTGGCCCCGGGAGCGATCGATCCGAATATCCGCAATTCACCGGCACCCGTACTCAAGAACAAGCTGACGCCACTGCCCGGATCGCTGATGGCGCTGATGGTCAACGCCTGGAGAATCGAGACCGATGGAACGATCAAAGAAGCGCCGACCTATACAGTGTCGGTCCAGGTGCCGACCGGGCAAGACAAATTCAAGACGGTCAACTCCGTAAACGTAACCCCGGACAGCAGTTGGTTTCGAGCCGAACTCAAGGCCAAGACACCGACTGTGCGTTTGTCGCTGCCGTGATAATCTGTACACCATCGGACGACTGCCCCCCGCAGCGCCAACTTCGCGATGGCACTGACGAATCCGAACGTGTACAGTTTCGACATCGCCGCAAGGCACTGCACCCCACCGATGGCCCCAGATGACCGGACCTTACAGGCTCACACTGCTTACCCTTGCCGCCATGGCACTGGCCACGGACTTACTGTCGGCAACGGTTACCAGCCTGCCGGCCGCAACTCCCCCGTGGCTGGCGGGCTACAAAGTCCGCTATCCCTTGCACGTCGCCGGTGACCGGACCAAGGCCACGGCCCGCACAATTATGGTGCGGTTGCCGACCGGTGGCTGGGCCCGGGACGACGCCGCGGATGTGACGGTGCAGACCGCCGCGGGCGAGATTCTGCCGGTCGCCGTCCTTTCACACGTGCCGAATGGCCACACGCTCATTCAGTTTCCGCGCCGGGGCAACGAGGCCTGGTACTGGGCCTACGCCGCTCACCCGAACGCCACGGCGAAGGACATGCCGCCGGTCCACGAAGGAATGACCGTCGAGGTCCGTGAGTGGGCCGGCGACAACTTCGAAAGCTGGCCGGCAGTCCGCAACGGGCTGGAAAAGAGCAAGGTCATCGGCTGCTTCCCGGTCGCGGAGATCATTCAGAACGTCAACCCGGCCCGGCCCTCTGCCCCGGCCGGGCTCACCGTTTCTTATCGCGGCGTTCTGGAGATCAAGAAAACGGGTGTGCACCGTTTTTTCGTCAACAGTGAAGACGCGTCATTCCTCTTTATTGACGGCTTCAAAATCTGTGAGCGTACCGGTTCCAATGTCCCCGTGACCGGTGAGGTGGCCATGCAGTCGACAGGCTCGAAGCTGAACCTGGCAGCCGGGCGGCACCCCTTTGAGATCCATCAGGTAACCAGCGACAATCCCGGCGCTACCGGCCGCTGCTACCTGCTATGGACCCAGCCCGGCACACCAGCCTGGACATATCCTGCGCGGCACCATTACGCCGGCGCCGGCTATGGCCGCACCGTGGCGGTCGAAACTGCTCCCGGAGTGACCGGCGCCGGCTTTGTCGCCGGCCTGGACGAAACCCTGGTGACGCCGAGCGGCATGACGCTGAGTATCATGCAGTTCACTGCCCACGGCGTGAATCTGCCCACCGGTGCGGCGGCGGACCAGCTGGCCTGGGATTTCGGTGACGGCACGGTGACGGCCAAAGGACGGAGTCCGACGCACATCTATTTTGATGACGGCGACTACACGGTCACCTTGAAATACGGCGACACCCTGCCGCCGTTTCGCCAGACGATACATGTCTGGCCGGCGCCCGGCAATACCAGCCCATTCTCGGCCGCCAAGGCGATCGACATCCTCGAGACGACCGATCTGGGGCAGTACAACGCCGAACGGGTCAATCAGCTGTTCGAGTTTCTGCAGCTGTGCGATCAGCCGAACCGCTGGACGCTGCTCGAGAAGCTGACGGACTTCCTGTTGCAGCAGCACGACCCGGACCTCCAATATCGTTCGCTCTTGTACACGGTGCATATCGAAGCGCTGGCCCGACTCGGCCGCGAAGCCGACGCCCTGGCCTTGATCGAGCGGGTCATGCCGGAGTTCGAGCGACTGCGGAACGCCCAGGTTTCACTGCAGCTGGCAGCGGCATGGGTTTATCACCGACAACTCAAGGAGGCAAAGAAGGCCGACGAATGTTATGAAAAGATTCTCGAGGACTATCGCGGCCTCGAGCACCCGTCGCTGCGATTGGCGGCAATTCGCTGGGGCGACCTGGCGGCCGAGGCCGGTGACCTTCCGCAGGCCGAAGCGCGCTACCGCATCGCCGATGAGCTCGGCGGCGGCGAGTTCGAGGTGACGTCGCAGGCGAAAGCAATCACCCGCGGTGCACTGCTGCGGATCGCCGAGCAGAAACTACGCAGCGGCGACATCCGTGAGACCCGTTCACTGCTGGACAAAATCGAGCTGCACTATCCCCAGCAGAAGCTGGGCGGGTTGTATCGGTTCCTGCGCGCCGAGACGGATCGGATTGCCGGCCGCTACGAGGCCTCGCTGCGCAGTTACGAAGTGCTCCTGCGGCTTACGCAGTGGGCCGACTTTCACGACAACGCCATGTTCGGGGTGGCAGACTGTTATTATCGGTTGCGTGATTATCAACGGTCCAGGGCCTGGCTGCGAAAGGTCAAGGAGCTTTACCCCGAGTTCTACGAGGCCGAGAATTGCGGCGGCTTTGCAAACGTCGTCCGTGAAACACAGGAGCGCGTGCGGCGCGGCGCGGCAGACTTTACCGACGGATTCACCAGTTTCGAACCGCCGGACCTTGCCGGGGAAACCAGGCAATACGGTGTGGCCCGGGGCCTTGGGATCCACGGGGCCCACGTCCTGCTGATGGACAGTCATCCGGCCCACCGGGGGGGTCTGGACTACAGCTTGAATCTGCCGAACCTCAGTGGTGGTGCCTGGTACTGGGTGGAGATGTGGTACAAGGCAACACTGGACCACGTGCATCCGGCATCACCGCCGCATATTGTGACGAAATTACTTGGCGGTGACGGTACCGTGCACGCACCTTCCGACAGCGAGAACAGATTCGATTTCCGTGGTAATTTCGGGCTGTGGCACAAGTATGGTTACCTGCACAAAACACCAATGTCCCAGGATGGCCGGTTCACTGCCAAGATCCACCACTTTACCGGCCTGATGGAGCTCGACGGCCTGTCTATCCGGCGGGTCAGCGACCAGCAGTACGATGCCCTGTTTAACTTCATCGAGGGCCGGAGTGAAGGGGGCAGGCAGTGAAAAACCTCCCAAAAATGGCCCCTGGCAACGGTTGCATTCTGTGCCGCGACCTATGTGTACTTTGCATTGTCCTGAACCAGGTTCGAGAATGAGATGAAAATTCCCCTGATACTCTCGGCAGCCGTCGCCATGGCATTCGTGACAGTGGCAACCGGACAGAGCCGGCGCGTCAACTTCCCGCCGGCAAACAGTAAACCGCCGCCGGCGATGAAGGCGCCGCCGAAGACACAGTCGAGCGGCGAGGACACGGGATTCATTCCCGGCTGGGGACCTGCCATGCGCAAGACGCAGGAGCGTTCGCCGCCGCCGCCGACAAACCTCACGGTCATGTACAAGGTCGAATACGGCACCTCACTGGAATATGTCCACCCGGACGGCCGGGTCGAGATCTTCGATCAGTGGCGCAGCTACGCGAACGACGGCTCCAGTATCATGAGCCTGGTCAATGCCAAGCTGAAGGACGGCAACAATTATCAGTATGCCACCAAACCGCTGTCCAGCCCGGGCTTTGACCCGACCGACATCCCGTTGCTGTTTATGGCCGGCGACTATGACTTTGTGCTGCAGCCGGCGGAGGTCAGTAATCTGCGGGCCTTCCTGGACGGCGGCGGCACCATCCTGTTCAACGCCGC
>JASLZG010000137.1:5051-12143 GCA_030754995.1 Lentisphaeria bacterium
CGCCCGTGGCCGCGACGAGTTCTCCCGCGCGGTGGTTCGGGAGATGCGCAAGGTCTTCCCGAACAAGGCGATGATGCGCCTGTCGCTGGACCATCCGGTCTTCAATGCGCGGTTCCGGCTGCGCAAGGTCATGACCATGGTCAACGGCGTGCGGTTCATGCGGCCGCCGGTCATTTATGCCATCGACATCGGCACCCGCAGCGCGGCGATCCTGGCGCCCGACGGCATGGGCGCGGCCTGGAGCAACTCGTCATATCATGTGGGCGGTAAGCACATCATGGGCGAATCGGCCGTGAGACTCGGCGTCAATATCGTCGCCTATGTCCTTGCCAGCACCGAGTACGGCCGTTTCCTGGCCCAGGATTTTCCGTTGTACGACGGCAGCACCAGCGAGGGGGACACTGTCCGTTTCGCGCTGGCACGATATCACGGCAGCTGGAGCATCAACCCGGCGATTCAGAACAGTGTCTTGCAGGCGCTTTCAGACAACACGGATATAGACGTCGATTATCAGCCGCAGGTCGTGTCACTCGATGATCCGAGAATCGCCGAGTATCCATTGGTGTTCATGACCGGGCATTATAATTTCCTGCTCAACAAGGCGGAGATCGAAAATCTCACCAGGTACCTGCGGCGCGGCGGTACGCTGGTCGCCAGTGCCGCGGCGGGATTGAAACCGTTCGATGCCGCCTTCCGTCGTGAGCTGGACAAGGCGTTGCCGAAGAATCCGCTGATTAAATTGCCGCCAACGCATCCGGTCTTTGCCGGTGGCTGGAATCCAATCAACGGGATAACCTATACGCCGGCAGCTTTACGGGATCAACCGAACCTCGAGTTTCCGGAATTCTATGGTGCCTTCATCGACAACCGGTTGGCAATTATTTACACGCCGTATGATCTTATGAGCGGCGTGAACCGGGAATCCAATGCCTACGCCAAGGGCGTGAGCAACGATGATGCCACACGCATCGTCATCAATCTCATCACCTATGCCTTGAGTAATTGAGTGGGAGCCGGGTGCCAGGTATCAGAAGATCAATCCGGGCAACCATTGAAACCTGCGCCGGCCGAACGCCGACTGCCCGCCGAATGGCGAAGCAGCCAACGGAATCGTCAAACCTGAAGATGAAGCTGACATGAGCGCACGACTGATAGTTCTACTCGACGGCTCGCCCCCCGAGACCGTACCAATTGAAGCCGGCAAGAAACTGGTCATCGGCCGCGAGGAAACGGCTGACATTGTCATCGCCAATGACACGGTGTCGACCGAGCACGCCGAGGTCGAACTCGACGGCAACCAGTTGCTCATCCGCGACCTCGACAGCACCAATCATACATTCTACAACGGGGAACAAATCACCAAGGCGACGATCGCCGGCGGCCAGCGCTTCGTTGCCGGCGAGGTCGACATACGCTTCGAGACCGATGAAGAAGAAGAGGCGCTCGACATCGAAACGCAGATTGAGCAGCTGCAGGCGGTCCGCACGCAGTTGCGAACCGAGTTCGCCAAGGTGATTGTCGGCCAGGAAGCGGTGCTCAATGAGTTGCTGGTCACCGTGTTCGCCGGCGGCCACGCGCTGCTCGAAGGCGTGCCGGGCCTGGCCAAGACGCTGATCATCAGCACCCTGTCACGGATGCTGTCACTCAACTTCAAGCGTATCCAGTTCACCCCGGACCTGATGCCCTCGGATATTACCGGGACGAATGTCATTGAAGAGGATCACACGACGGGCAAGCGGGTGACGGTTTTCGTGGCCGGCCCGGTTTTCACAAACATCGTACTGGCCGACGAAATCAACCGCACACCGCCGAAGACCCAGGCGGCACTGCTGCAGGCGATGCAGGAACATGAGGTCAGCGCCGGCGGCAAGACATATGAACTCGATGCACCGTTCTTCGTGCTGGCGACCCAGAATCCGATCGACCAGGAGGGCACCTACCCGTTGCCGGAGGCGCAGAAGGACCGGTTCCTGATGAACATCCTGATCGGTTATCCCGACCGTGACGAGGAAGAGGGTATTGTCGAGCACACAACCACCAACGAATCGGTCGAGATCGACTCGATCTGTGACGGCAGCGCACTGATCAGGTTCCAGCGGCTGATCCGCGACATCCCGGTCTCGAAGCATGTAACCGGCTACGCTGTCGACCTGGTGCGCGCCACCCGGCCAACGGAAGCGGACGCGCTGGAATTTGTCAAGGAGCAGGTCAGCTGGGGTGCCGGGCCGCGCGCCAGCCAGGCCCTGATCCTCTGCGCCAAATGCCAGGTCGCCCTGGACGGGCGCCTGAACGTGTCCACCGACGATGTGCGGCGCGTGGCGCTGCCGGTGATGCGACACCGTATCCTTTGCAGCTTCCGCGCCGAAGCCGAAGGCATCACCACGGATGACGTCGTCAGCCGGTTGATCAAGGAAATTCCCGAACGCGCCACCAAATGAGGACGTCGCCTCCAAGCCTCTGGTGGCATCGCCTCGGACCATCGGCAACTGTGCTGCTGCAAAAACTGCACCGCGCCTGGACGGCAAAGCGCCAGGCCGCCGGCAGCCCGACCGTGATGACCGGGTCTGGGACGCAGCACTACTTCGACCCCGACATCCTGGCCCGGGTCGGGTTCTCGCCCTTGCTCGCCCGGCTGGTCGTCGAAGGGTTTATCAGCGGGCTGCACAAGAGTCCGTTTCACGGCTTCTCCGTCGAGTTTGTCGATTACCGCGAATACGTCCCCGGCGACGACCTCAAGAACATCGACTGGCCGCTGTACGCCCGCACCGACCACTACTACATCAAAAGGTTCGAAGACGAGACCAACCTGCGCTGCACGATTCTGCTCGACAACTCCGCGTCGATGGCGTTCGGCACCGGCGCCATGACGAAGTGGGATTACAGTTGCTTCCTCGCCAGTTGCCTGGCATACCTGATGCTGAAGCAGCAGGATGCCGTCGGGCTGTCACTGTTCGGCGATACTGCCGGCGCGCTCGTGCGCCCGCGGGCGCAACGGACCCATCTGCAGCAGTTGATGAAGGTCATGATGGACCACGCGCCGACCGGCGGCACCAACATCGCCGGCAGCCTCGAGGCCGCCATCCACAAGCTCAAACGGCGCGGCCAGGTAGTGGTCATCAGTGACCTGATCGATGACCCCGAGGAAACCCTCAAGGCGCTTCGTCTCCTGGCCAGCAATCGCCATGATGTGATTGTCTTTCAGATTCATGATCCCGCCGAGCTCGAGTTTTCGTTTCAGGGCGCGACGCTGTTTCGGGACCTGGAAACCGACGAGGAGCTCGAGATCGATCCGGCGGCGGTGCGCACCGCCTACCTCGCGCGCATGCAGGAAGTCAGTGAATTCTACCGCACCGGCCTGGCCGAGGTGGGGATCGATCACCACCTGATCAACACCAGCCAGCCTTATCACGAGGCGTTGTCGATCTATCTCGACGGGCGGAGCAAGGTGCACCGGCGATGATCAACTTCCTGGCGCCTTCTGCCCTGTTCGGCCTGGCATTGCTTGCCATTCCGCTGGCAATCCACCTTTTTCGACCACGCAAGGTGAGGCATACGCCGTTCAGCTCCCTGCGCTGGCTCTTCCAGACCGAACAGCGATTGGCGCGGCGGATCAAGTGGCACCAGCTCCTGTTGTTGCTGATTCGCGCCGCTTTCGTCACGGCGATCGTGCTGGCCCTGGCCCGGCCGCAATACTACGGCAGCGGCAAAGCGGAAGTCGTCGAGCGCTTCATCGTGCTCGACACCAGCCGCAGCATGGCGTACCGCACCGCGGATCAACAGACGCCGCTGGAGACCGGCCGGGAATTCGTCAGCGAACTGCTCATGCGCAGCCGCGCCGGTGACCGGACAGCCGTGCTTCTGACGAATTCGCGCACACAGATCCTGACATCGTTGACCGATGACCTGGAGGGCGCCTTGCCGGCCGTCGAGCAGGCTGCAACGGGCATTGCCGGCACGGACCTGAACACGGCATTGGCAACCGTGCAGGCGATGCTGCCGCAGTGCCGGGAGGAGGCCGGGATCGAGTTGTACTTCGTCACCGACAACCATCAGCAGTCGTGGTCGCCGGCCGGGGTGCAGGCGTTTGTTACAGCCGCCAAGCGACCCGTGCAGGTCCAGATCGTACAAGTGGGCGTGATGTCTCCGAGGAATGCCTGGATTGCCGACGCCCAGGTCAGGCCCGGCAAAGCAGCAGGACAAACGATCGTGGCGGTAGACCTTGCGTGCAGCGGTGAAGGCGACCAGCGGCGGCAGCTCCACATCGGCGGCTCGTCGGAGCCGGTCGACCTGAAACCCGGCGGCAGCCGGCGCGTGACGTTCTCGATTCCGGCCATCGCCGATCCACAGAAGGAGATCATGGAGATCCGGCTCGAACCGCCCGACAGCCTGCCGGAGGACGACGTCATGCATGTTGACCTGTCATCGGGCGGCGGTTTGCGGGTGCTGCTGGTAGAGCAGGCCACCTCCCGTGTCCCCTCGCTGCGGCCGGGCTTTCACCTGAATGTTGCCATGGAGGCCCTGTCCCGCCGCCGCCGCAATATCAGTGTCACCATGAAATCTCCGGGCGAGCTGATTCCCGCGGACATCCTCGATGCGGAGGTGATCATCCTCGCCGATGTCGCCAGCCTGACGGATGCAACGCTGTCGGCGCTCGAGGCGCGGGTCAAGGCGGGTGCCGGCCTGGCCGTGTTCCTCGGGCCATCGGTGAAGCGGGAGTTCTACAACAACGGGATGCACGATCCCCTTCATCCCCAGGACAGCCTCTTCCCTCTGCCCCTGGCGTCGGCCACCGAACCGGCCGATGGCCGCCCCGTGTCGTTGAAGAACATCGACTGGACGCACGCGCTCTTTGCCGGCCTGCTGGATCCAAAGCTTGGCGACATCGCGGTGGCGCAGGTGCGGCGGTTTTACAGGTTCGACGACGCCGCGATCAGTGCCTCGCAACTCCTGGCATGGATCGAGGACGACGTGCCGGCGGTAATCGAGCATGCCCTGGGCCCCGGCCGGGTGCTGATCTTCAACATGACCGCCAACGACACCTGGTCGGACCTGCCGCGGCGCAACAGTTTCATTCCGCTCATCGACCGCATGCTGACCTTCCTGGGCGGTACCAGGACGCGTCAGTTCACCGCCGACGAGACGGTGGCGGTTGTATTGCCGGGGGTGCACGAGGAGGAGGCAATCGTCGTCGAGGGGCCGGACGGTACGCCGGTGCAGGCGACGGTCAATACCGTCGGCGGCCGGACATTTGTGCGGTTGGACAACGTCTCGCAAGCCGGTGTTTTCCGCATAATCCCCGGCGGCGACACGAGCCGGGCGGTACCGCTCATCATCCGTCCCGGAGTTGCCGACAGTGTCCCGACACCGATCGACACGGAGCTGCTCGGCAGTTGGTGGGCCCCCGCCGATTTCACTGTCGTCAATGCCGCCAGCGAGCTCGAGCAGTTGTCGAAAACGACACACCTGGCGCTGTCGCCATGGTTGATCTGCCTCGCTTGCCTGTTGCTTCTAACGGAGATGTATCTGGTGCATCGATTGTGTCCGCGTCTCAATCCGGCCGTAACCACGATGCTGGTAAGCCACCAGTCTTCCGAAACGGTTCAGCACACCCTCAATCACTCCTCTTGACCGAGCCACAATGACATTGGACAATTGATCAACAGTGAGATCACAACTTTTTCCCTGACCGACACCTGACACCCGACACCTGAATTCGCCTGATGCCGATATCCACTGTCAACTTGCTGCCGATCGTACCGACCTGGTTCATTGCGGTCGTGGCGGCGGCACTGCTGATGTTGCTCGTTTACGGATCCCGGCAGCTGCTGGAACGCAACGTGCCGCAGCGCTGGATGATGATCCTGTTCTGCCTGCGCCTGCTGATCATCATTTCCTTCGTCCTCTGCCTGCTGCGTCCGGCACTGTCGAAGTGGCGGGAGGAAAAACTGCAACCGACGCTGCTCGTCCTGGCCGATGTCTCGCGCAGCATGAGCGAGGCGGGAGAGTCCGGCAAGGGCACGCGCTTCGACGAGACGACCGGCGTGCTGCTTGCCCCGCCGGGCATTGCCCGTCTCGAGCAGGAGTATGACCTGCACTGCTATGCATTTGATGACAGTACACGGCCGATGACACCCGACACCCTCGCAGCCATGGAACCGCAGGGTGAGTCGACCCGTATCGGTCAAAGCCTGGAGTCGGCATGGAACCAGTATCGATCCGGCAGCAGTGCCACGGCGTCCGCCGAAGCTGCGCGGATACTGCTGATCAGCGACGGTGCCAACCTGGCCGGTGACGATGCCTTGGGCACCGCGCAGCGCCTGGGCCTGAGAGTGGACACATTGACCCCGGTACCCGGACATGACGGAGCCGATCTTCCGGCGCTGCATATTGCCGATGTGCAGAGCAGCAATCGTGTCCTGGTTGATTCAGAGACGCGGTTCCGCGTCACCCTTGCCGGTCGCGCCGACGGTGAGCAGATGCTGACCGCCACGTACAACGGCAAGCCGTTCTACGAACATTCAATCGATGCCGCGTCCGGAGACGTCGAGGCGCGGCTCATCGTTACGCATCGACCGAAGACCCCCGGCATTTCCCGGTACGCCTTCTCCCTGACACCGGCGGCCGAAGAAGAGATGCCGGCTTATGAACTCAATGTCCACGTCGTCGATGCGAAACACGAGGTCCTTGTCCTGGAAGACACCTGGCGCTGGGAGTTCAAGTATCTCCGTCGTGTGTTGGAGGATGATCCCAGCTTCAACCTGACGGCGTTCCTGGCGCGTGACAGGGCTTCGTACGTACAATTCAGCGAGCCCGAACGCGGCGTCTCGCTTGCCGGATTCCCCGAAGGCCCGGCTGAGATCGACTGGTTCGACGTCATTGTCCTGGGCAATGTCGATCCGGACCGCTGGTCGCGGCGACTGGCGTCGGCAATTGCCGACAGCGTTGTGGAGCGTGGCAAGTCGCTGATCATCATTGCCGGACCCGACATCGGGCGGCTTGCCCGGGTGCCGGAGCTGGGACCGCTTTTGCCGGTTGAGATCGGCGCCCGCGCCGGTGTCCCGATTGAGGGGCCGGTCTCTCTGCGCATCAACG
>JASLZG010000138.1 GCA_030754995.1 Lentisphaeria bacterium
GTCGGAGTGGGCCCCGCCGTTGATGATATTCATCATCGGCACCGGCAGAACCCTGGCGTTGCTGCCGCCGAGGTGGCGGTAAAGCGGCAGGCCCAGTGAGTCGGCGGCAGCGTGGGCAACGGCCAGGGAAACGCCGAGAATGGCGTTGGCGCCGAGGTTCGCCTTGTTCTCGGTGCCGTCGAGTTCGATCATCAGGCGGTCGACGCCGGCCTGGTCGGTGGCGTCGTAGTCGAGCAGGCGCGGAGCAATCCTGTCGTTGACATTCTCGACCGCCTTGAGCACTCCCTTGCCGCGGTATCGGCTCTTGTCGCCATCGCGCAGCTCGAGGGCCTCGTTGTCGCCCGTCGAGGCGCCGGAGGGGACCGCCGCCAAACCGCTGGCGCCGTCCTGCAGTTCGACCTCGACTTCGATGGTCGGGTTGCCGCGTGAGTCGAGAATTTCGCGCCCCTGAATGGCGGTAATCGCGGTCTGCATCATGTCGAATCCGTGGGTTGTGAATTTGCCGCCCGCCGGGCGGCAGCGGCGGCAGCTTCATAGACAACGGCCAGCGGGCGGTCGTTGTCTATGGCTGCGAGACGGCAGCTTTCGTATTCCGGCGCAACGCGAACCAAGGCGCCGGAGTCCGGTGCAAAACCTAACTTTACACTGATAACTCCGAAGGTGGTATCCACCTCGATGATTTTCCGCTCCAGCACGTGCCGCTGGGCCGTGTACCAGCGCACGCCGAAGGTGGTGGTCTCGCACAGCAGCAGATCAATCAGCGCCGACCGGCGGTCGTTGGTCGTCATCACCTGCAGGATGGTGCCGGGTCGCCCTTTCTTCATGGTGCACGGGATTATGGCGACGTCCAGGGCGCCGGCCTCGAACAGGCTCGGGCCGACATGGGAGAACCATTCGCCGGGCATGTCGTCAATGTTGCATTCGACCATCACGACATCCGCCTTGCCCGGGGCTTCGCCCCGGCAGACGATCGCCTGCAGGACATTGGCTTGCCCTTCCAGTTCACGGGAGCCGGCACCATAGCCGGTACTGATGATGCAGCCGGAGTGGCGGCCGGAAAAGTCGCTGCACAACTCGGCCAGCAACGCGGCGCCTGTCGGGGTCGTCAGTTCGCAGGGGGCTGTTCCGAAAACGGTCGGAACATCGCGCAGGAGCTCGGCGACGGCCGGCGCCGGGACTGGCAGGAGGCCATGACTGCATTTGACGGTGCCGGAGCCCACGGCCACCGGCGCGCAGACGACCTGCTCGATACCGAGAAAATCCATCGCCAGGGAGACCGCGACAATGTCGACGATCGCGTCGGCCGCGCCGACTTCGTGGAAACACACGTCGGCCGGCGCACAGTTGTGGACTGCGCCTTCGGCCGCGGCCAGACGGCTGAAGGCACCGGCGGCGCGAATTTTTGCCGATGCCGCCAGTGGTGCCGCATCGATGATGTCAAGAATCTCCCCGAGATGCCGCCCCTGGTGGTGGTCGGGGTCATGGTGGTGATGATCGGTGTCCGGCGTCACCTTGTCGCCGTTGACGGTGACCTGGAACTGCTTGGCGCGGATGCCGTGGCGTACAGTTTCCGTGACGCTTGCCTGCCAGCTTTCGCCCGGCACCTCGATCTGCGCCAGTTGCGCATGGAATTCCGGGGTGTCGGCTCCGGCATCGAGCAGGGCAGCGGCCAGCATGTCGCCGGCAATGCCGGCAGCTGGATTGAGGAACAGAGTTTTCATGACAGTTATTCTACTATACCAATGCCGTTTGTGGTACTGTATCGAGTGATTGAAAGAAAAGTTCCATTGGCACATGCTCCCGTTGCATACACCGCCTGGAAAGCTGCATGACAGAGTCCGCTGACACCCACGACACCCTGCGACCCTGGCTGGCTCTCCTTCTCGTGGCGGCCCCGCTGCTGATGTTCGGACGGGCGGTCGGATATCCGTTCACCAACTGGGACGACCTGCATGCCATTGTCAACAACCGGCGCCTGACCTGGTCGCTCGAGAATTTTGCGGCTCTCTGGACCCCCGGCGGGGTGTCCCATGAAATGCTCTACATCCCGGTCACGTACTGCAGTTACCTCGTCGATGAACTGTTGTTTCAACGCGCCGCCGCCGCCGTTCACGCTGTCAATGTGCTGCTGCACACCGTCAACACGGCCCTGGTCCTGCTGCTCTGCCGCCGTCTCGGCCTGGCGGTTGCGGGCACCGTCGTGGCCACGCTGATCTTTGCCTTGCACCCGGTCCAGGTGGAACCTGTTGCGTGGGCCGTGGGCCGCAAAGATCTATTGTCGGCCCTGTTCGGGGTATCCGCGATTCTGCTGCACATGGGGCCGTCGGCCGATGGTGACAACGCCAAATGGCGACGGCTTGCGCTGTTCGCAACGGCGGCGCTGGCGATGCTGGCCAAGCCGTCGATGATTGTGCTGCCGGTGCTGCTGTTGATTTTCGACTGGTGGCGCCAGGGGCATTTGACGCGCCGGCAGTTGACCGGCAGGATCGAGTTGTATCTGCTGGCGCTGGTAATCGTCGGGGTCAGTGTCGTGATGCCGGACGAACCACACATGAACGCGGCGCACGACATGTGGTTTCGACTGCTGTGCGTGCCATGGGTCGGTTTGGGCTGGCTGGCGCGACTGGCAGGAGCGCCGGTCTCGCCGATCTATGGATGGCCGGCGGTGGCCGACGCCGGCATGGTGGTTGCCGGCGGCCTGCTGTTTGTCGCCGTTGCCGCGGTCATCCTGGTTGCCTTGTTGAAAACCGGCGAGAAAGGCGCCCTGGCCGGCCTGGTCTTTGCGACTGTCACCATCGCGCCGGCCGGCATGATTGTCATCGGCGGCCGTGATTTCATTACTGGCGACCGCTATGGCTACCTGGCAATGATCGGCATCGGCCTGGCGCTCGGCTCTTTGCTGAGGCAGCGGCGGCGGTGGCTGCGAATCGGCTGCTTTCTCTGGCTGTTTTTTATCGGTGTCCAGGCGCATCTGCAGGTGCCGGTGTGGTCCGACAGCGAACTGTTATGGGAGGCGGCCCTGGAGCATGCACCCGACACCCCCCTTGTCTACAACAACCTGGCGCTTACCTACGTCGACAAGGGCAGGCTCGACGCCGCCCGGGAGACGCTCGAACAAGGCCTCGAGAAGGCGCCGGACCACGGCATCATGCGCGCCAACTACGGCCGCGTCCTGCTGGACCTGGGCAACAAGCAACGGGCAACGCGGGAACTGCTGCGGGCCATCGAGCTGGACGCCGGCAACGCCCGTGCCTGGAAATCCCTTGGCGACTGTCAGGGCAAAGACAAGGCCATTGTTGCCTACCGCCGGGCCATCGAGCTCGACCCGTCATATACCGCTGCCCGCCAGGCACTGGAGAAGCGCCAGGGCGGTGATGGTGATTGACCGGCAGCAAACGACGAACTCAGTTAGCTCTCTCGCGTTGAAAATCAGCAGTTCCGCACCCTGACCTTCTGCATATCCCAGCCCCGAGGCCATGAAAAAACTGAAACGCATTATCCTCGTTATCATGGTGCTGGCGCTGGTGGCCGCCGGGGGGTTGGCGTGGTTGTATTTGTCGCTGGGCCCGATGATCAAGGCAGGTATCGAAAAGTTCGGTCCGGAGATAACGCAAACATCAATCACCGTGGAATCCGTGGAGGTTTGGCCGTTCACCGGCAGCGGCACGATAAAAAACCTGGTCATCGGCAATCCTGAAGGGTACCAGACCGATCATGCCCTGGCATTGCCGGCGGTACGCTTCAGGCTCGACGTCGCCAGCCTGAAGACCGACACGATCGTGATCG
Organism: Lentisphaeria bacterium; assembly: GCA_030754995.1. Classification (GTDB taxonomy): domain Bacteria; phylum Verrucomicrobiota; class Lentisphaeria; order JABSQK01; family CAJWLW01; genus CAJWLW01. The sequence goes on from JASLZG010000138.1 coordinate 3,787, forward strand.
AGGAGATCTATATCGACAGTCCGGAAATCACCTATGAAGTCGGGTTCGGCAACAGCAACCTGACGACGATCCGCAAGAATATCGAGAGTTTCCTGCCGGCGCTGGAAGGCCGGCAGGACGAATTTACCAAAGCTACAAACATCAACTCAGTCGTCTTGAAAAACGGCGAAATCGCCTTGAGCGCAAAAATCATGCTGGGCCGGAAGGTGACGGTCGAGCTGCCACCCATGGAGCTGGAGAATATCAATACCGCTTCACCCGTGAAAGCCGGCGCCAAAGTTCTCGGTGCCGTTTTGAACACGGCGATCGGAGCAGTCGATGGATCGGAGTAGGCACGGGCGCCCATGAAGGGCGGGCCGGCGTTTAATCATCGCCCGAAAAGATGAGGGACACCAGGGCGCTTGTGCATCCGGAACCACGGAAGGGATACTTTTATGCGCCGGCCATAAAATGGGCGTAAATATGCGGCTTCACGCGATAACCGGGCTCGATGCGGATACTGTTGCCCGGTGCAATGATGAAATGAACGTTTCAACCGGAGCCTATCCTTGGAACAGAACGAACAGAATGAACAGAGCGAACAGAGTGAACAGTATGAACCGCAGAAAGAACCGATCAAGCAGAAGATCCGTCCTCTGAAATACTTCAAGCTAGTCGTCGTCCTCCTGCTGGTGATTATGGTGGTCATCGTCGTAATACAGAATAGAGAGCCAGTGGAAACCCGCCTTTTGTGGGAAACGGTCACGATGCCGCGGGCGGCGCTGCTGGCCACGACGACGGGCATCGGTTTCGCGTTGGGCGTCCTGGTGTCGGTGATCGTGAGCTACCGCCGGCGCCCACGCGGATAACGCCTGGCGGCGCCCTCCCGGGGCCGGCTCAGGGGAAGTGGCACCGGCTTTTGCGAGCCTATAAAAAATAAACAAAATTACTGTTCCCTTATTGATTCCATACATTTGTGCGCTATCATGGCGTTGTTGTATCACCATTAACCAGTACCCGGAGCGCAGATGAAGCGGGGACCAACAGGGCATTCGCGGGAGCGGGTATTCCGCTTTGTGCAGGCGCGCTTGCAAGCGGGTGAGCCACCGACCATTCGTGAGGTTCAGGACGCCTGCGGTTTTCGCTCGATCCAAACGGCCCGTGAGCACCTCGAGGCGTTGGTCAGTGAAAATCGCCTGACCAAACAATCCGGCAAGTCCCGCAGCTACCGTCTCCCCAACGAAGCCCCGCAAGCCCGCATGGTACCTGTCCTCGGCCAGGTGCAAGCCGGTTCCCTTACCACCGCGGTACAAGACCTCGACGGATATTTGCCCGTCTGTTCAAGGGACGCGGACGACTGCTTCGCCTTGCGGGTCAAAGGCATGAGCATGATCGGCGTGGGCATCCTGCCCGGCGACCTCGTGGTTGTCCACCAACAGGACAGTGCCAACAGCGGCAACATTGTGGTCGCACTGGTCGATGGCGAAGCCACGGTGAAGACATTGCGGCACAACAATGACCGGGTTGAGCTGCACGCCGAGAACCCGGCCTTCGAGCCGATCGTACCGGATGGCGACAACGTCCGGATCCTTGGCAAAGTCGTTGAGGTCCGGCGTATTTTTGACCAGTCGATCGGTGGCTATCGATCTGCCTAGCCGTACCGTTGCCGGCCGCTGATCCCTCCCTGGCGGCGGCGGGCAGGCATCACTGTGCTCACAATTCCGAATCCGTTCCCAGCTACAGGATTCGGGGTCGTGGGCGCTTTTTTTGTCGCCCCGGCGCCGTATCGTAAAAGCCACGCACCGGGAGTTCCGTTCAGGCAGTGCAGACAAAAAACAGGGAACTGATGAAGCAGGCCCCGCCGCAATCGATCTGTCTCAAGGATTATCGCCCGCCGGATTATCTGGTACCGCGGATTGAACTGGATTTCGCCATCCACCCCGACCTCACCCGTGTGCGCTCCGTCCTCGCCGTGACTGCCAACTACCCGGAGAGTGAACGGGCGCGCCCGCTCGAGCTCGACGGCGAAGGCCTCCACCTGGTGTCGCTGTATCTCGATGGCGTCGCCCTGGCAGCCGGCGACTACCTGCTGAGCCGGGACGGGCTGGTGATCGCCAATGTCCCGCGCCGGTTCAGGCTCGAGATCGAGACCGAAATCAGGCCGCACGAAAACACCGCACTCGAGGGCTTGTACCAGTCCGGCGACATCCTTTGCACCCAGAACGAACCGGAAGGCTTCCGGCACATCACCTATTTCCCTGATCGCTCGGATGTGATGGGCGTTTATACGACGTCGATCGAGGCGGACCGCGAGCAATACCCGGTCCTCCTGGCGAACGGCAACGAAGTGGAAAGACGCGCCCTCGACAATGGCCGCCACATGGTGAAGTGGCACGACCCGTTCGCCAAGCCCTGTTACCTGTTCGCGCTGGTTGCCGGCGACCTGGGGAAAGTCGAGGATAGTTTCACCACCCGGTCCGGTCGCGAGATCGCCATTCGTTTTTTTGTCGACAAAGGCAACGAGTCGCGCTGCGGCCATGCCATCGACTCACTGAAGGGTGCAATGGCCTGGGACGAGCAGCGTTTCGGCCTGGAATACGATCTGGACATCTACATGATCGTGGCAGTCGACACTTTCAATGCCGGGGCCATGGAGAACAAGGGCCTCAACATCTTCAACTCGCAATATGTGCTGGCTGATCCGAAGACGGCAACCGATGCCGATTACCAGGGCGTCGAACGGGTTATTGCACACGAGTACTTCCACAACTGGACCGGCAACCGCGTCACCTGCCGCGACTGGTTTCAACTGACGCTTAAGGAGGGGCTCACCGTCTTTCGCGACCAGGAATTCTGTTCGGACATGTCGTCACGAGCCGTCAAACGGATAGGCGACGTCCGCATCCTGCGCGAAGCCCAGTTCGCGGAGGACAGCGGACCGATCTCACACCCGATCAAGCCGGCTTCCTATATCGAGATCAACAATTTCTATACCGCCACCGTTTATAACAAGGGCGCCGAAGTCATCCGCATGATCCATACACTGATCGGCGGTGACGCCTTCCGTCGCGGCATGGACTTGTATTTTGAACGGCACGACGGCCAGGCCGTGACTACCGAGGATTTCGTCGCAGCGATGGCCGATGCGTCCGATGTCGACCTGTCGCAGTTTCAGCGCTGGTACCATCAGGGCGGCACGCCGACCTGTGAAATCACCATGGACTGGAACGCCGAATCACAAAGCTGCTGCCTGACGGTGCGGCAACACTGCCCGCCCACCGACAACCGGCCGGCCGCACCGTTCCATATGCCAATGGCCTTGGGGTTGCTCGGCGCCGACGGCGGTGATCTCACGGCGACGCGCGACGACGGAACCACGGCGCCGGGCATGGTCGAGCTCACCGAGGCCGAACAGTCGTTCACCTTTGGCAACGTCCCCGAGCGCCCGGTGCCGTCATTCTTCCGCGAATTCTCGGCGCCGGTGCGCCTGAACTTCGATTACAGCCGGGATGACCTGGCATTCCTGCTGATGCACGACGCCGACCCGTTCAATCGCTACGAGGCCGCCCAGCGCCTGGCCATCGTCGAGCTGGATCGGCTGATCGCCGATGGCGCACTGCAGGCGTCGGCCGTGGCGGAAGACATTACCGACGCTGTCGGGCGGCTGCTGGATTACGGTCGTCAGGACCCGGCATTTGTTGCCGAAGCGCTGCTGCTGCCGAGCGTCACGACGCTGGTCGAGCGTATGGACATCTGCGATTTCGACCGGGCCCACGCGGCGCGGCAGGCCTTGTCCCTGGCCATCGCCGAACGGCACGAATCGAAGATGACGGAGTTTTACCGGTCTCTGCACGGCGGCGCCGGGCCCTACACGCTCGACCCGGAGGCAATGGGGCGGCGGACCCTCAAGAACACCCTGCTGGCGTACCTCACGCTGATTGAATCCCCGACGCACCTCGAGACTGCAACGTCGCAGTTCGAGCACGCCGACAACATGACCGACGAACTCGGCGCGCTGCGTGCCCTCAGTCGCATCGCCTGCGACGAGCGAGCCGTCGTGATCGAGGCATTCCGTGAGCGTTGGCACGGCGAGGGATTGGTCATGAACAAGTGGCTGGCCGCCCAGGCCGCCGCACCGTTGCCCGACACTCTGGCGGTCGTGCAGGCCCTTGAGAATGACGATGTCTTCGAGCCGGCCAACCCGAACAAGATCCGGGCGTTGTTCGGCGTCTTCGGCCGGAACCTGACACAATTTCATCATGTCACCGGCGAAGGTTACCGTTTTCTGGCCGGGAAGATCATCGACATCGACAGCTTCAACCCCAGCATGGCGGCGTCGCTGACGGAATGCTATCGTAAGTACGCGAGGTTGGATGCGGCCCGCAAAGGGTTGATGAAAACGGAGCTCGAACGCATCCTGGCGCGACAGGGGCTGTCGAATGATGTTTTTGAAATCGTCACCAAAACGCTGCAGGACGGAGCGTGAACGTCGGATTACACACCGAGATGTCCAACACCGAAAAATTCAACGGCCAACGGGCGCTGATCACCGGCGGTACCAAGGGGATCGGCAAAGCAACCGCATTGCGGCTGGCGGGGCAAGGTGCGCATGTGTATCTCAATTACGCGGCCAGCCAGGCCGATGCGGAGGAGACCCTGGCCGAGCTGCAGGCGCTCGGGCACAGTGCTGAACTGTTGCAGGCAGACATCGGCGACCCGGAACAGGTGGCTGCGTTGTTGAAAAAAACCCATGCGGACGGGGCGCTGGACATGCTCATTTGTAACGCCGCATACAGCACCAAGGTGCCATTTGTCGAGACCGACCATTCACTGCTGCAGCGCAGCCTGGAAGTGAATGTGCTGGGCAATTTCAACCTGATCCAGCAGGCCGGTCGCGCCATGAGTGAGGCTGGCGTCAATGGCCGCATCGTTATTTCGTCGTCGCCGCACGGCAGCTTGGTCTTTCCCGATGCCTTTGCCTATGACGTGTCGAAAGCGGCGCTCAATCATCTGATGCGCTGCGTTGCACTGCCGTTGATCGACGCCGGCATCCGGGTCAACGCGGTGGATATCGGCTGGACCGTAACCCCCGGCGAGCGGCTGTTCACGACCGAGGCCGAGCAGCACGAGATGTCGCAGAAAGTCATTCCGATCAAGCGCTCCGCCGAAGCCGATGAAATCGCTGCGGTGATCGAGTTCCTGTGCAGTGAGGAGTCGAGTTACATCGTGGGCTCACTGGTTGGCGCCGACGGCGGCTTCTCCCTGCGCCCGAGCACACTGGTGTGAGGACGGGCGGTGTCCGCCTGAACGGGCCTGGCCAGTTCGTGGCCAGGAGCGATTGACGCCGGGACTTTTCGGTCTATCTTACAGTAATTGACATACAAACTCGGTGTTTTCGGGGCAGGGTGAAATTCCCGATCGGCGGTGAAAGTCCGTGAATCCTGCAGTTGCAGGATTGAGATGGTGAAATTCCATCACCGACAGTGACAGTCTGGATGGGAGAAAACACTGGACCAGCTGAAATATGTCGTGCTGTCGGTGCACTCCTGTGTGCGTCGCCGCCAGTGCTGGTCTTTTCCCGGCCCGCCGGCGTTGCGGCGGCGGGCTCAACGCTCCCGAAGATACCTGAATCTACCGGAGCGTTTTGTGTTTATGGCAACGCCGCTTGACAGCATGATCTCTACCGACGCCCTGCAATTCGCCGGGCAGGTAAAGATGCCGAGTCGTTACTCCGATCAGGACTTCGACTTGCACTGCTTCGTCGACACGTGCGAGAGCGAACACGTCGCACTGGTCTACGGCGACGTCGCCGGTGCCAAAGACGTACTGACCCGCGTCCATAGCGAATGCCTTACCGGCGATGTCTTTCATTCGGCCCGCTGCGACTGCGGCGACCAGCTGGACAAGGCGATGCGCGCAATCGTGGCGGCGGGCACCGGCCTGCTGATTTACCTGCGACAGGAAGGGCGCGGCATCGGGCTGATCAACAAGATTCGCGCTTACCGGCTGCAGGATCGGGGCCTCGACACGGTCGACGCCAATGAAACTCTCGGCTTTCCGCCGGATTCCCGGGTATATACGGCGGCGGCGCAAATCATTGACGCCCTGCAGGTGCACAGCATTCGCCTGCTGACGAATAACCCGGAAAAGATGAACGGCCTGACCAACTGTGGGGTGAACATTGCCGAGCGCGTTCCGCTGATCATCCCTGCAGAGGCAGACAACGAGTTCTATCTGCGGACGAAACGGGACCGGCTCGGGCATCTGCTGTAGCAACGCCGGCCGCGTATCATTGACCGCGGCGTATTGCCCTCCGGGTGCCCGCCCCATGCGGCAGGGGCCGGGGATTGCCAGGCGGTCACCGCAACGGCGACCTTTACACCTTCATGATATCGTCTTCCTTGGTCTTGGTCTGGTCGTCGATCTGCCCGATGTAGTCGTCCGTGAGCTTCTGGATGCCCTCTAACAGATCGTGCATGCCGTCCTCGGTGATGTCTGACGTTTTCTTGGCATTCTTGGCATCGTCGTTGGCGTCACGCCGATGATTGCGTACCTCAACCTTGCATTCCTCCGCCCGTTTCTTCACCTGCTTGGCCAAATCCTGGCGCCGCTCTTCGCTGAGCTCCGGAATCGGCAGGCGGATGACCCGGCCGTCGTTGACCGGCGTGATGCCGATGTTCGCCGACTGGAGCGCCTTCTCGATGTCGCCGATCACGCCCTTGTCCCACGGCTGGACGACAATCAGCCGGGGCTCCGGCGTCGTGACTCCGGCGATCTCCTTGACGCGCGTCACCGAGCCGTAGCATTCAACCGAAATGTTATCGACCAGGCTGGTGGTGGCCTTGCCGGTGCGGAATCCTGCAAAGGCCTCTTCAAGGGCCTCCATCGCCGCCATCATTTTCTCTTCGCAGTCGTCTAAAATCGTGCTTGCATTCATTGTCTTTATCTCCTGTTCTAAGCCGGTGAATGTAACAAACCCCCTGTCGTTTACAAGATTGCGGCATCACCGCCATCAGGGGAGGGGGGAGTATGTGGGCGAGGTGTCGTTTCCGGTGAAGTTCTGCAGGGGGACCAGTGTCCCGAACAGCGAATCGATCATGTACAGGGTCTTGCCGCTCCGCCCCGTGGTCCGTGAGCAGACGATGTGGCGGCCGTCCGGGGCCCATGCCGGCGATTCCCAGTCGCCAGGCTCGTCAACGAGCACCTTGAACTCGTCTATCGGCAACGTGCCGTTGGACATCTCAACCATGGCGATGACATAGCGCTGCCCCTGGCGCATCGCGAAACAGATCTTATTTGCCGCCACCGACCAGCTGGGCGACACACATTCGCCCGGGTTCGCAAGCAGCCGTTGCGGCGCGCCGCCCGCCGCGGGCATGAGATACAGCCGGGGCCGGCCCTGGCGGTCCGAAACAAAACACAGCTTGCGGTCGTCCGGAGACCAGCATGGAGACGCCTCGAGTCCGTCGGTCGCGGTCAGTTGTCGAGGCTCGTCCCTGGGCAGATTCATGACGTAGAGGTCGACGTTGCGGCCGCGGCTCAGGGTCATGGCGACACGATCGCCGCGGTTGGACAGCGCCGCGCCCGAGTTGAGCCCGATCGACTGCGTCAATCGCCGCCGCCGTCCCATCGCCAGGTCGACGAGGACGATGTCGGTGTTGAACCGCCGGTACAGGGTGTAAACAAGATGGCGCCGGTCGCCGCCCCATTGCGGCTCGACCGAGAGGGTGTCGTTGGCGGTCACTGGTCGCGGGTTGGCACCGTTGAAGTCGGCGGTGTAAATCTCTTTCACACCGTCCAGTTCCTTGACGTATGCCAACCGCGCCTCGCATAGGCCGGGTGTCTGAAACACGGCCCGGAGCAACTTGTCGATGTCGGCGTAGACCTGTGTGTCGGTGCTGCCGGCACCGACCGGGGTTTCCAGGGAGACGACTTCACTTCCGGACTTGTCGGTCAACTGAAGGTGATGCGAATCGCCGCCGGCGGAAACGGAAAAGGTCAGGACATAATCAGCTGCGGCCTTTTTCCGCAACGCCCGAAACCAGTCGGAATATGTCAAGGTCGACCGCAGCAGGTCGGTCATTTTCCGATCATCCTTGACCGGAGTCACGAAAATAGTCGGGTTGCCGGCATGTGACTGGCCCTGGACAAGGATGGTGGCATCGGCTGCGCGGCTGGCGGCGACGCTTGCCAGGCACAGCAGGACGAGGAGATATCGCATG